>JAHEKM010000120.1 GCA_024638325.1 Gemmatimonadota bacterium | reverse complement strand
ACTCCGGCTCCGCGGCGTGGGTGCTCCCGCCCCGCCGGCCGACCCAGGTCCGGCCGTCGACGATCTGCGTTTCGAGATTCCCGGTCGCGACGTCTGCATCTCGTAGGATCCGCACGACCTCCGCGAACCGCGGATTGGACATCATGTGCTCGAGCGAATGGGCGATGATGATGTCGCCGACCACCGCGATGGTGAAGCCGTCGTCGACCGAAGCGGCGAGCTCGACGGGGCGATTCGACTGCGCCGTGACGGGTGTCGCCAACGGACCTGCGACGAACAGCACGGCAAGCGCCGACAGCACGGTGCGGGGACGCCTCATGGCCTCCTTCCTCCACGTTCGGTGGGGTCCTCGAAACTGAGAGCGCTCATTGTCCGGGGCATGACAGGAGAAGTCAACGTGACCGAGGGGTGGCGGTGTCGGCTGGAGACCGCATAAGCTGTCCACCCGACGCGTGGAGACGGCGCCCCTTCGAATGCCACACGACATGACAGTACCCGTTCGCCCGATGGCCCTCCTTTTGGCGGCCACGGCTATGCTTCTCGCGCAGCCGCTCGCGGTGGCCGCTCAGTCGTCCCCGGGTGCGTGGTTCGGCGTCCCCCTTCCGCCCGGCTTCGACCCCGAGGCGCTCCAGGTCATTTCGGTGCGTGGGGCCGCACCCGCCGTGGTACCGCGGGGTGAGGGCGACTTCCGAGAGCTGCAGGGTGACGCGATCCGACGGCATCTGGAGGAGGTCGTCGCCTTCTCTGTGGAGAGCCGCGAGACCCGAGAGATCGGCGAGGGCATGTTGTGGGGCCGCGTGACCGGTCTTCCGTCGGGCAACCGCACCATCGAGTGGGCGCGCGATCAGTTCGTCGCGGCCGGTCTCTCGAACGCCGAATTGCAGCGCTTCGACCAGAGTCCAGATGGCTCCATCTGGCTGCCGACCTCGTGGGAGGTTCGGCTTCATGGCGACCCCGCCTTCGGAGCCGGCTCAGGCGACGTGGTGCTCGAGAGCGCGATGCCGCTGTCCGCGGGAGACCTTTCGGCGAGCGGGATCACGGCTCCGCTGGTGTGGGTGGGGACCGCGATGCCTGCCGAGCTCCAGCGCCTCGACCTACGCGGCAAGATCGCGGTCCAGAAAGCGATCCCGCAGGGGCACACGGTGTTCATCCGGAGCCCGGTCGGGCCGCGCTCTCAGGATCTGCTCGCCCGGGGGGCCGTCGCGGTACTGACCGTCCTGGACCTGCCGGGCAACATGCGGTCACGTGACATCGGCTGTGGTGGCGGTAACTGCTTCAACATCGGTGGCAGAGACGGGCTCTTCCTCGAGCGCGTTCTGAGCGAGGCCGCGGGGGCCGGTACGGAAGTCCGCGTGAGCCTGCGCCTCGCGTCCGAACGGCGTACGGGGCTCTCGTCCGCGAATGCCGTGGCGATGGTGCGGGGCACGACCAACCCAGACGAGTACATCGTGCTCAACGCGCACGCCGATGCCTGGTTCGACGGGGCGGGGGACAACGGGGATGGCCTGGCCGTCCTCGTCGCCTTGGCCCGTCACTTCGCCCGACCCGAGATGCGTCAGGAGCGCAGCATCGTGTTCGTCGCCAGCGCGGGGCACCACTCCAGCGGCCTCAGCGGCCCGAGCAACTTCGTGTCGATGAACCCCGACATCATCGAGGGCGCCGTGGTGATCGTGAACCTCGAGCACACCGCCCAGCGCAACATCGCACCGGCTCGAAGCGAGCACCCGGATGGGTACCGCGAGTGGACGATGGACGCGCACGAGGCGCCGATCGTCGCCGGGGTCACGAACTCGGCGCCGTACCTGGAGGGCCTCATTGCGCGCGGTGTCGAGCGCTACGGCACGAACTTCGTCTCGGGCCCCAACACTATGGCGAGCGGCGAGGGCGGCGCGTACCGGCGCACGGGCGTGCCCGTCTTCACCACGATGCAAGGCCCACCCATGTACCACACGACCGGTGAGGTGGTCGACATGGTGTCCGTACCCGGTATGGAGCGGATGGCCCGCTTCATGGCGTACTTCGTGAAGGAAGTCGCGAGCGCTCCGGCCGATATGATCGACCCGCCGACGCGAGTCCCGTAGACGACCCGCAGACGACGCCGGCCCCGGGGTTCCTCAACGAATCCCGGGGCCGGTTGTCTTCCTGAGTGCGGAAACGCCGTTCCCCACCACGACTACGGAGTGCCAATTGATGTCCAAGAACGTCTTGAAGGCGACGTTGATCCTGCTCGCAGCCGGATTCGTCGCGGCGTCGGATGCCTCGGCCCAGCGAGGGGGCGGAGGCTTCCAGATGGTACCCCTCGTCATGGAGACCGCGGCGTTCCCCGACGGCGGTATCGTGCCGGTCCGTTACTCGGGCGCCGGCGAGAACATCCAGCCGGGCTTCGCCTTTTCGAACATCCCCGAGGGCACGGTGAGCTTCGCGCTGGTCATGACCGACATCGAACCGGCCTTTCAAAGCCCCGTCGGCTTCATGCATTGGGCGGCGTGGAATATCCCCGCGTCGGCCGGTGGCATTCCGGAGGGTGGGCTACCCGACGGCTCCATGCAGACACAGCGCGGCTACCGCGGCCCCGGTGCACCTCCCGGTCCACGCTACCACCACTACGTGTTCGAGCTCTTCGCCCTGAACGGCACGCTGGAGCTTCCGGCCACGGCCTCGCGTGAGGAGATCTTCGCGGCGCTCGAGGGGAAGGTCGTGGGCAAGGCCGCCTACGTGGGACGCTTCCGCCGCGAGGGCTGACCCGGGGGCTCGCGTTCGACGCGGGCCTCGAAGATGCCGAAGGGGCGACGGCCGCAGCCGTCGCCCCTTCTTTGTACCGCTGTGCTGCCGGAGCGCTACTTGATGAAGAGCATCTCCTGGTAGGTCGGCAGCGGCCAGAGGTCGTCAGCGACCAAGCCCTCCAGCGCGTCTGCGTACTTACGGACCTCGAGCATGGCCGGGAGGATCTTGTCGCACGCGTGCCTCGCCTCGGCGTCGGGGTCGCCGTTGCCCTCGTGCTCCATCTCCTTCTTGAGCGCGGCGATGGAGTCCTGTAGGGACTTCACGAGCGCCGTCACGGTGTCCAGCGTGTCCGTGTCGAACTCGTAGCCCAGGGCCTTGAGGTTCGCCGCGGTGGCGGCGAGCTCGTTCTGGTAGCGGACCGCCGCCGGGAAGATCATCGTCGCCCCGATCTCGACCGTGAGGTTCGCTTCGACCGCTACCGTGCCGATGTACTGCTCGGTATACACCTCGTACCGACTCTCGAGCTCCCGGGGGCTCAGCACCTGGTACTTGTCCAGGAGCTTCTCGACTTCCTTGTTCTTCAGGTACGGCAGCGCGTCGGCCGCGGTCTTCAGATTGAGCAACCCGCGCTTCTCGGCTTCTTGGTGCCACTCCTCCGAGTAGCCGTCGCCGTTGAAGATGATGCTGTCGCACTCTTTCATGATGGTGGCCAGCAGGTCCTGCACGGCGGCGTTGAGCCCGTCGGACTTCCCCTTGGTGGCCTTCTCGAGCTCGGTCGCGCAGTAGTCGAGCGACTCGGCGACGATGGTGTTCATCGCCACCAGCGGACCCGCAATCGACTGGTTCGAGCCGACGGCGCGGAACTCGAACCGGTTGCCGGTGAACGCGAACGGACTCGTCCGGTTCCGGTCGCCCGCGTGCTTGGGGATGGGCGGAAGCATGTCGACGCCGACCGTCATCATCCCCGCGGCCTTCGACTTCTTGGCGCCGCCCTTCTTGATCTGCTCGAAGACGTCGGTGAGCTGGTCGCCCAGGAAGACCGAGAGGATCGCCGGCGGCGCCTCGTTGGCGCCGAGTCGGTGGTCGTTGCCCGCAGAAGCGACGACCGCACGCAGCAGGCCCTGGTACTTGTAGACCGCGCGAATGACCGCCGCGCAGAAGACCAGGAACTGAGCGTTGTCGTGTGGCGTGTCGCCCGGGTCGAGCAGGTTGCCCTGCGTCGAGCTGCCCATGGAGAAGTTCACGTGCTTGCCCGAGCCGTTTACGCCGGCGAAGGGCTTCTCGTGCGAGATCCAGGCCATTCCGTACTTGTCGGCGACCTTCTTGAGAACCGTCATCATGAGCTGCTGATGGTCCGTGGCCAGGTTGGCCGACTCGAAGGTGGGGGCGATCTCGTACTGGCCGGGAGCCACCTCGTTGTGACGCGTCTTCACCGGAATACCGAGCTTGGAGAGCTCACGCTCGGCGTCGAGCATGAAGGAGAGGACGCGTTCGGTGATCGCACCGAAGTAGTGGTCGTCGAACTCCTGGCCCTTCGGCGGCGGGGCACCGAAGAGCGTCCGGCCCGCCGTCATCAGGTCGGGACGGGCGTAGTAGAAATTCTTGTCGATCAGGAAGTACTCCTGCTCCGGGCCTGCCGTCGACGACACCATCGCGCCATCGGTGTGGCCGAAGAGCTTCAGCACGCGCTGCGCCTGCTTGTTGAGCGCCTGCATGGAGCGAAGGACGGGGGTCTTCTTGTCCATCGCCTCGCCGGTCCACGAGACGAAGGCGGTCGGGATGCACAGGGTCCGGCCGTTCGAGTTCTCGAGGATGTACGCCGGGCTCGTGACGTCCCAGATCGTGTAGCCCCGGGCCTCGAACGTGGCCCGGATGCCACCGCTCGGGAAGCTGGAGCCGTCCGGCTCACCCTGGATGAGCTGCGCACCACTGAACTCCGCTACGGCACTCCCCTCGCCGTCCGGGACCAGGAAGCTGTCGTGCTTTTCCGCCGTCAGCCCGGTGAGCGGGTAGAAGACGTGGGCGTAGTGCGTCGCGCCCTTCTCCATGGCCCAATCCTTCATGGCCGCGGCGACGATGTCGGCGATGCCCGCATCCAGTTCGGCGCCCGAATCGATCGTGGCTACCAGTGCCTTGTAGACCGTCTTGGGAAGCCGCTCCTTCATCACGGACTTGCTGAAGACGTTCGCGTAGAACACGTCCTGAGCCGGGGTGTCGATGAAGTCCATGGGGGGGCCTTGCTCGTAGTTCGTCACGGCCGAGATCGCCGCGAGGCGTGGAGATCCCCCCGCGTAGCCGCCCCCCTTCACACTCCCTCCCACACCATTCGTGCCGGCTGCTGCTGTCTTCGCCATTGAATCGCCTTTGTTGTTCTGTCGGTCGTTGTGGATACTGCGCACGCTGCAATGACCGGGGCAGAGAGCAAGCCACGTGCCGTCGGCCCGCACGCTCGTCGATACCCATAAATCATTGCTATTAAATATCTTACATATATTGCACCCATATCGTACAAGCGACGAAAATGTAATATTGAGCGCAAATCACGACATTGTTGTGGTTGTGACTCGGGGTGCGTCTGGCGGGTCACGGCATTGGCCTCGGACAAAGAGGTGCGGAAGTGCGCTTGGATGGCGTCGAGAGGCGAGTCTCGTCGGTGTCTCGTCGGACGGGCGCGGCGGTGAATCGGTCCAGACGCCTCCTCAGCGTACGAACTCGTAGGTTTTTCCGAGGAATCCGACGTTATCGTGGGGTCCTCGGTGCGAACGCCAAGAACCGACGTGGGTTCTCCTCCAGGACCATGCGTAAGGTAGCGTCGTCGAGGCCGGCCTCGGTCAGCATGCGACCGAAGACTGTAGCGGTTTGCGCCAGCCCCGGCCCGCCGTTCGCCTTGAGCGCGGGCGAGGAGTAGAAGTCCGACGACAGGAGCAGCTTGTCGGCGTGGCCCGCCTCGATCATCGCCATGGCCATGATCACGCGGTTCTCATCCGGCATGGTGCCGTTGAGCGTCACCCGGTCGAAGCCGACGTAGACGCCGCGCCGCGCGAGCGCGACCGCGATGTCCGCGGCCGGGTCGTCGAGGCAGCAGACGTGTCCAATGCAGAGGTTCTGCGGGTCGGCACCGACCGCCTCGTAGATGTCGAGCTGGCGAAGGGCCGTGTCCCGGGGGACGTCTGGCGAGCGGATGCTGTACGCGTTGTGGGTGAAGACGGGGATACCAGTGCGGACATGTGCGAGCGCCACCGCCCGGTGGACCTTCCGCTCGTCGGCGGTGAGCTCACCGTCCTGTTGCCCGATCTCGCCGAACGCACCGAGTCGGTCGCGCGCGGCCTCGGCGGCGAGCCCATCGGCGATCTGCTCGGCCGACATGGTTGAAAGCTCCGGTGGATACGTGCGCTGCATGTAGTAGCCGCCGCTCGCCACGATAGGGAAGTCCGTCTCACGGGCGATCCGCCGAAGCGCCTCGAGGTCGCGCCCCATGTCGGGGTGGCCCCCGTCCACGATGAGCGCGACGCCGTCCGCGGAGGCGGCGCGAACCTCGTCCGCCATCAGGTCGACATCGGCGTGGAACGAAGGCCGGGGCCCGAGTTGGATCGAGAGGTGCTCGTGGAAGAGGACAGCGCCGTCTGGCAGCATGCCCACGGGTATGTCGCCGGTCAGCGTCCGAATGACGGGTCCATCCTGCGCCGGCCGCGACGCGGCGGGCGCCACCGTTGCCGCGAGCCGGTCTGGCAACGCCAGGCGACCGAGTCCGGCCAGGAGCCCCGCGCCACTTCCGGCGCCGATCAACCGCAGTGCTGCGCGCCGGGTCAGCCGGGGCCGTCCCTCAGGTCCGTCCACTCTCACGCCCTCCTCGCACGAGTCACGTGCGTGACAATGAGATCCGGCGTGGGTCACCGCCAGGGCAGACCCGTCTTAGAGCGAGAAGAACTCGGCGATTCCCGTGAAACCCATCTGGCAACCGATCGCTACCAGTATGAGTCCCGAGAAGCGGGTCAGGATTCGGGTGCCACGACGATGGATGTGGTCGCGGATGAATCCCGAGAGCGCGAGGACCACATAGACGGTCAGCGCCGCGAGCGTGATGGCGGCCAGGGTCGCGACAGGCACCCACCACACCATGTACGGATCCCGGACCGTCAGACTCACGGTGATCGCGATGGCGCCTGGACCGGCCAGCAGCGGCATCGTGAGCGGCACCCACAGGGCGTCCTTGGCGTCGTCGGAGGTCCGCTGCGCGCTGCGGCTCTCGGGCTCTTCGCCTTTGAGCATCTCGAGGCCCATGACCACCAACAACAGTCCGCCGGCCGCCCGAAAAGCGGACAGCTCGATGCCCAGAAACGTGAGAAACTGGAGGCCTCCCACCGCCGACAGCGACAAAATCGCCCACACGCCCAGCGCCACACCGATCGCCGCCCGGTGTGCCTCGGCCTTGGTGCGCCCGCCCACGAGGTTGAGGAACAGGGGCACCTCGGCCACCGGATTCGTCATCGCGATGAGCGGCGCGGCCGCGAACAGGATCGTCTGGAGTAGCAGCATGGGCGACTTCTACACCAGGTGTTCGCGAGTTGTTTGGTGGGCTGGGGCCGGACGTCCTACGCGCGCCGCGGAACCTGCTTCAAGTACGGCTCCAGCCCCCGCAAGTTGTGCTCGATTTCGGCGATCTGCACCTCGTTGAGGCGGGTGTCCCGTCCGCGCTGCGTCCGACTCCTGAAGATACCGCGCCGGTGGAGCAGATAGCGGCCGGCCACGGGGATCTCGCTCTCACAGGTGAGCATCACCAGCAGGTGTCCATGGATGTCGCGAACCTCGTCCCAATCCCCCCGGGTGTACGCGTCCCACATCGCCACGAAGACGTCGGCATACATGCCCATTCCGCTCACGAGCCCGTCCACTCCGAGGCGGAGGTCGTACGCGAAGTACCGTCCGCGCATGGCCGAGAAGACCCGTTCGATCTCCGGCCGGCCGACCAGGGCCTGAATCCGGTCGAACACGGGCTGAGCCTCTTCCTTCACGTAGCCCAGATGAGGATGCCGGCGAGCGAGGTCCAAGATGAAGTCGGTCTCGAACTCGACGCCTGGCAGGTTGGGCTGCGTCTGGATCATGACCGGCCGGCTCGTGACCCCAGCCAGGGCTTCGTAGTACGTCCGGTAGTCGGCCAAGGAGCTTCCGACCTTCGGCGGCATCGCGATCATCATGTCCGGCCCGAGGTCCTCGGCGAAGCGTGCGAGGGCCACCATCTCGTCGGTGGAGTCCTGCTGCACACCGAGCACGAGCGTCATGTCCCGGCCCCGATTGGCCTCGGCGAGCACCTCCATGCCTCGCCGGATTTCGGCGGTCGTCAGACGCGGGTAGTCGCTCGAGTTCTGGGGCCATACCAGTCCGTGCACACCCGCGTGGTCGAGCCACTCGACTTGGAACGCCAGGTCGTCGAAGTCGACCGCCTCGGACGCGGTGTACGGCGTCGAAAGAATGACGAAGATGCCCCGCATGTCGGCGTCGCGGTCGGGACGCCGCACGTGCTCGCGCGCCGGGGCCGGCCCTGGGCGTGCAGACGCGCTTCCGGCTCCGACGGCGACCAGTCCGGATCCGACGACCGCCGAGCCCACCAACTTCAACGTGTCCCGTCGACTCAGCTTCCTGCTCATGCGACTCGCTCCTTGGCTGACGTCAGGGCAGGCGGTACGCGATGACCTGATCCGTCGCGACGATCACGACATACTGCCGCCCATTGGCACCCCCGTAGGTCATGGGGTTGGCGTTCCCGCGTGCTTCCAACTCGTCCGCCCAAAGCACCTGGCCGGTGGCGGCCTCGAACGCTCGAAAGCGGTTGTCGTCCGTGGAAGCGATGAAGACGAGCCCCCCCGCCGTGACGATCGCACCCGCGCGACCGGGTCGTCCGGTGATCCGGAGGTTCGGTGCGAGGCCTTCGGTGACGCCGACCGGCACCTGCCAGGCGACCCGCCCGGTGGCGGCATCGATTGCGGTCATCCGTCCCCATGGAGGCTTCTGACACGGCCAGCGCGCATCGCCCATGGCGACGTCGAAGTTGCCCGGCCTGGGGCTCCCGCGCCGAAACGGTACCAGCTCCGCGTCTGGTGCGTCCTCGATCCATCCGAACGTTCCGACGTCCCGGCTGAACACCATCACGTAGCCCGTGTTCGGGTCGAAGGCACCTCCGCCCCAGTTGTGGCCCCCGAGCAGTCCCGGAAAGAGCAGGGTGGTCCGCACGGGTACGCCGGGACCTCGGTACGCCCACGGCGTAAACGGTCCCGCGTTGTAGATCTCCCCGACGTCTTCGAGCAGGGCCGAGCATGCGGCGGCGTGCTCGGGGGACGTGTCGTCCGCCGTCACCAGATCGGACGGTGAGAAGCTCGTGCGGGAGGTCGCCAACCCCACCGGGATCGGCTGGGTCGGGTAGGCCACCTCCCCGGGCACGTCGCTGGCCGGAACCGGCCGCTCCTCGATATCGAAGAGCGGTGCGCCGGTCTCACGATTGAGGAGGTAGACGTACCCCGACTTGGTGGTCACCGCGAGCGCGGGCACCGGGCCACCTTCCAGCGGTGCTTCGAACAGCACCGGGGGTGCGGGCGGATCATGGTCCCACAGGTCGTGGTGGATGGTCTGGAAGTGCCAGCGGTACTCGCCCGTGCGGACATCCACGGCGACCACCGAGTTGCCGAAGAGGTTCGCGCCCGGCCGGTCGCCGCCGTACCAGTACGGAATCGGAGCGGCCAGGGGGAGGAAGAGGAGCTCGCGCTCCTCGTCCATCGTGAAGTAGGAGGGCTCGCCGGTGAAGCGGCCGCCGTGCTCCGGGTAGGCGGCGCCCTCGCGGCGAAAGAAGTCGGGGGTGTCGGTGACCCGCGAGACCGAGGCCTCGACCAC
>JAHEKM010000119.1 GCA_024638325.1 Gemmatimonadota bacterium | reverse complement strand
TGGAGAGCATCCCCACGCTCCAGCACCTCACGGCGGGCGTTCGCTATCATCACGAACGTTGGGACGGGAAAGGGTATCCCGAGGGCCTTGCGGGCGAGCGCATTCCGCTCGTTGCACAAGTCATGGCGGTCTGCGACGCGTACGACGCCATGACGTCCAAGCGCGCGTACCGGGACTCGTGCCCCTCCGAAATGGCGCTGGAGGAGGTCGAGCGGGAGACCGGAACCCAGTTCGGCCCCGCCGCCGCGGAAGCCTTCCTGAAGATCCCCGAGACGATCTTCAAGAGCCTGCAGGCCGAGCGACCCGAGGCGGTGAGCGACGTACCCGAGAGGGTACAGACGCTGCGCAATATCGACCCGAGCTTCTTCGCGACCCAGGCGGCCGGGGGTCGCTGAGGCCCTTCGGCCTTCGTCCCCAACGGCGCCACCCGCGCCGGTTCCGAAGCCGCAGGCGGCTCGCCATACTTACGGCTCGGCCGGACCCAGTCAGTCGCTCGCTGGTCGTGCCCAACCCAGTCCCGAGAGGATAGTCCACGTGACCCAGGAGCTCGCGCCCCGTCTCGATCCGCAGTCGATCGAGCCAGCCCGCTACGCGCGCTGGGTCGAGGGCGGCCACTTCCACGTGCCGGCCTCGGCCGTCCTGGAGGACGGGCGCGAGCCGTACGTGATCGTCATCCCGCCGCCGAACGTCACGGCGGCGCTCCACATGGGCCACGGGCTGAACAACACGGTCCAGGACGTGCTCATCCGCTGGCGGAGGATGCAGGGTAGGGCGGCTCTTTGGGTCCCGGGCACCGACCACGCGGGCATCGCCACCCAGAACGTCGTGGAGCGCCAGCTCGCCGCCGAGGGGAAGCACCGAGACGACCTGGGTCGTGAAAAGTTCGTGGAGCGGGTCTGGAGCTTCGTCGGCGAGACCGGCGGGACGATCCTCAAGCAGCTCGAGGCGATCGGGGCGTCCTGCGACTGGGAGCGCACGCGCTTCACCCTCGACGACGACCTCAGGACCGCCGTCCGCGAGGTCTTCGTCCGACTGTACGAGAAGGGCCTGATCTACCGGGGCGAGTACATCATCAACTGGTGCCCGCGGTGCCTGACGGCCCTGTCGAACGAGGAGGCGGAGGGGGCGGAGACCGAGGGACGGCTGTGGCACCTTCGCTACCCGCTGCCCGAGTCGGCGGCCGACGCCGCCCGGGCCGCGAGCGCGGCCGGAGCCGAGGCAGTGGGCCAGACTGAGCACGGGCGCTGGTACGTCACCGTTTCGACGACCCGGCCGGAGACCATGCTCGGTGACACGGGCGTCGCGGTCCACCCGAAGGACGAGCGCTACGCCGGGCTCGTCGGTGTCGAGGTGGAGCTGCCGCTGACGGGCCGGTCGATCCCGATCGTTGCGGACGACGTCGTCGATCCGGACTTCGGCTCGGGCATGGTCAAGGTTACCCCCGCCCACGACCCGAACGACTTCGAGATCGGACAGCGCGCCGGCCTCGAGATCATCGACGTCATGACGCCCGACGCGCATATGGGCGAGGCCGCCCCCGAGGCGTTCCGCGGCATGGAGCGCTTCGCGGCCCGCAAGGCCGTGCTGAAGGCGTTGGAGGAAGAGGGACTCCTCGGCGGCGAGGACACGCACACGCACTCCGTGCCGCACTGCTACCGCTGCGACACCGTGGTCGAGCCGCGCCTCTCGGAGCAGTGGTTCGTGAAGATGAAGCCGCTGGCCGAGCCGGCGTTGAAGGCGTCCCACGACGGGACCGTGACCTTCATGCCGCGCCACTGGCAGCGCGTGTACGAGCACTGGATGGAGAACATCCGCGACTGGTGCATCTCGCGGCAGCTGTGGTGGGGACACCGAATTCCGGTCTGGTACTGTCCCGCCGAGCACGTCGTCGTCGCCCGCGAGGATCCCACCGAGTGCCCCGAGTGCGGCTCGACAGAGCTCCGTCAGGACCCGGATGTGCTGGACACCTGGTTCAGCTCGCAGCTGTGGCCGTTCTCGGTGTTCGGGTGGCCCAAGCAGACCGAGGACCTGAAGGCGTTCTATCCGGGCCACACGATGGTCACCGCGCCCGAGATCCTGTTCTTCTGGGTCTCCCGCATGATCATGATGGGCTTGGAGTTCCAAGGAGAGGTGCCGTTCACGCAGGTCTACCTGCACGGCACGGTCCGTGACATGAAGGGCCGGAAGATGTCGAAGTCGCTCGGCAACGGCATCGATCCGCTGGCCGTGGTCGAGGCCTGGGGCGCCGACGCCATGCGCTACACGATCATCAGCCAGTGCGCGATCGGCACCGACATCAACCTCGACCACGAGAACGTCGAGGCGGCCTTCGCCAGCGGGCGCAACTTCGCGAACAAGATTTGGAACGCGGGCCGCTTCGCGCTCATGAGCCTCGGGGACGCGCCGGTGAAGCCCGTGCGCGAGGTGGCGGATGACCTTCAGCTCGAGGACGTCTGGATCATCTCGAAGCTGCAGAAGGCGACCGCGCAGGCGACCCAGGACCTTGAACGGTTCCGTCTGCACGAGGTGGCGGAGGGGCTGTACCACTTCTTCTGGGGTGACGTCTGCGACTGGTACCTGGAGCTGGTGAAGAACCGGCTCGGACCGGACGCCGATCCGGCGAGCCGCGAGGCCGCGCGCTCCACGCTGGTCACGGTGCTGGACCGTTCGATGCGGCTCCTGCACCCGATCGTCCCGTTCGTCACGGCGGAGCTGTGGGAGCGTCTGCCGGCGGCCGAGGGCACGGAGCGAGCCGAGGACTTGATCGTGGCTGCGTGGCCCGTGACGGACGAAGCCTTCGTCTCGGAAGAGGCCGAGGGCCTGATGGGAGGCCTCCAACAGCTCATCGTCGAGGTGCGTCGGCTTCGGAAGGAGTACGGAGTCCCCGAGGGCAAGCGCATCGGCGTCCACGTGACCGGTGGCAGCGAGGCGTTCATGTCCGTGGTGGGTGAGAAGGCGGCCGCGTTCGAGCAGCTCGCCCGCGTCGACCGCATCGAGACCTCCCCGGGCAGCGGGGTCGGCGCTCACGCCGTCATCGGAAACGGCGCCGAGCTGTTCGTGCCTTTGGAGGGCGTGATCGACGTGGAGCGTGAGCGCTCGCGCCTGACCGACGAGATCACTCGCCTCGGTCAGCTGCTCGCGGGCACCAAGAAGAAGCTCGAGAACGAGAAGTTCGTGTCCCGCGCCCCGGCCGACGTAGTGCAGAAGGAGCGCGATCGTACGCTCCAGCTCGAGGAGCAGGGCTCCAAGCTTCGAGAGAAGCTGGCCGCCCTCGAGGCGGAAGCCTGAACAGGGGCGGCGGTCCAGCCGCCGCCGTTCTGGCGGCCGTCGCCGTGGGTGTGACGGGCGCCTGCGCGAACCAGGCGGCGCCTCCAGGAGGTCCCGAGGACCGGCGTCCACCCGTGATCATCGCGACGGAGCCCGATACCTTCGGAGAGATGACCGAGTCCGGTGGCCGGGTCCGCTTCCAGTTCAACGAGCGCATCAGCGAGACCGTCGCCGACGGCGATCTGTCCTCCGCCGTGACGGTATCACCGCTGACCGGAGCCGTGCGCGTGAGCCATGGGCGGACCTCGCTCTCGGTCTCACTCGAGGGTGGATTCCAGCCAGGCCTCCTCTACCGCGTCACGCTCCTGCCCGTGGTCAGCGACTTGTTCGGCAACCGCATGCGGGACGCCTTCGAGCTCGTCTTCTCGACCGGGGGCCAGGTGGCGCTCACGTCGACCCTCGCTGGCGAAGCGTGGGATCGACTCACAGGTCGGGGCTTGGGGGGCGCCACGGTTCAGGCGGTAGGTTCCGACTCGCTCTTTCACGTCGCTCGTGCGGACGACAGCGGGGTCTTCGCGTTCCGCTACCTGCCCGCCGGCGACTTCGTGGTGACGGCCTTTCAGGACCAGGACCGTGACCGTCGGCTCGGCCCCCGCGAAGCCAGCGGGTCTGTGCCGATCTCGGTCGCGGCGGGCGACACGCTCGTGGTCGAGATCCCCCTACTTGCACCGGACACGACCCCCGCCGTCGCCATCGGCGCCCGGTCTCTCGACTCGGTCACCGTCGTCATCGACTTCGACGACTACCTCGACCCGGCGTCTTCCTCGGACCAGATCGGCATACGCATCACACGTGAGGACGGCGAGGCTCCGCTCGTGACGCGCCTTTATCACGAGATCGAGTACGCCCGATATGTCGACCAGATCGCGGATTCCTTTGCGCGCCTCGACTCACTCGACGCCGCGGACCGAGCGGCTCAGGAGCAGGCGGCGGCCGACAGCGCCGCGGCGCTTGCCGACACGCTCGCTCCGCCACCGCCCACTGCCGACTCTGTGGACGCCGGTGCCGGCCCTGCCGACACCGCGCAGGTGGCAGTGGACCCGGGGGGAGCCACGGGTGCGGCCGTCGACGCCGGGGCACCTGCGGCCCGACCGGTGCCCGCCCGGCTCCAGGGCGCCCCGACCCAGGCTCGCCCCGGAAGAACCCCCCCCGGTCGAAGGCTCGTGGGCGTGCTCGACCGTCCACTGGTCGAGGGGACGTTCGAGATCCGCGTCACGTCGGTGGTCAACATCAGCGGGCTCCTGGGCGGCGGCGGTGACGTGACCCTCGAATACACGCCGCCGCCGCCACCACCGCCACCAGACTCTGCTCAGGCGGCCGACTCCGTCCCCCCAAATGGCGACGCGACCGACGCCGGTCCGGCCGCGGGACCCGGTCAGCCGGCGCCAGCCGACACGTTGGGCTTCCGTCCATGAGCGACCCACGGAGTCGTATCCCGTCCGTCGACGCCCTGATTGCATCGGCCGACTTCGGGCCTCTGCTCGAGGGGTATCCGCGCAGCCGAGTCGTGGACGCCGCCCGAGGTGCCGTGGACGCGATTCGACGGCGGATCGGGGAGGGGAACGGGCCCGACGATCCTGCCGACAGCGCAGCCTATGCCGGTATTGCCGAAGCGTTGCTCGAGGCCGCGGATGTGCCCTCGCTCCGCCAGGTGATCAACGCGACCGGCGTCGTTCTGCACACGAACCTGGGACGCGCCCCGCTGGCGGACGCGGCAGTAGCGGCGATGGCGGCCGCCGCGGGCCAGTACACGAACCTCGAGTACGACCTCGAGGCGGGCGAGCGGGGGAGTCGCTACCAGCACTGCGTGTCGCTGCTCACGGAGCTGACCGGAGCCGAGGACGCGCTCGTGGTGAACAACGCCGCCGCCGCGCTCGTTCTCGCCCTCACGACGCTCGCCCCCGGGGCCGGTGTGGCCGTCTCCCGGGGTGAGCTCGTCGAGATCGGAGGAGGCTTTCGCATCCCGGAGATCCTCGAGAGATCCGGAGCGAGACTCGTCGAGGTGGGGAGCACCAATCGTACGCGTGCCGCCGACTACGCGAAGGTCCTGAAGTCGGGTGACGTGCGCGTCGTGCTCAAGGTGCACCGCTCGAATTTCCGTATCACAGGGTTCACCGAGCAAGCGTCGCTCGAGGAGCTCGCAACCCTCGCCAACGAGCACGATGTGCCGCTCCTACACGACCTCGGGTCCGGCCTCCTGATGGATCCTCAGCTCCTCGGGCTACCCGGCGAGCCGCGCCCTCACGACTCACTCCGCGCCGGCGCCGACCTCGTCGCGTTCTCCGGAGACAAGCTGCTCGGTGGGCCTCAGGCGGGCGTGCTGCTGGGCCGTGAGGCCCTCGTCGCGAGGCTACGCGACGATCCGATGTGTCGCGCGCTGCGGGTCGACAAGGGCACCCTCGCCGGATTGGAGTCCACCCTCCGCCTCTACCGGGATCCTCCGCGTGCTCTCGACGAGCTCCCGACGCTGAGGATGCTCGCCGAGAGCCAGGAAGCCGTACGAGAACGCGCCGAGGCGATCGCCGCCGAGCTGACGGGCGGGGGCGTGGAGGCCAAGGTCGTCGAATCCTCGGGCGCCGTCGGGGGCGGCACCTACCCCGGCGTCGAGCTGCCGTCGGCCGCGGTCGAGGTGGCGGGCCCGGCGGAGGCCCTGCAGCGGGCCCTTCGCGCCGGAGACCCTCCGGTTGTCGGTCGCATCGTCGACGATCGGCTGCTCCTCGACGTGCGCACCGTGCTCCCGGGTCAGGAAGGCGAGTTGACGACGCGGGTAGCGGCGGCTGTCGCGTCTGTCGGAAGACTGTAGCGGGTGGCCGCGCCTGACCTCCGTCCGGCGGTCTTCGTCGACCGCGACGGCACCATCGTCGGCGAGGCGCACTATCTCGCGGACCCCGAGCGGGTCGAGCTCGTGCCCGGCGCGCTCGCGGCGCTGAGGGACCTCCGCTCGGCCGGATTCGTGCTCGTCACTGTGACGAACCAGTCCGGGATCGCGCGTGGGCTCTATACCGAGGACGACTACCATGCGGTCGCGACCCGCATCACCGCGATGCTGGCGGAGGGCGGCGCGGCCGTCGATCGGACGGAATACTGCGCCCACCATCCTCGGGTGACCGGGCCCTGTGCGTGCCGCAAGCCGGGTACCGGCATGTATCGCAGCGCGGCGGGCGAGCTGGGCATCGACCTGGGTGCCTCGTTCTACGTGGGGGACAAAGTGACGGACGTGCTTCCCGCCTTGGAGCTCCAAGGGCAGGGGGTTCTCGTCCGCACAGGCTACGGTACCGAGCACGAGGGTTCCGTGCCCGAGGGGACCTGGGTCGTCGACGACCTGCGGGCCGCCGCCTATCGCATTCTGGACTCCGTGTGAGGTGCGCGTCGGAGCCCCACAGGCTCGCGCTCGGCCTCCGCCCGATCGCCTGGCCGTTGACCCCGATTTTCCGGGCGGGTTACGTTGGACCCACCACGAAGAAACCCGCGCCGCAGGGGCGGGTATTCAGTCGGGCGGTGGCAGAGCCGCAGGGCGCTCCACCAGGCATTTGAAGCCAACCCAGGAGGATGTCGGCGCTATGGTCACATTGACGCGCACGGCGACCGAAAAAGTACAGGACTTCATCACCGAGCATGGTGTGGAGGGTCCGGTCGGCCTACGGGTCGCGGTCCTTCCAGGCGGCTGCTCCGGATTCCAGTACGGTCTCAATATCGAGGACGGGCCCGAGGACGACGACGAGGTAGTCGACGTCGCGGGTGTTCGCGTGTTCGTCGATCCCTTCAGCGCTCAGTATCTCGAGGGCGTGGAGATCGACTACGTCAGCAGCATGATGGGCCAGGGGTTCACGTTCCGTAATCCCAAGGCTTCAGGCGGCTGCGGATGCGGGAGCTCGTTCACCGTTTGACGCCCCTCTGGGGCTGAAGCGGTGAGAGTCCGGACCTTCACGGGCGGAGGGTTCGGAGAGAACGCGTACCTGGCGGTCAGCGCTGCGGGGCCAGCGGTTGTCATCGATCCAGGCGCGGACGCACCGCGGATAGCGGACGCCATCGAAGCCGAAGGATTGGACGTGAGCGCGGTTCTGCTCACGCACGCCCACATCGACCACGTCGATGGCCTCGGGCACATCAGGCGGATCCTGCCGGAGGTGCCCATCTGGATCCACCCGGACGCGATCGGCATGTACCGAGCGGCGCCCCAACAGGCGGCGCGGTTCGGGTTCGAGCTCGGCGACCTCCCGGAGCCGACGGACCACTTCGTCCCCGGTGACTCCTTCGCGTTCGGCGACTGCACCTTCGAAGTCCGTTTCACACCGGGTCACGCGCCGGGCCACGTGACGCTGTTCGAGCCGAAGGCACAGGTCGCTTTCGTGGGCGACGTCGTCTTCCACGGTTCCATCGGCCGGACGGACCTGCCCGGCGGCGACATGCAGACGCTCATGAAGTCGATCCGGGAAGAGATCCTGACCCTACCCGACGACACCGTGCTGTACTCTGGACACGGCCCGCCCACCACGGTGGGCGCCGAGCGCGTGGGCAACCCCTTCCTCATCCCGCACTACGGGGGTGAGTTGGCGTGACGCTCCGGGCGGCCGTCTTCGCGTCCGGCGGCGGCACCAATTTCCAGGCGCTCCTCGACCACCAGGCACCCGGCGGGAGTTGGGAGATCGTGCTGTTGATCACAGACCGGCCCGAGGCCGGCGCCATCGGGCGGGCCGATGAGGCCAACGTGTCCACGGCGGTGGTCCCCACCAAGGGACGCGCGCTCGACGAAGTGGGCGGCGAGATGCTCGGACTACTGGAAGCGCACGCCGTCGACGTGATTCTGCTTGCCGGCTACCTGAAGCTCGTGCCCCCCAGCGTCGTCGCCGCCTTCCCGGGACGCATCCTGAACATCCACCCCGCGCTGCTGCCGGCGTTCGGCGGGAAAGGGATGTACGGCATATACGTGCACCGGGCCGTGCTGGAGGCGGGCGTGCCCGAGAGCGGTGCGACCGTGCACTTCGTGGACGAGGAGTACGACGAGGGGCGCATCCTGGCGCAGCGACGCGTTCCCGTGGAGACCGGAGACACGCCGGAGGCGCTGGCCGCCCGCGTGCTCACGGTCGAGCATCAGCTGTACCCCGCCGCGGTCGACCATCTGTGCGACGCGCTCGCGGCGGGTCGGGACCCCGGCCCCATGAAGTGAGCGGGCCTTCTACGAACGACACACAACGACAGAGAACCGAGATAGGAGTTGCAATGAAGCGGGCGCTGCTCAGCGTGTCCGACAAGAGCGGGATCGTCTCCTTCGGCCAGGCGCTCGCCGAGCGCGGTTGGGAGCTTCTCTCGACCGGCGGCACGGCCCGCGCCCTGCGGGAGGGGGGGCTCGAGGTGACCAGTGTCTCGGACGTCACCAAGCATCCCGAGATGATGGACGGCCGCGTGAAGACCCTCCACCCCGCGATTCACGCGGGACTGCTCGCCCGGCGGAGCCGCGAGGACGACCTGGCGGCGCTCGAGGAGCACGGCTACGCGCCCATCGACCTGGTGGCGGTCAACCTGTACCCGTTCCGCGAGACGGTCGCCCAGGGCGGCGTCAGCGTGGACGACGCCATGGAGAAGGTCGACATCGGCGGACCGACGATGATCCGCGCGGCCGCGAAGAGCCACAAGGACGTGTGCGTCGTCGTCGACCCGACCGACTACGACGCCGTCATCGCCGGGCTGGACGGGGCCGAGGACGAGATGGTCGAGCTGCGCCGGACGCTGGCCGCCAAGGCGTTCCAGCACACGAGCTCCTACGACGCCGCGATCACCGGGTGGCTCTCGGGCCAAGCCGAGGAGCCGGAGCTCATGCCCGAGCACCTCGTCACCTCGCTGACCCGGCTCCAGACGCTCCGGTACGGCGAGAATCCGGACCAGCAGGCGGCGTTCTACGGCTTCGATGCCCCCGCGGGTCTGGCCGCGCTCCAGCAGCACCACGGCAAGGCGCTCTCCTACAACAACCTGCTCGACCTCGATGGAGCGCTGCTCTCGCTATCCCCCTTCGTCCCGGCGCCCGGCGCGGCGGTGTGCATCATCAAGCACACGACGCCGTGCGGCATCGGCGTCGGGGGGTCCGTAGCCGAGGCGTATACCAAGGCGTTGGCGACCGACCCGGTAAGCGCCTTCGGCTCCGCGATCGCCGTGAGCGCGACGGTCGACGAAGCTGCGGCCGAGGAGATGTCCAAGCTCTTCATCGAGTGCATCGTCGCACCCGGTTTCACCGATGGCGCGCTGGCCAAGCTCACCCAAAAGAAGAACATCCGGTTGCTGACATTCCCCGAGG
>JAHEKM010000118.1 GCA_024638325.1 Gemmatimonadota bacterium | reverse complement strand
GAGGCACTCGGCGAGTACGAAGGGGCTCTGGCCGCACACGAGGAGGCGATGACGCTCGCTCTGGATCTCTTCGGCCCGAGCCACCGCAGCATCGCGGTCAGCGCGTCCAACGTGGCCGCGGTCCATTACCGGCTCGGCGACCTGCCCGCGGCGGTCTCCGAGGCGGAGCGAGCGCTCGCGCTCATCCGACGCTCCTTCGGGCCGGACCACCAACGCGCCATCATCGTCCAGAACAACCTCGCGGTCTTCAAGATGGTGGAAGGTGACCTGGACGGCGCCGAGCACGACTACCGGGAGCTTCGGGAGCGACAGGCCCGCCTCCAGGGCCCCGACCACCCGGTCACCGTGCGGGTGATGATCAGCCTCGCCGCAGTGTTGCGTCAGGCCGAGAAGTGGCCCGAGGCAGAGCGCGTTCTCCGCGAGGTTCTGGAGATCGAGAGCAGACGCTCGGAACCGAATCCGGTCGACGTGGGCTATGCGATGGCCGCGCTGGGAGACGTCGTGTCGGCCGGCGGCCGCCGGCACGAGGAGGCCTTCGACTTGATCGAGGAAGCCCTTCGGCTACAGATCGACGCGCTGGGCCCGGGGCACGTCGACGTCGCACAGTCGCAGAGCTACTTGTCGAGCGCGTTCGAGCGCGTCGACTCCGTCGCGCGGGCGATGGCCTGGCAGGAGGCCGTGGTCGCGACGCTGAGCGCGAGCCTAGGCGAGGATCACGCGCAGACGGCGACGGAACGCACCCGCCTGCTCACTCTCAGGGAGAAGCTCGAAGCGCGCTGATAGGCGATCACCCGTTTTGTCGCGTAACGAAGTACGGGCCGCTGCGGCTCGAGGACTGCTTCGAGGAGATCGATATGCGACGGGTGATCGAACGGACGTTGAGGGGCCTGAGGCTCGTATTCTCCCTGACTCTCGTGGCCGTTGTGGCTCAGGCGTGCGGCGCCGACCCGACCGACCCGGGCGACGATGGTCCGCCAGCGAACCAGGCGCCGACCGCGAATGCCGGACAGGACGCAGCCGTGAGCGTGGGGATCGCCGTTGCCGTCGACGGGTCGGCGTCCTCCGATCCCGACGGCGACGCGCTCAGCTACACTTGGACGCTGAGCGCACCGACGGGCAGCAGCGCCTCCCTGGACGACGCGGCGAGCGCGACGCCGAGCTTCGTTCCGGATGTCGACGGTGCGTACGTCGCGTCGCTGACCGTGAACGATGGAACCGACGACAGCGGGCCGGACGACGTCACGATCACCGCGAGCGACAACACGCGCACGAGCTCGATCGCGGCTGCCTCCGGTGGCTCGATCACCTCCTCGGACGGAGCGATGACCGTCGTCGTGCCGCCCGGGGCCTTGGGTGCGGACACCGACATCAGCGTGACGCCGCTCGGCGACGCGCAGCTTCCCGCCGTGATCCGCGACGTGCCGGGGCAGCCCTCCGCCTACGACCTCCGGCCGGACGGCACCACGTTCTCGTCTCCGGTCGAGGTGACGTTCGACGTCGCGAACGCGGTCACGGAAGTGGGTGGCAGCACGTCGATGACGGGTGTTTTCCTGCTCTCGGAGTCCGGCGGGACGGTCGAATCGATGAGCGACGTGGTCTTGGCTCAGGACGACCTCGATCCTACCCAGGCCACCGTGACCGGCGGCCTCTCGCACTTCTCTCACGCGATCTTCGTCGCCATGTCGATGGAGTTCCGGATCGACGCTCCCGATGAGGCTCGGGTGGACGAGCCCTTCGACGTGACGTTCACGATCGACATCACGGGCGCGGGACTCGACGGCGTTTTCGATGCGTCCGCAACGGACCAGTCCGTGACGCCCGTCCGACCGTACGAGGACACGAATCCCTTCGATGAGACCTTCGACATCTCCGGCGACATCGCGACGGTCACGAACAGCTACGTCTGCTCCGCCGAGGGCCAAGGACGAATCCGCTCGAGCATGCAGTTCGAGGCGCGCGATGACTTCGGCTCCGTGGTGACCGTCCAGCTGGGCAAGGCCGTGATGTGTACGACCCCGCCCCCACCTCTGGCGGCGAGCTTCATCGGGAACCTCTTTCGGGCTCAGCGCCTCCTCCCCGTTCCCGGCTCGAACACCCACATCACCGCGGGTGGCGCCGTGCGCCTGATCAACCTCGCTCAAGCCTCCGTCGACCTGGCGGTGCTCGAGGGTCAGTTCGACTGGCCGGAGTGGGTCTCGGCGCTGTCCGACGGGAAGTACCTGATCCACGAAGTGCTCGGCGGCGTCCGACGGGTCGTGCCCGGCGGCGACCCCGAGCTCGACACGATGTTCATCTCGCCGTACGACCAGCCGCGACACATGTCGATGGTCGCCGAGAACACGATCGCGCTCGCATCCGCGTACGGCGACCTGGGCCTCATCACCTACACGCCGGGAGGTCAGCCCGGAGGGTCGTTCACCGACGCGTTTCGCGATCTCACGATCCTCGGCGGCCCGCAGCAGGTCGGGACGAACCTCCAGGCCATCTGGGTCTCGCCCGACGCCCAGACGTTCATAGGGGCCGTGACCGAGGGCAGCGGCGACTCCGCGTTGGAAGACACCCGCGCCGCGATCCTGAACGCCGACGCCCAGAGCGGCCAAATCACGATCACACCGTTGCCGGGCGTCATCGATCGGAGACTCGACTTCGACCGGCGCCATCAGTTCGACATCGAATGCGGTGACCACGGCGGTGCGACGTCGCAGCTCCTGTGCGTCTTCTCGAGCGGCTTCGAGAACCCGGCGTTCGACGATCCGCTCGACGACCTCCAAGGGGACGGCTTCGTCGCGATCTTCGTCTACGACCCCTTCGACGGGACGTTCGAGCTGGTGCACTCGGAGGTCGGCAACGCGCGTGTGGGTGCCGGCGTCTTCTCCGTCGACGCGATGACCACGGGCGTCGCAGTGGTCAACCAGTTCACCGAAGCCATCGACGTGTGGCATGTCCAGGGCTCGTCCGTGGTGTCGTCCTTCCCGCTCAGGGCGGCGGTGGCGTGCAACGACCCCGTCGACCTGATCCTGATCGCGGACGGGGCCCTCGGCGCGTTGGCCTGCCAGGCGACGAGCGCTGGCCCTTCGTATGGGGTGCTGGTGATCGGCGATCTGAACAGGCAGGCCCCCCCGGTGCCGTGAGGTAGGGGCGGTAGTGGGGGAAGGAGCCTCGCCTGGTCATGTCCAGGCGGGGCTCCGGCTGTTTCGGCCCCGGAGGAGGTGGTCGACAGCGGCCCGCAGCGCGGGTGGCATGAAGTAGCCCACGACCCGGTGTCGGATCACGGCGTCCGGGTCGATGATGAACGTCGTCAGGATTGGGTCAGGCTTGGCGCCGGAGACCCCCGTCTGAGACGCTTGGGTCGCGGGTCACCCGCGTCAGGAGCCCGCTTGACGCGGGGCCTGCAGGGTTTCAGGCCTCACACCCACTGACTCTTAATCCAGTAGGTTCGGAGTTCGAGTCCCTGGCGTGGCACTTCAGGCCGGAAGCTCAGGGGCATCTGGGTTTCCGGCCTCGCGCGTTTCTGCGAGCTAGGCGGGCCCATCGACCTGGAGAGATCTCGTGAAGAAGTACGATGAAGCCTACTTCAAGCGTTGGTATGCCGGGCGCGGCTCGGCACGGCACGACGCCCTGATCGCCCGACGCGCGCGGCTCGCGCTCGCCGCCGCCGAGTACGTACTCGACCGAGAGGTGCGCTCGGTGCTCGACGTCGGATGCGGCGAGGGCCGCTGGCGCGCTCCGCTCAGGCGAGTGCGCCCCCGTCTCGCATACCAGGGTGTAGATCCGAGCGAGTTCGTGGTCCGTCGCTTCGGCCGCCGCCGAAACATCGTGCTCGGGACGCTCGGAACGGTGGGACGGCTCGGCCTGAAGAGATCCTACGACCTCGTCGTTTGCTCGGACGTGCTGCAGTACCGGCCCAAGTCCGAAGTGCAGCGGGGCCTCGCTGCGCTGCGCCGCCTTGCCGGCGGAGTGCTCTGGTTGGACGCGTTCACAACCGAGGACGACTGGGTGGGCGACCGCGAGGGATGGCAGGGCAGGAGCGGGCGCGCCTGGCACCGCATCTTCGCGGAAGCAGGGCTCGTTTCATGCGGGCTGAACTGCTGGGTTCCGCGGCGGCTCGAGTATCGCCTATCCGCTCTCGATCGAGGCCGATCGTCGCGACCGAGGGATCCCTAGCCGCCGGCCGGTCATGAGAGTGTGTAGGCGAGCGTGCTTCACTCGGCGGGGCACTGGCCGGAGACCCAGGTGGGTCTCCGGCCTTTCTACTGCCTGGCGCTCGAGGTCGAGGCGGGGGCCCGTTACCGGGTGCTCAGGGCGCCGCTCTTTCCCCCCTGGCCGGGAACGGACGAGCCGGGTAGGTCCCCAGCCCGACCATGGGATCGGCGTAGAAGCCCGCCCAGAAGTCCGGTGGGCCCTCGCTCTCCGCGACCTGGTTGCGGACGGGTCGCACGCCGCGCTTGAGGTACGCCGCGATGTCCCACAGATCCTGGTCGGGCATGTGCCTGAACGACTGCCAGGGCATCGGGGGGGCGAGGTATCTGGGGACCGCCGGGAAATTGCCGCTACCGGGCACGGTCGAGGTGATCTCCACGTCGGGCGTTTCCTCGGGACGGAGCCCGTAGCGGAGCGCATTGAAGACTTGCCGCTCCGTGAAGCGACCGATGCCGGTCTCGTTATCCGGAGTGATGTTCCTGGGCCGCGTGAGGAAATAGCTCGGATCCGCCTCGTTGAGCGGGTAGCTGAAGGTCGGGGCCGTCGGGTCCAGTGGGATGGCGAACTCTTGGAACGGGATGACCACGCCGGCCATCCACATCTCCGAGTCCGGATTGTCCAAGCCCCCGTGGCAGTCGCCGCACCCGTGGTGGAGCACGCTGAGTCGCCCACGCTCGACCGACGCGTTGGCCGCCGGGTCCATGGACTCCATCGCACCGTCGTCCGACGTCGCGGCCGCACAACCCGACAACGCGACGAGGCCCAACGCGGCGACGAGCGGACGGAAGGTCCGCCGCATCGCATCTCCTGAGATCGACTTCATGCCTGCCTCCTCGGGGTGAGTTCCACTAGGTGATTTCGACGATCCCCATCATCCCTTGGTCCTCGTGATCCAGGATGTGGCAGTGGAACATCCACTTGCCGGGGTGATCGGCGAAGCGCACGATGAAACGAACCGTCTCGTGCTTGGGCACGTTGACCGTGTCTTTCCAGCTCCGGAACGGCTCGGGAACGCCGTTACGCTCCAAAATCTGGAACTGGAACCCGTGGAGATGGAAGGGATGGTCCATCCCCACGACGTTGTGTACCAACCAGATCTCCGTCGCTCCCAGCGACGCCGACACATCGACTCGGTCCATGTCGAAGAGCCGGTTGTTGATCATGTTTTGCGCCATCACGATCTCTCGTGTCGCGCTCGCCTCGGCCGGATCGAGATACGGGATCCGCCGCAGGACCTCGGGCACCGGGTCCGCCGCCACGGGCGGCTCGTCCGCGTACTGCAGCGTGAGCAGCTGGCGCGCTTGGTTCCAGTCCGCAGGTCGCGTCTGCGGCATGTACCGGTCGTAGGGAAGGGTCTCCAGCACGGTCGCGGAGCCCGGCGCGCCGCTTCCCCTCACGAGCACCTCGACCCGCTCCGCGTTGGCAAGCACGATCTCCTCGACCTCCACCGGATGCTCGAAGAGCCCGCCATCGTTGCCGACATGGAGGAACGTCTGCCCCGGAATGGCGAGCCGATAGACGCGCGAGGCCGAGGCGTTCAGGATGCGCCACCGCTGAATCTCGCCCGGCCGGATCTCGAGCGTCGGCACGATCTCGCCGTTCACGAAGAGGAGATTCCCTTCGCGCCCGTTCTGGTGGTCGATTTGCCCCTGCAACGTCGTCGGCTCGGTCAGATCGAAGGAGCCGTCCGCGAGGATGCGGTTGTCGGAGACGACGAGGAGGCGCTCGGTGTACGACGCAGGGAGTGGGTCGTCGGGCGCGCGAATCACGACCGCCCCGTAAAGCCCCTTCGTGACCTGAGGAGTCGTTTCCCCGTGAGGGTGTGGGTGGTACCAGTACGTGCCCGCGCTTCCTGGCAAGACGGTGAAGGTGTAGTGCTTCTCCTCGCCGGGGGCGACCGGATCGAGGGGGCTCCCATCGGAGTCGATGGGTAGGCTCAGGCCGTGCCAGTGCACCGTGGTCGGCTCGGGCAGCTCGTTGCGGAATCGAACGGTGACCCGGTCGCCCTCCATCAGCTCGAGCGTGGGCCCCGGGACTCTCCCGTTGTACGCGTAGACATCGGACGTAACGCCGTCGATGAGCTGGAGGCGCTCGGGAGCGGCGACGAGGGCGACGTGCACGGTTCCCGGCTGATCGGCCACGTTCCGCATGAACGGAGCGTCCGGGACGATCGAGCCGAGGGGGATGTCGACGAGCTCGGCCGCGGGGCGGTCGAGGGAGTCCCCGGCGGACGAGGAGAAGAACGGGCGTCCCGCGACCGCCCACGCGCCCACGGCGAGCGCGACGACGAGGACCGAGACGACGATACTACGTGATCGCATGCAGCCGGGAAGGCGGGAGGGTCAAGGGTGCAGAGATCGATCAGCGCGGGCCTATTCTAGTTTTCGGCGAGTGGACGGGATAGTCCGATCGACGGACTTACGGCAGCTCCGCGCTCCCTTCGCGGCAGGATCCTTGCAGCGATCGCCTGGGTAGCAGTGCCGCAGAGCCCAGGGACGTCTCCTTCCAAGAAGGTCCAAGCCGTGAGAATCGGACGCGCGAGCGCGATCGCCGCCGCCGTTTTGTCGTTGTCCGCGTGTGGCGACGCGACGGGTCCTCAGGACTCGCCTCTCGTCGTCCATATCCTGGATACGAGGACGGAGGCCCCGGCCAAGGTGTCGGTGACGTTCCAGGTGGCCACGGAGGCCGGGGATCCCGTACCCAACTTGCCCGTGAACGCCTTCGAGCTGTTCGACAATGGGCTGTCGGACTCCGGCTTCGAGTCGTCCAAGGCGTTCCAGCCGAAACCGGGCCGCTTCCAGACGAGCGTCGCCCTCCTCTTGGACATGAGCGGGAGCATCACGGGCACCTCGGCCTTCCCGTTGCTCAAGACCGCCGCAAAAGCCTTTGTCGACAAAGCCTTCGAAGCTTCGGGCGTCGTGGTCGGCGTCTGGTGGTTCGATGGCGGCAGCGACATCGTCCAGTTGGTGAACTTCTCGAGCGACCCGGCGGCTCTCAAGGCGGCGATCGATGGACTGTCCGCGAGCGTGACCCGGGACAACTCGACGAACCTGAACGGCGCCGTCCAGCTCGGAGTCGGCGTGGTCGAGCAGCGCATGCAAAACGGCGCGCAGAGCGGGGCCACGCAGACGGGCGCGCTCGTGATCTTCACCGATGGGACCGACCAGGCGAACCGCGTGCCGGCCTCCGCCGCATTGGCTGCGGTGACGGCGACGCAGATTGCCGTCTACACCATCGGCCTCCGGGGCGAGATCGATGAGAACTTCCTGAACCGGATCGGTCGGTCGGGCTCGGCGTTCGCTGACAATTCCGCGGCGTTGCTGGCCCAGTTCACGGGTGTCGGGGGCCAGATCGAGGCGATGGCGAACAGCTTCTATGTGCTCGCCTACTGTTCGCCGCGTCGTGCCGGCGCCAACAACACCCTGACGATCCGAGCGACACTCGGTCCCCGTCAGGCGCAAGCGTCGACCACGTATTCCGCGGTCAACTTCACGGGTGGCTGCACGATCTAGACTCGTCGGGAGCTCATGCCATGACCGAGCGCAAGAAGGCCAGCGACTTTCCGCAGGAGATCCTCAAGCTGTTCGACGGCTACGTGCACGGGCACATCGAGCGGCGGGACTTCCTCGAGGGAGCGGCTCGGGTGGTCGGGGGAGGAGCGGCTGCGCTCGCCGTGCTGGATGCGCTCCAGCCGACGTACGCGTGGGCGCAGCAGGTCGCGGTGGACGACGCTCGCATCCGGCAGGAGTACGTGACCTACCCGTCACCCGACGGATCCGGGACGATGCGCGGGTACATGGCGGTGCCGGCCGGCGCAACGGAGTCGAAGCCGTGCGTCCTCGTCATTCACGAGAACCGCGGCCTGAACCCCTACATCGAAGACGTCGTGCGGCGCTTCGCGGCGGCCGACTTCGTCGCACTCGGTCCCGACGCCCTCACGCCTCTCGGAGGGTATCCGGGGAACGACGACGAGGGTCGGACGCTGCAGAGCCAGCTCGACCGCGAAGTCATGATGCAGGACTGGATGGCCGCCTTCCGCTTCCTTCGTGATCACGAGGCGACGACGGGCCGCATCGGTGCTGTCGGCTTCTGTTACGGCGGTGGCGTGGTCAACGAGCTGGCCGTCCGCATGCCGGACCTCGGAGCAGGCGTGCCCTTCTACGGATCACCCGCGGCGCTCGAGGACGTGCCGAGGATCCAGGCTCCGCTCATGATCAACCTCGGCGGTCTCGACGAGCGCATCAACGCGCAATATCCCGCCTATGAGGAGGCGCTGCGCGCGCACGGGAAGGTCTTCACCGTGCACATCTACGAGGGAGCCAACCACGGCTTCCACAACGACACCACGCCCCGGTACGACGTGGAGGCGGCGGCGTTGGCGCAGAGGCGAACCCTCGAGTTCTTCGAGCGGCATCTTCGCTAGTGGAGTCCGCGTCGATGTAAACAAATGAAGTGCGGCGTAAGTTGCGCGCGCAGCGTACGCCGCACATGTTGGCAAAGGGCCCGCCACGTGGGGGGGCGCCGAGCCCGTAACGCTTCGTTGACCCAAACCAGCGAAGGAGGGCTTTATGCGCCGCTCGCTCGCTTCCGTCATCGTCTTCCTCGCCCTCGTCTCGTGCGAGGGACCGACTGAGCTGACGGAGATCGATCCGTCGTTCGCGATCTCCGACGCGGCGCACGAAGGCAACGCGCACTTCTACTTCCTCCCCCCGATGGTGCCGGACCCCAGTCCGTCCGGCGTCTTCGACCCGCCGCGGGCGCCGTCCGTTTCGATATGCGTGCTCGATCCAGCAGTGAACGCATGTCCGGCGGTCCAGCCAGCAGGATTCCCGATCGTCTTCACCATGAGCACGGGCCCGGGGTCGGAGACCGTCCGCATGAGCGCCGAGGACGAGCACTACATCGTCAACTGGCACACGGACGAGTTCGACCTCGATGCGGCCGAGACGTACCGGATCCGCGTGCTCGAGCCGGGCCCGCTCGGCTTTGCCGACGTCGACGTGGTCGACAACGGGAGTCAGCTGAAGAACGTGAACACGCAGGAGTTCATCCCGCTCAGTAACGGTCGGACCCTGCCCATCAAGTTCCGCATCGAAGAAGGCCTCGCCTTCGCGGTCGACGAGCACGGCGGCACGGTCACCGCCGCGGGGGGACAGGTGGTGATGGACGTACCCGCCGGTGCGGTGACCTCGGACCCGGGGGCAGAGCCGGTGCCGGTGACGGTCGACCCCGTGCCCGCGAACGACCCGTCGCTGCCGAGCGGCGCGGGCGGGCTGGCTGGGAGCGTCTACGACATGGGGCCGGACGGCCTCGTCTTTGCCGAGCCGGTCAAGCTCACGTTCTCCTACGACCCGGCCGTCCTCTCCGCGGCCCACCCGAATGCGCGGGAGCAGGACCTCGCGCTCTTCACGCTGAAAAACGGCGTGTGGGTGCCGCTCGACAACGTCACCGTCGACCCCGCGACCAAGAAGGTCTCGGGCTTCACCACGCACTTC
>JAHEKM010000117.1 GCA_024638325.1 Gemmatimonadota bacterium | reverse complement strand
ACATGATCCGCGGCTCCTTCACGTGGGCCTATGTCGACAACCTCTCCGCGACGGTGGCGGGCTCGCTGGTGGAGCGCTACCCGCACCTCGCCGACGAGCTCGACCGATGGGCCAGGGACGAGAGCATCTGGGTCCGCCGGGGAGCCATGCTGGCGCTCCTCGGCCCGCTCCGTGCCGGCGCGGGGGACTGGCGACGGTTCAAGCGCTATGCCGACTCGATGCTCGACGAAAAGGAGTTCTTCATCCGCAAGGCTATCGGGTGGGTGCTACGCGAGACGTCGAAGCGGCGCCCCGACCTGGTCCTACGGTATGTCGAGGCACGGCTCCACCGCCTGTCGGGGGTCACCTTTCGCGAAGCCGTGAAGCGCCTCCCTGAGGCGGATCGCGATCGACTCGTGAACGAGCGTAAGGGTGCCCCCGAAGCGCGGTGAGGGGTGGCGGAGGTCGTGCCGTGGGCGTGTCAGTGCGTGATGGAGTCCGCCACCTGGCGCACCCGCTCCTGGATATCCATGAACGCAGTCACGCACTCCTCGTCGTATAGGGTGCCGGCTTCCTCTCGCAGGTTGGCGAACGCCGCGTCGTACGCCCATGCCTTCTTGTAGGGTCGGCTGGTCGTGAGCGCGTCGAAGACGTCCGCGACCGCTACGATCCGCCCCACGAGCGGGATCTCGTCCGCTTCCAGGCCCTGCGGGTATCCTGATCCGTCGAGGCGCTCGTGGTGCGTGAGCGCGATCGTGCTTCCGAGTCGCAGGATGTCTCCCCGGCAGTCCTTCAGGATCTCGTATCCGATTTCCGAATGGCGCTGCATCTCGTGGAATTCGTTCTCGGTGAGCGACGACGGCTTGAGCAGGATGTGATCCGGGACGCCGATCTTTCCCACGTCGTGAAGGGGCGCGGCCTTGAAGATCTGGTCTGGCGTCAGTTCGGGACCGACGTCGACTTGCTCGGCGATGAGGCGCGAATAGGTAGCCATTCGCTCGATGTGACCGCCCGTTTCCCAATCGCGGTACTCCATGGCCCGTGCCAGGCTCAGGATCGTCTCTTCCTCCCGTTCGACGATGGCCGCGGTGGCCTTGGCCACCTCCGTCTGTAGCCAACTCGCGCGTCTCTCGGCCGAGCGTTGGCCCTCGCGGAGCGCGAGCATGTTGCGCGCGCGGATCCTCACCTCGTCCCGGTCGATCGGCTTGCCGAGGAACTCGCTCGCTCCCGCGCTCAGCGCTGCGTGGCGTGTTTCCCGCTGTCCGTCTGCGGTGACCATGATGATCGGGATCTGCTTCGCGGCTGGATGGGCACGGATGCGCTTGATCAGCTCGACCCCGTCCAACCCGGGCATCTGGTAGTCCGTGATCACCAGATCGGGCACGCGGTCGGACCAATCGGCAAGTGCGACGTGCGGTTCTGTGTAGACGTGCACGTCGGTCGTGCCGAGCTCGGCTACCACCGCGGCGACGTAGTCGGCAATCAGCTCTTCGTCATCGACCACGAGCACCTGGAAGCGCTCAGCGTCTGCGCCGGGCTTGGGCTCTGGAGGCATCGGACTCGCGCCAGGAGAGGGTTAGAAGGCAGACGACAGTTGGACCGCGAAGAGATTCTGCGAGAAGTCGGCGTCCGGGGCCGTGGTACGCTGCCAGTCGAGCTTGAGCAGCACCTCGCGGGCGATGCGGTAGCCGAGCGCAACTTCTGTCCGGCGCGTGTCGTGATCCCAGGGGGCCATCACACCGGTCGAAGGGCCGGTCTCGATGTCGCTGAAGAACAGCCCGCCGAGGCGTCCGGCGACATACCAGCCCGGTAGGAAGTCGTAGCGGAGCTCGACGAAGCCACCGAGCGCGTCGAGGTCGCCCTGCACCAGTGGGAGCTCGTAGCGAACCCCGTAGATCTCGGAGAAGAGCGCCAGTGGGCCGCCCTGGTATTCGAGGTCGAACCCCACGACGTACTGCTTGAAGTCCGAGGGATCCTGGTCATACGGGAGTGTGCCTCCGGCGTCGGGCTCGGGCTGGGAGAGGAACGGCCCCCAGGCACCCGAGATCCCGAAGCGGAGGTTGGAGACGGGCGCGTACCCCAGCCGGCCCATGAACGAAGAGCCCGAGACGGACGTGCTCTTGATCGGGTTCGATATCGAGCCGGGCGTCATGGCCACCGAGTACTCGAGGCTGCCGAACTCACCCAACAGCTCCCACTGGATGTTCCAGCACGACTCATACAGCAGCGGGAGGGCACCACCGGGCTCACTCGTCGCCGATGTGAGGCTCGCGTTCGTGGCCGCACCTCCGCCGCTCAAGTTGGTACGGTACTGCCAGACGAGCGGCACTCCGATCAAGGGGTTCGCATTGAAGTAGGTGGCTCGAAGCCCGAAGCTGCCCACCACGCTCGGGGCGAGTCCGACCCGGGTGTTCAGCCAGGACTGGCCGCCCAGCTCGTTGATCACCACGTAGGCGCCGTTCACGCGCGGGTCGGCACCGGAGTCGAAGAGCAGTTCGGTGAAGATGCCGATGCGCTCGCTGACCCAGTGGCGCGCGAAGAGCTTCAGGCGAATCGAGTTGAACGGGCTATCTCCGCGAAAGGCCGTGTTCGACCTGAGCGTGTCGGAACGCACCTTACCCACCAGGTCGAGTTGACCGGAGATCTCGATCTGTGCACCCGTGGGTGCCGGTCCGCCTAGCATCGCCAGGACGCCCAGAACGAGCCCCAGCTCTTTCAGTGTGTGCCGACGGGTCATGATGCTCCCTCGAGCTGGCGCGCCGCGCCCGAGAGCAGCCCCGCACGTCTCGGCAAGGTGATGGTGAAGCACGTGCCCTCGGCGCTCGAAACGACCTCGATCGTGCCTTCGTGCTGCTGCACGACATTCTGTGCGATCGCCAGTCCGAGCCCCGTCCCCTCCTTCTTTCCATAGGACACGAAGGGCTCGAAGACCTCGTCCAGGATCGCCTCCGGGATGCCCGGGCCGTCGTCCTGTACCTCGATGATCAGTTCGTCGTCACGAACCATGGAGCGAATCACGATGGTGCCCTCACCCGAGATCGCCGCGGCGGCGTTCCTGACCAGGTTCTCCAGGACCCGCTCCAGTCGGTAGCTGTCGATGTACCACTCGCTGCTGTGCCCGTGATCGACCCTCAACGTGATGCCGCGGCGAGCGAGCTCCGGCTTGAGCGCCGATACCGTGTTCTCGAGAAAGCTGTCGATTCTGACATTGGCCTCATCCAGGGACGACTCGCCCCGCGCGAACTCGACGATCTCCTGCTTCATACGCTGGAGTCGCCCGAGCTCGCCTTCGATGGCCGTGAAGCAGCGGTCTCGCACTTCAGGTGCCGTCGAGTCCATGCGGAGCAGTCCGATGGCTCCAGCGATGGCCGACAGCGGCTGCGTGAAGTCGTGGGCCACGGCGCTCGCCGCCTTACCGATGGCGCTCAGCCGCTCCGCCCGTATGAGTTCGGCCCGCGCGATGTTCAGCGACACGCGCATGTGGTCGAACGACCCGGCGAGCCGACCGATCTCGTCGTCGCGAAGGGGAACGATGGGGTGGGCCAGATCGCCCTCCGCCAGCCGCTCGGTCTCGCGCAGGAGACGCCCCACGGGCACGGTGATCGCCCGAGAGAGGACGCCGCTGACCGCGAAGGCCAGGAGCAGCCCGAACACGAGAATGCCGATCAGCGTCACGCGCAGTGCGTTGCTGGGCCGAAGCGCCTCGTCGTAGGACGCGAGGAGCACCATGGAGCCCTGTCTCCCGCCATCCGCCGCGAGCAGGGGCAAGACGGCGGCGTAGTACTCCTCGCCGTCGAGGGCCACGAGCTCCACGGAGTCACCGGCGCCTGGCAGCCACGAGAGCAACTCGCTGCGGCCTTCATCTGAGAGCTCTGCCGCCTCCGCGCCCGGCACCAACCCGCCCCCGAAGACGGCGGCCGCCGGGCGCCCCACGGCCGTCTCCAGATCCGTGATGACCGGCTCAGCTAGAGGCTCGCCCATGATCAGCACCGCGAGGGCCTCCGCCCCGAAATAGATCGGACTCGCTGCCACCTCGATGAGCGCATCGTCGCCGCTCCAGAGGTCCCCCGTGTCGTAGAAGAAGGCTTCGGCGATCATGTCGTCGGCGGCCGCGATCTGCGCCGCCGGGGCGCCCCCGGTCGCTGCCAGCAGAGAGCCGTCTTGCCGCACGACCGCTGCCCACGCTCCGGTGCGGGGCACGAAGACCTCGTCCAAGGTCTGGGCGACCGTGGCCGGGTCCCCCGTGGCGACTGCGGCCCTGAGACGCGTGTTCTCGGCCACGTTGATCGCCTCCGAGAGGCGAACGTCGAGCTGCGTCCTCCGGGTCCCCTCGGCCACCTGTCGGGCGAACGTCAAGCTCTCCTGGATCTGCTCGCGGATGTTGGCGCGAAAGGACAGGTCCACCAGCACGATGACGAGCACGAGCGTGAACGCCGTCGTGGCGCCCGCCCACAGGAGGAGCCGTGAGCGCACGGACAGAGCCTTCATCGGCCGCCGAGGAGCACGAAGTCCTGGGAGACCCCCGGGTTATCCGGAATCGAGAGGGTGGCGGTGTCCGAGCCTGCGGTGGGATGCCACGCGACCGCGCGGTACCGTCCCGGCGGAACGTCCGTCAGGGAGTACGTGCCGTCCGGCTCCACGCGCGTAACGAACGGCGTCGCCACGACGAGGATCACGCCGGCCATCTCCGCGTGGATGTCACAGAACAGGTGCACGACGCCCGGGTTCTCGAAGACGTTCGTCTCGGTAACGCCAGGAGCGTAGCGGCCGAGGGAGAACCGGTTGCCGGCCGACAGGGAGAAAAGATTGTGGAAGATGTCGTCCTCGTTCGGGAACTCGACGAGCTGCCCGACTTGCACCGCAGTCACATGTGGGAGGATGGTACGCTGCCGCTGCGTGATGACCGCCGACGCGCCGCTCCCCGCCGGGGCCGTGCCATCCAGCGGCTCCAGGTACACGAACGCGTCCTCTGAGCCGCCTGGAACTCCCGGGGGCTGGGGCGGCTGGTATCGGCGACGCGCGTAGGGGCTCAGAGGAGGAGGCGGAGCCGACTCCCGCGCCGAGACGACGACTCGCCCGCCCACGGACCCACGTACGGCCGACGTTTCTGCTGCGGAAGGCGTGGCCGGAGAAGGCGCCCAACCGTTCAACGCTACGAGCGCGACAACGGCGGCCGTGAGTCTGATCATCTGCGCCGCGGGATCGAGTGGCGAATCACTCCACCACGTTTACTTCGACGAACCCGTTCGTCCAGCAGCAGTGGAACTCGAACCCGTAGGTCGGATTCGACGGAAACTCGGTGTCGTTGATGGCTTGTACCCTGAGCACGTAGCGACCCGGCTCGGCGAACTCCGCCGTCGTGGTCGAGGCGCCCGAGGTCCCGTCCAGTCGCGCCTCGGTCGCCGAGAACGAGACGGTGCCCGGTCCTTGGTGCTTCGTCCACCCCAGCCACGTTCCGGGATCCGGGTGCTCGATCCAGACGGTGAGCCCCAGCGGCTGCCCGACACGGGCCATGCGCGGGCCGCTCCGTACGCCCCGCCGTCCACGGACCCTCGCGCCACTCTCCTCGAGCCGCATGAACGGAGCCACGGCGTAGCGGCCCGGAGACTCCGGCTCGTCCAGCACGTACGCAGGAATCAGGGAAGCCGGCACGGAGAGGGTGTCGCCCTGGGTCGCCAGCGTCCACACGACGTCGCCGGTCCCGAAATCACGCGGCACGTCCACCGTGAAGACACACCAGTGGTGGCGGTACTTCGAAGTCAGCTCAGGGTCTGGGACGGGATCGAAGTGCGTCGGCTGGTTCCCGTCGTAGCGCGCGGGCTCGATGCGGTTACCGGGGCCGAGCGGAATGTCGAACGACTGCTCGGTGTTGAGATTGAAATAGCCGAAGCAGAAGGTGTAGCCGCCGTCCTCGTTCTCGAACCAGCCATCGTACACGGGGATGACGTTCTGACCACGCGGGCGCAACGCGGCCTCGTTCAGTGGGCTCTCCAGCTGTGCGGCGACCGGACCCGCACCCACGGAAAGCAGGAGCGCCCCGGCGGCCCCCTTCAGCAGTCGCCGAGTGCTCAGTCGTCACCCCCCGCTTGAGCGATGCGCGTCCGCTGGGCCGAAAGCCGCTCGAACTGCTCGTCCGTCAGGTACGTCATGCCCATCCACACGTGCGACATCTCGTCGACGCCCCGCTGCCCGAAGACGACCCACTGCCTCGGATCCGGATTGATCGGGTTGTCGGCCGTGTTGTCCCACGTCGTCGTGATGAGGAGGACCGTACCCCGGGGCAGAAGCGGTGCCGCCTGCTCCTCGAACTCGTATGCGATCTGCCAGAAGTGGCTGTAGTTGTCGACGCGGCCCAGCATCTCTCGGCGTCCGTCCGGATAGATCGCTTCGATCGACTGTGCACGGCCCCGCATGTGCATGTGTGGGCGGAAGCTGCTGATCAGCGCCGGTCGGTCGAGCACGTGCGTCCCCTGCTGCACCTTCACGGAATGCGGCGGCAGCACGATGTCACCGGCCCAGGGCATGTCCCCGCCCATGTCGGCCGTGAAGCGCTGCTCACCCACGGTCTCGTACTCCGGGACGTAGTCCTCGGGATAGAGCCACACCGCCGCGATGGCCTGCTCGTCCTCCACGACCTCGTCGATGGGGAAGTAGTGCAGGTTCCAGTTGAGCTGCCCATCGGGCTGAATCAGCATCCCGGTGTTCTCGGGGAAGAGGTCGCCGCCCTTTCCGACGCCCTGACGGCCGATGGGCCGTGAGGATCTGCGACCATTCTCGTCGGTCATCGACAGCGTGACGTGCCCGTGGTGGAGGACCTTGAGCCCGTCCGGGAAGCTTCCCTTGAGCTCGGTCGCCCGCACGTAGCGGGGCCGATCGATGATCCCCTCGAACGTCGTCGTCGGCGTCCACCACTGGTCCTGCGCGTTGGCGGCGACGGTGTAGGGGGTCGAGCGGACGACGAAGTCGGGGGGGCCGAGCTCGGCGGTCAGCGCGAACTCGCTGCCGTCGGGAAGCTCCGGGCGGGGCGGGAGCGCAGACGGGTCACCTTCGGGCGCTCCGCCTGCTGCCCAAGTGAGGATCGTCTCGATTTGCCTGTCCGAGAGCGAGACGTCGTTCTTGTACGCCTGGATCCCGACGGTCTTGTCGAGGTGCCACGGCGGCATCTGTCTCGTCTCCACCTTCTGGGCGATGCGGCCTGCGTAGCGGCGCGCGTCCTGGTAGGTCAGCAGCGACATCGGCCCGATGCCGTCCGGCTGATGACAGCGCGCGCAGCTCTCGTAGAGAATCGGGGCGACGTCGGCGGTGAACGTGGGGACGTCCTGGGCGGCGACATCGGCGGTGGCCGCAGTTGCCAGAGCGAGGATCAGGGGGACCAAGCGCTTACTCATAGGTTCGCTCCTCTCCAGACGGACCGTAGTGCCTCCACCACCCCCAACGACCTATCAGAATAGGGTAGTTGGGCCCGAAAATCCAAGCGGCAACGCCCACTCGCTTCCGAGCGAGTGGCGCGCTCTATTGTTCGCGTCGTGGGAAGAGTGAAGGTCGACCCCAGGAGAGCGAGGCATGTCCGCACGTTTGGCCGTAGCCCTCGCGGCGGTGATCGCGTCCGTCGCGGCGTCCCCACTGCTCGCCCAGGCCGGCGCCCCCGCCGGAGAGTGGCGCGCGTGGGGCGGAGACAATGGCTCGACGCGGTATTCGGCGCTGACGTCCATCAGCGCCGACAACATCGACCAGCTTCAGGTGGTCTGGCGCTGGAAGATGGACAACTACGGCCCTCGCCCGGAGGGGAGGAGCCAGACGGTGCCCCTCGTGGTCGACGGGGTGCTCTATACGACGGCCGGGATGAACCGCGACGTGGTCGCGATCGATGCGGCGACCGGCCAGACCCTCTGGGTCTACCGCAACGACGAGGGTGAGCGCGCGGAGCGCGCACCGCGCCGTAACTCGGGCCGTGGCGTCGCCTACTGGGAGGACGAGCGGGGGATGGGCCGCATCATCACCATCACGCCCGGATTCAACCTCGTGGCGCTGGACGCCGAGACCGGGAGGCCAGTCCCGGGCTTCGGCCAGGACGGCGTCGTCGACCTCATGGAGGGTCTGCGCGTACCGGAGGGCGTCGACCCTGTCGGCATGATCGGCAACAGCTCGCCTCCGGTCGTCGCGAACGGAGTCATCGTCGTCGGGCCTGCCTTTCTCACTGGCTTTCGCCCGCCATCGATGTCCAACGTGAAGGGCGACGTCCGCGGATTCGATGCACGCGACGGACGCGAGCTGTGGACATTCCGCACGATTCCCGACGATGGAGAGCCGGGCTCGGAGACCTGGGAGGGGAGCTCCGCTCGCTACACAGGCAACGTCGGCGTGTGGCCGCCCTTCTCGGCCGACGAGCAACTCGGCCTCGTGTATCTGCCCGTGGAGGCGCCGACCAGTGACCTCTACGGCGGGCACAGACTCGGCGACAACCTCTACTCGTCCTCGCTCGTGGCGTTGCACACGCGGACCGGCCAGCTGGCTTGGTACTACCAAGTCATTCACCACGACATCTGGGACTACGACATGCCGGCGGCCCCGATCCTCGTCGACGTGGACGTGGAGGGCAGGGGACCCAGCCGCCTGGTCGTCGCGCTCACCAAGCAGGGATGGGCGTTCGTCTTCGACCGCGAAACCGGCGAGCCGATCTGGCCCATCGAGGAGCGGCCCGTGGCGCCGTCCGACGTGCCCGGCGAGCGTACCGCGGCGACCCAGCCCTTTCCCACCCGGCCGGCGCCGTTCGATTTGCAGGGCCTCAGCCCCGATGACGTGATCGACTTCACCCCGGAGCTGCGCGCGCAGGCCCTCGAGGTGCTCGAGCGGTACCGCTACGGGCCCATCTACACGCCGCCTTCCGTACTCGCCGAAGACGGCTCGAACCTTGGCACCGTCATGATACCGGGCGCGCTAGGGGCGGCGGCTTGGGAAGGCGGAGCGGTCGATCCGGAAACGGGCATCCTGTACGTCGGATCGTCCACGGTGGTCACCGCGGCGGCGTTGGCGCCCGACCCGGCCGTCACGGACATGCGCTACATCCAGTCGAACGATGCCGTGACCCCGACCGTGCAGGGCCTTCCCATCGTGAAGCCTCCGTATGGGCGCATCACGGCGATCGACCTGAAGACCGGCGATCACTTGTGGATGATCCCGAACGGGGACACCCCCGCGAACGTACTCGACCATCCGGCGCTCGCCGGCCTCGACATCCCGCCCACCGGGAAGTCGACACGGGCGGGCACCCTCGTGACCGGCTCGCTGTTGTTCGCCGGAGAGGGGTGGGGCGGTGACCCCTATCTGAGAGCCATCGACAAGGCGACGGGGGATGTGCTCAGGGTCATCGAGTTGCCCGGCACGCAGAACGGACACCCGATCACCTACGAGGTCGACGGGCGACAGTTCATCGTGCTTGCGGTGGGCGGGCGCGGGCAGGCGCCGGAGTTGGTGGGGCTGGCTCTGGTGGAGGACTGAGGGCGACGGAAACGGCCCGTCACAGCTCCAACACGTTGACCTGCACCTTCATCAGACCCTGCTCCCGGGCCCATACGTCGAGCTCCACGGTGGCCAGCTCGTCGACGACCGGGACGGCGTCGCCACGCTGTCTGAGATCCACGGTCTTCAGGTAACTCTGACAGGTCAGGCATTCGTCGACGCGCACCCACGGGACCGACTCGGCCGCGTGCAGCTCGAGGCGGTCGGGAGCGCTCTCGCCGCAGGCCGCGCACCGGAGCCGATCGATTCTCCATGCGGTGGCACAGAGGGGGCACACGAGGGTGCGGGCGCCGAGGGCGTCGGGGAGGTCCTGCAGCACCGACACGACCGGGAGCGAGCCACACGTGGGGCAACCTCCCCCGCTGT
>JAHEKM010000199.1 GCA_024638325.1 Gemmatimonadota bacterium | reverse complement strand
CACCGTCGTTCGGCAGATCGAGCGCACCCTGAAACGGGCCGCGGCCTCCAAGGAGGAAAAGAGCATCGTGGTCCGGGTGCACCCCGAGGTGGCGTTGCGCGTCATCGAGGAGGAACCCGGCCTCCTCAAGCGCCTCAGGAACCGCACGAGCCTCGATCTGGACATGCGTGACGACCCGCTCATGCGCCTGGACGAGTTCAGGCTCCTGTCAGGCCCCGCGGAGACGGACGTGACCGAGAAGTACGTGGCCGCCTGAGCGGCCCGGTCACCTTGACCAAATCGGGAACTTCCTAGACACTTTACTGCTATATACCCGTAGTTCTGCCCCTCGAGAACGACGAAGAAGCCCAGTATGTACGCGGTTTTTCGGACTGGCGGTAAGCAGTTCAGGGCTGAGCCCGGTACTCGCCTCCGCATCCCCAGCCTCGACGTAGAGCCCGGCGATTCCGTCGTGTTCGACCAGGTTCTTCTAGCCGGTGACGGCGAGAAGAGCGTTCAGGTCGGCGCGCCGACCGTCGACGGGGCTTCGGTCAAGGCCGAGGTGCTGCGCCATGGACGCGGTGACAAGGTCATCGTCTTCAAGCGCAAGCGCCGCAAGGGCTATCGTAGGAAGCAGGGGCATCGACAGGATTTCACCGAGATTCGGGTCGACGAGGTGGCGCTCGCATAGCGCGGCGCGACCCGGATCCAAGTGGACGGATAAGCGATGGCACACAAGAAAGGCGTAGGCTCGAGCCGCAACGGACGGGACAGCAACCCGAACCGTCTCGGCGTGAAGCGCTTCGGCGGCCAACCGGTGAGAGCCGGCGGGATCGTCGTACGTCAGCGTGGCACCCGCATCCACCCAGGCCGCAACGTCGGCCGCGGCAAGGACGACACACTATTCTCACTCATCGACGGAGTCGTGAAGTTCGAGCGCATGCGCGCCCGGAACGTCGTTTCGGTTTATCCAGCCGAGTAGTGAGCTAACGAAACTCGAGGTCCGGACCGGCTGCTTTCGAGCGAGCCGGCCGGACCTCTTCGCATAACAGGCTTTCGTTCCTGCCCCCCTCCGTGTTGCCGACGGTGCAACTCGGAGCCCCCCAGATTCGTACGGGGGCACAAGACGAAAGAAGGAGGTGGACCGATGTCTACCGGTGACCTTCGCGAGTCGAGTGCTCGTGTAGATAGATCGACCCCGCAGGATGGGGTCTCGTTGGATCCTCGCGCTTCGGCCGCCCGGCGTTCTTGGGCGGCGGCGGCCCTCCTGGTGCCCCTCGCGCTCGCCCTTCCGGCGTGGCTCGCAGAGGACCAGGCCTTGGTCGTGTCGCACCTTCGGAGCGCCCGCCCCGTAGTGGACCCGCCTGCGATTCCGCTGCACGTGAACGAGTCCGTTCAGCACTGGATGGAGCAGTTCCAGACGACGCGGCGGGTGGAGTTCGAGGCGCTCCTACAGCGCCGGGGTCTCTTCGAGGGCATGATTCGCGGCAAGCTGCGCGAGCGCGGCATGCCTGAGGATCTCCTGTACCTCGCCATGATCGAGTCGGGGCTTTCGCCGGTTGCCGAGTCGCACGTTTCGGCGGTGGGGCTGTGGCAGTTCATGGGGCCCACAGCGCTCCATTTGGGGCTGCGTGTCGACGACTACGTCGACGAGCGTCGAGATCCCGTCCGGGCGACGGACGCGGCGCTCGACTATCTCGAATACCTCTATGAACGCTTCGGGTCGTGGTACCTGGCGGCAGCGGCGTACAACGCCGGGCCGAGCCGCGTGGAGCGGATTCTCCATCGCCACGCGGATGGCCGGACGGGCGACGAGGACATCTACTGGGAGGTCCTGCGGTACCTGCCCAGGGAGACACGGGAGTACGTGCCGCGTCTCGTGGCTACCGCCATTCTCGCCAACGAGCAGGACGCGCTGGGGCAGTCGTTCGACTCGCTGGACGCGTACGAGTTCGACATGGTCTTCGTGCCGGGCCGTACCCCGCTGGCGACGGTCGCCGAGTCGCTCGACGTCGATGACGACATCGTACGCGACCTGAACCCACACCTCGTCCGCGGACTGACCCCGCCCGGGGAGATCTACGGGGTGCGTGTCCCGATCGGCGGGACGCCGATGGTGATGGCGTACATGGCTGAGGGGCCCACGCAGGCGCGCGCCGACTAGCCGGTCGCTGAGCCGTCCGACGAATAGGAAGGGCCGTCCGACCTCCGCGGGTCGGGCGGCCCTCGTTCGTTCAGCCCAGGTCGGGTTCTCGGGGTCCCCAACTCGTCTGCCCCTCCTGGGCGTCCCGCGCCGCCGCGATGATCCTCCAGATCACGTCGCGCGTGAGCTCCTCGTCGATTCCCAGCTCGCGCGCGATCTCGGCTGCACGCCGAACGACTCGCGCCTCCTGGGGCGGATCGAGGACCGGGCGACCGAGCTCCGCCTTGGCTCTACCGACCTCGAGGACCAGGTCGCGGCGCCTGCCGATGAGCGTGACGAGGTCCCGGTCGACCTGCTCGATCAGGGCGCGGAGCTCCGCCAGGCGATCCTCGGTCATGC
>JAHEKM010000116.1 GCA_024638325.1 Gemmatimonadota bacterium | reverse complement strand
CGGCGCCTGCCATCGAGTGGCATCGGACGCAACGGCCTTCGGTCATCGGGACGCCAACTTCTCTATGGTCCTGTTAGAGGGCTGGGACGATCCAGCCGACGACGAGGCCAACATCGCTTGGGTTCGCGACTACTCCGATGCCGTCGCTCCCCACTCCCAGGAAGGCGGGTACGTGAACTTCATGGACGACGACGACGACGACCGGGTCAAGGCCAACTACGGTGCGAACTACGAGCGGCTTGTCGAGGTCAAGCGGAGGTACGATCCGGACAACGTCTTCCACGTGAACCAGAACATTCGGCCCTAGTCCGGGCGCTTCGTCGGCCCGTCGGCTGGATGGCCCACGGGTGAGCGGTGACCGGTAGGCCGAGATCCACACCACCGGCAGGGGGTAGCGCTATGCTCATGATTCGAGACGTCGTGTACTGCAAGGCAGGTAAGGTGCGTCCAATGGTCGATAAGTTCTTGGCCACGGCGAAACTGGTAGAGCGAAGGGGATTGGGAACGGCGAGGGTCTATACCGACGTGAGCGCGGAGCGGTATTGGACGGTCGTGGGTGAGTTCGACGTCGAGAGCCTGGAGGCGTTTCAGGCGATAGGTAAGGGGGACGAAGCGGAAGAGTTCAGCAGCATCTGGGAGGGGTATCACGACCTGGTGGACCATGGTCGGAGGGAGATCTACACGGTCGAGGGTTGAGAGTGTCTACTGGCGAACATAGCCGACAATCGAGCGTGATCTAACCCTCGCAGGCCGCTCTTCGACCGGGCTCGAGCGTAGCCCGCATCGTCAGGTAGGTATTCCACTCCTCTGCGGATCCGGAGATCGCACCCCGCTCCGATCCCCAGCGTTGTCGATACGACTCGAGCGCAGACTCGAGGAAGGCCTCGCACTGCGCCGCCGAAGCGGCCTTCGCGCCGGGCTTCAGCAACAGGTTCAGCCCCAGTATGACCGTCGTCGCCGCCCCGGTGACGATGGAGACCGTTTGGACGTGGTCAGGATCGGACAACGCGATGGAGGCCGCGGTCCCGGAAACCGGCAGCAGCAGTCCGAACACACTGAGCGCCGTGTTCAAGAATCCACCCTGAGCCGCGCGCGCTCGATCCAACTCGGCCTCGTAGACACTGATGGTGTTGTCGATCCGTACTCGTAGGGATGTCCCGCCAAGCGCCGCTTGTGCCGCGGAAGGGTCGACGAAGAAGTGGGCCTCTTCCTGGCTCATCATGTCGAGCCCCGGAGTTCCGACGGAGAATGGAGTCGCGCTCGCGCACGCAGTCGTGCCGAGGATCACCAGGAGGACGGTCGAAAACCTGAGACTTGCTCGGTGGGGCATGAGTCCGAGGGGGCTGGGGTGGGGGGAGGAAGAGCGGCCGCGCGCGCGGCGTAGGGCCGGAATCGACCGAAACGCAATGTACCGGTCGTCTAGCGACCGTCCAACTCAACCACCACCGAAGCTCACCTCGAATCCACGGTGCCGCAGCTCGCTGACGATCGCGTCCGCGCCCAGCGCGAGGTCGAGCTCTGCCACAACGGGCGCGGCAGCTGGCGGGATGATGACCCACCGGTACACTCGCGTCATCTGGGCGGGGCTCAGGGGGCTGTCGCTGAAGTTGCTGGGATCCGTCAGGTCCCGGTAGAAGAAGAGGACGCGGATGTTACCGGCGGAGATCAGGTGCAGGTAGTTCCAGGACAGGGACGAAGTCAGCTGGTAGAACTCGAAGGGGAGAGGGACGAACGAGGTGGCGGGGCTGTTCTGGTGCTGCATGAAGACGAGCACGGCTCCATCGGTCACCACGTCGGCGGTGATGTCGGGGACGGCGATGTCCAGGTAGCGGGCCGGCTTGCCCAATGACGTGCCCCCGGTTGTCGTCCCGAAGCCGAACTGGACCGTGGTCGTGGACCAGTCGGCTTCCGCTGCGGTGAACTGTCCCGAGATCACGTTGGCGTTGCCGATAGGACCCTGCGGGCCGATCGGTCCCTGGGCGCCCTCCGCACCGGTCGGACCTGCGGGTCCAGTGGGTCCGGCCTCCCCTTCGCAGGCTGCCAGCATGAGAGGAACGGCGAGTGCGATGGCGATGTGTCGTGCTGATCGTGCGATGCTCATGTCGATTCCGAGGTCCGGTGAGAAGGAGCCAGAACCAATATCCCTCTCACGACCGGCGCAATCGCCGGCGTGCCATCGACTTGCTGCAAACCCGAGGCTCGCAGAAGCTATGGGCATGCTTCGACAGGCCCTCCTCCTGATTTTGCTCGTCCCGGTCGCCGCGTGCGGCCGGATCGAGCGTGAGCGTCAGGCCGCCGCCGACTCGGCGCGGGCAGCCACCATCGCCGAGATCGGGCAGCTGCTCTCCGAGTCCGGCCGCCAGGTCGACCGGGCCGCGGGTCGCGCCGACCGCATCCTGAGCCCGATGCCGGTCATGACCCCGGCAGAAGAGGGTGATCTCCGCCGTTACCTGAACGCGACGCACGTGGCCCGGGCCCGTGTCCTCGGGGTGCGCGTGGCGGACGAGGACATGCTCGATTCCCTCCTCGCGGAGGGCCGGCTGACAGTACTGGAGGACAGCACCGATTACTGGATCGTGAGGCCGGGCGACTCCCCGGCGCACGTCACGCCCGATTTGCGCGCGCTGCTGAGCATCCTGGGGCAGCGCTTCCACGAGCGCCTCGCCGAGCTCGACCTGCCGCCGTACCGGATGGAGGTGACCAGCGCCCTCCGAACCGCCGAGCGCCAAGCGCGGCTGCGGCGCGGCAACGCGAACGCCGCGGCCGGCGTCAGCTCCCACGAGTTCGGGACCACGGTCGACCTCTCGTACGCTGCGTTCGCGCCTCCCGCAGGACGACCGGACGAGCTTCTGGTGGACGTCCCGTCCGACCTGCAGCGAACCCTAGAGCAGCTGATTGACCTCTCGTTCGAGTCCGTCTCGGCCCGCAAGTCGCGCGAGCTCGGCCGCGTGTTCAGTCAGGTGCTCAACGAGGCGCAGGACGAGGGGCTGGCCCTGGTCATCTACGAGCGCCAGCAGACCGTGTACCACCTCACCGTCGGCCGTCGGCTGGTCGAGTGAGTGCCTACGCGATGAAGACATGGCCTCGCGGATGGGCCGCCGCTCTGGCTGCGGCCGCCCTCGCGGCGCACCCCGGAGCGGCCCAGGACGGCAACGCATGGCGCCTCGACCTCTCCGAGACCGTGACCTACCACATCGCGGAGGGTGCACCGGGCTCGGGCGTTACCGAGCGCGACAGGACTCTGGCGCTATGGGCGCTCGAACGCTGGGGGGCGTTGGCCGACCCACCGGTCCAGTTCGAGCCTGGGCCGGAAGGCACCGCCACGGTCCGCATCTTCTGGGTGCCGGCTGGAGGCGGGCTCTACGGGGAGATGCGGGCCCGCCGCATCGAGGGCCGGCCCGGGGCCGACCTGTTCATCCGCCCCGACACGGATGCGTTGGGTCCGGACATCGGCGAGATGGCTCGCCGCGATCCCCTGTTCCGTGACACGGTGGTCTACCTGACCTGTGTCCACGAGCTGGGGCACGCGTTTGGCCTGGTGCACACCAGGGCATTCGCCGACATCATGTACTCGTTCCAATGGGGCGGGGACTTCGTCGCGTACTTCATGCGCTTCCGCGATCAGCTCGAGTCCTTCGAGGGTATTGCGGCCGCAAATCCCTTCTCGGAGGGTGATCGGGCGGCCTTCTCGGCGCTGTACCCGTAGCGCCGGATGCATAGGGGTCGCGGGGTCGCCCGCACGTGCGCGGCGCGCTCGCCGGGCCCATTGTGAGGTGCTCCCGTCTGTTCTCTCGTGCTTCCGCGATATCGATGATCCACAAGATCTCCCTGATCCCGCTGCTCGCCGTCGGGCTCGCCCTGCTGCCCGTGTCGACCGACGCACAACAGATTCCGCCCTATGATCCTGTCCGCGGCCAGGATCGCGAGCCGCGCGTGAGCGACCCACCCGAGCTGCGCCGGAACGTGCAGCGGATTCTCGGGGGCGTACCGATGACGGCTGCCGACAGCATGCACCAAACGATCGTCGAGCGTCTGGACTTCGAGAGCTACAAGGAGTTGATCTGGGGCCTGACGCGATTCGGTGACCGGGAGCAGGGCACGGCGCGGAACCAGGCGGCCATCGAATGGATCGACTCGAAACTGAGGAGTTGGGGCTATCCGACCGAGCGCCTCTACTACGACTACACGCCGCGCGTGCGGGAGGGGGAGCCGATACCGGACCCCGAGCCGCGTGAACAGGTGTACGCGACCAAGGTCGGAGCGACCACGCCCGGAGAGATGTACATCATCAGCGCGCACATGGACGGACGGGGCGGGGGAGAGGCGGCCAACGACGACGCGTCGGGCACGGCCCTCGTGATGGAGATCGCGCGGGTCCTCGCCCAGGAAGACATCGTCACCGACCGCTCGATCCGCTTCGCCCTGTGGAACAACGAGGAGACGGGCCTGAACGGCTCCACCGCCTACGTCGAGCAGCGGGCCGCCCTCCAGGGCATCGAGAACCCGCCGGGCTCCGGCACATACCCCGAGCCCCGTTGGCTCGGCATGATCCAGCACGACATGATGATGTGGGACCACGGCAACCCCGTGACCTACAACCAGGCGCTCGACGCGGACGTGGACGTCGAGTTCCAGATGAATTCGGCCCTCGCGGGCCCGTCGGCGCTACTCGGCATCGCCCTGATCAACGCAAACCGCATGCACGCCAGCGACTACCCGGCCGTGCTCAGCAACGCCATGAGCAACACCGACTCCACGCCCTTCATGGACGTCGTCCCGTCGGTGAGCCTACGGGAGAACCGGCGCCTCTACGAGACCGGTAACGGCGCCAATCCACACTGGCACCAGACCACGGATCTCTTCGAGACGTTCTCGGACGCCGACTTCATGCTCGGATTGAATGCGGCGCAGACGACCCTCGGGGCGCTGACGAAGCTGGCCGGCGTCCGCATCGTGGACTAGCTAGAACGGATTCGTAGCGAAGACGCTGAACTCCGGAACGAAGCCGCGGCTGTCGACTTTGAGCGCGCCGATGATCGCGTCGGCGATCTCCTTGGGACGGAGCTTCTTTTCGGACGGCTCGCGCGGTGAGCCGGCCTTGGTCGCGAACTCGGTCATGACCTCGCTGGGGTTCACCAGCATGACGCGCACGTTGTGGCGCCGGAGTTCGTCTCGCCAACACTCGGTCATGCCGCGGAGCGCGAACTTGGTGGACCCGTACGCGGTACGGGTGGCGCTGCCTCGCAGCGCCGAGGTGGATGCGATGTTGATGATCTCGCCGCTGCCGCGCTCGATGAAGTGGCGCGCGGCCTCGCGCGCCATCAGGAAGGGCCCGAATACGTTCGTCCGGTAGATGGCCTCCAGCTCCTCGAGCGAGGTGTCGACGAGGGGCTTGAAGATGCCGTAGCCAGCGTTGTTCACGAGGATATCGAGCCGGCCGTGCTCGCGGATGACCTCGGCCACGGTCCGCTTCGCGTCCGCCTCGTCGCCGACGTCGCCCACGATCGAGCCCGCGCCGATCTCGTCGGCGGTAGCGCGAAGCGCCTCCTCGTGGCGGCCCGTGATGGTGACGCGACCGCCCTGGGCAATGAGCGCCTCCGCGATGGCGCGTCCGATGCCTTCCTTGCCTCCGGTCACGAGCGCGACGGCTCCCTTCAGCTCCATGTTGTCTCCTCGGTCTGGTGGGGCGCGCTACCCTTTCAGGGACGGCGCTCGGCGGCGAACATGCCCCGCGCGGTGTTCACACGTCCAGCATCCCCTGGGGAGGTAGCGGCCTGAACCGCATCGTCGCGAGGCGCCTTCGCAGCACGCTCACGTACCTGGTTATCGGCGCGGTCATCGGACCGTTGGTCGGCATGTTCACTGGTGCCCTCGACGGTCTGCCTCTTCTGGGCCCCGTCGTGCGGGGGGTGAGCGTCGGGCTGATGATCGGCGCGGTCGTGGGCCTCGGTGAGGAATTCTTCGTCCCGATCACCAGTCGGCGCCTGCGCTTCGCCCAGCTCAATATCCTCCGTTTTGGCGTCTACGTCCTGGCGATCCAGGGCGCGCTGATCGTCGTGAACGTGCTGAGTCCCTTCCTTACCGAGGGGCAGTCGATCGCCGCGGCGACGCTCGACTATACCGGTGGTCCCTACCTCTGGCGGGACGCAGCGCTCGCTGTGCTCGCTACTTTGGTTTTGATTCCGGCGCTGCAGCTTCGGCGGCTACATCACCCGTCGGAGCTCTGGAAGCTGGTCACGGGCCGGTATCACTATCCGAAGGAAGAAGATCTCGTCTTTCTCTGGGCGGACCTGGCCGAGTCCACCCCGATCGCCGAGAAGCTGGGTCACGTCGGATATAGCCACCTGTTGCGGGATTTGTACGCGGATCTCTCCGAGCCGATTCTGGCCTGGCGTGGCCGCGTCTACCAGCACCTGGGCGATGGGGTGATCGTGACGTGGACGACCCGAAGTCTCCCGGACGCCGCCGCCGTACGGTGCTTCTTCGACATGGTCCGCCATCTCGAAAGCCACGCGGAGCACTACCGGGCCGAGTACGGGCTCGTGCCGAAGATCCGCGGCGCCGTGCACACCGGCCCGGTGGTACTGACCTGGGTGGGCGAGGCCAAGAAGGAGCTCGCCTACCACGGCGACACGCTCAACGCCGCGGCGCGTATGCAGGCGGCGTGCAAGCCTCTGGGTGTGAGCCTTCTCGTCTCGGAGAGGGTGGCGCGCGGTGTGGAACGGCTTGCCGGGATGACCGCTCGCTCGGTCGGTGAGGTCGAGCTGAGGGGGAAGGAGGCGCCGCTTCCACTGTTCACGGTAGAGGCCGGCACGGGGCACGTCGCGTAGAAGACACTGCACATCGCGACAGCCGCCGACGAGATTGGACACATCGCCGCTCGCCCTTCCCCTTCGCTGTCCTCGGCTTCCCTCCCATGACCCCGGAATCGGGCAAGATCCCCTACCTCCCGGAGCCCATCGCAGGCATCGAGCGCATCGCGCTCAACCTCTGGTGGCGCTGGGACCGTCGCGCGCGGCTGCTGCTGCGCAACATCGACCCCACCATTTGGTCGGCCACGCGCCACAACCCGGTGGCCATGCTCCGGAAGGTCGACCCGAACCGTTTGGCGCACCTCTCGCGGGACAAGGAGTACTTGGCCGACTACCGGGTGGTCGTCGAGGAGATGGACAAGGCGCTCGACCCGACGCGCGGCTGGTACCCGGAGCGCTTCCCGGAGCTGGGAGACGCCACCGTCGCGTACTTCTGCGCCGAGTTCGGGCTGCACAATTCCATCCCGATCTACTCGGGCGGCCTCGGGATCCTGGCGGGCGACCACTGCAAGTCGGCGTCGGACCTGGCCGTCCCGCTCATTGGGGTGGGACTGCTGTACTCGAAGGGATACTTCGACCAGCAGGTCGACCTCGAGGGGTGGCAGGGCGACAGCGACGAGGTCTTCGACCCTCGCATCATGCCGTTGGTGCGTCTGCGCGGCCCCGACGACTCCCCGACCATCACGGTCCTGGAGACCGGCGGTCGCCCGGTGCACATCGGTGCGTGGCAGCTGAACGTCGGACGGGTGAAGCTGTATCTGCTCGACACCAACCTGCCCGAGAACGACCCCGCCGACCGTGAGCTGACGTACCAGCTCTACGGGGGCGGCCAGGAGTACAGGTTGAAGCAGGAGTGGATTCTGGGCGTCGGAGGCGTGCGCGTCCTGCGTGCGCTGGGCATCGCGCCCGGTGCGTGGCACGCCAACGAGGGCCACGCGACGTTCATGATGGTCGAGCGGCTGCGCGAGCACATCGCCGATGGCATGAGCTTCGAGGACGCCGTCACCACCGTGCGCGCCCACTCGATCTTCACGACGCACACGCCCGTTCCCGCCGGCCACGACATCTTCTACAAGGACCTCATCGAGTCGGTCTGCGACGGGTACCACGACGAGCTCGGCCTCGACATGGACAGCTTCTTGGCGCTCGGCCGTCACCCGGACATGAACCACGGTTCGTTCCACATGACCGCCGCGGCGATCCGGCTGGCGCGTTACGTGAACGGCGTAGCCAAGCTGCACAGGGAAGTCACGCGCGACCTGTGGGCGGGCCTCTGGCCGGGCCACGAGCAAGACGAGCTGCCCATCGAGGGCGTCACCAACGGCGTGCACGCAGGCAGCTGGTTGTCGCACTTCCTGATGATGTTGTTGGACGAGGTCTACGGGGAGTTCTGGGAGAACGATCCGCCGGAGGGCGACGCGTGGGACCGCCTCCTGGAGCTGGACGACCAGCGGCTCTGGGAGACGCACAGCATGCTCAAGCGAGTGCTCCTCGACTTCTGCCGGGAGCAGGCCCGCCAGCGCTGGAAGACATCCTGGAAGGACACCGTTCACCTCGTCGGTGCCGGTACCATGCTCGGGCCGGAGCCGCTCACGATCGGCTTTGCCCGACGCTTCGCTACATACAAGCGCGCGAGCCTTCTCTTCAGGGACGAAGGTCGACTGCGGCGGCTACTCACCGATCCCCACCGGCCCGTTCAGCTGATTTTCGCCGGGAAGGCGCATCCGGCGGACGATGCCGGCAAGGCCGTGCTCCAGCGCGTGTGGAAGGCCTCGCGTGAGGCACAGTTCGAGGGCCGCATCGCGTTCGTAGAGGACTACGACGTGCACGTCGCCCACCGGCTGGTGCAGGGCGTCGACCTGTGGATGAATCTGCCCCGGGTCCCCATGGAGGCGTGCGGCACCAGCGGCATGAAGGCCGCGCTCAACTTCGTGCCACAGCTCAGCACGTTGGACGGGTGGTGGGCCGAGGGCTTCAACGGCGAGAACGGGTGGGCGATCCCGAAGCACGACGGAGACGGTGAGGACCTGGACGCCGCCGATCACGAGGCGCTCTTCACGTTGCTCGAGCGCGAGGTCGTGCCCGCATACTACACGCGAGACGAGCGCAACCTGCCGCCCGCTTGGATCGCCATGATGAAGCAAGCCGCGATCGTGGCAGGGAAGGCGTTCACGGCCGGCCGCATGGTGAAGGACTACACCGAGAAGTTCTACGTGCCGGCCCTGCGCGGCATCGCGGAGGGCGACGATCCGCCCACGGACGAAGCCATCGCCAGCTTGAGAAAGGCCTCGGCTAAGCAGGTTTGATCAGGACCGTGCTCAGCGCGGGGAGGGGCAGGTCGACCGAGTGAGGGCGGCCGTGGAGAGCCTCGTCCCGGGCCTCTACGACCTCCGGTAGCCGCATGCCGTGTCCAGCGTACGCCACGTCGTCGGTGTTCAGGACGACGCGCCAGCGGCCCGGGTGGGGTACGCCCAGCCGATAGGAGGGCAGGGGGGTCGGTCGGAAGTTGATGGCCACCGCGATCACGTCCTGCCACTCCGGCGCCCATCGCAGGTACGAGAGCGTGCCCCGCTCCGTGTCGTGGCAGTCGATCCACTCGAAGCCCTCGGGCCGGTGGTCGTAGGCGTGCAGTGCCGGTTCCCGGCGATAGAGCCGATTGAGGTCGCCCAACAGCCTGCCGACCCCCCGGTGGGGTGGGAACTGCTCCAAGGCCCAGTCGAGCTCCGCGTCGGCATTCCACTCGTCCCACTGCGCGAGCTCCCCACCCATGAAGAGCAGCTTCTTGCCCGGGTGCGTCCACATGTAGGCGTAGAGGAGCCGGAGGTTGGCGAACTTCTCCTCTCGGCTGCCCGGCATCTTGCCGATGAGGGAGCGCTTCTCGTGCACGACTTCGTCGTGGGAGAGCGGGAGCACGAAGCGCTCACTGAAGGCGTACGCGATCGCGAACGTGAGCTTTCCGTAGTTGGCGGACCGCTCGGCGTAGTCCATTTCCATGAGGTCGAGCGTGTCGTTCATCCACCCCATGTTCCACTTCTGGTCGAAGCCGAGCCCGTCGCGGTCGGTCCCGTGGGACACGCGTGGCCATGCTGTCGACTCCTCGGCCACCACCAC
>JAHEKM010000115.1 GCA_024638325.1 Gemmatimonadota bacterium | reverse complement strand
GGAGGTGGGGCCGGATGATCCCTTCGACCTTCTTCATCTCACCTCCTATGGAAATTCCTGCTGGATCTACGTGGGAGCTGCGTAATGAGCGGGCTTCCTAGGCAACTGCCGTACCGCTCTGAAATGGTCCCTGTCCACAGGCGACGCCCGAGCCGTAACATGTTGTGCCGTAATGCCTTGCCCGGATCCCAGGTGTCATCCCGCGGCACGAACGCGAACGACGACATCGTCGTTGGTCTGCACGAAAAGAACATTTATGTATGTAATGGGGCGAGCCGCGGAGGGCTGGAGAACGGGTGTGTCGAGGCTGGTCTCCGTCGTCCGGTGGGCCGATCTCGGGTCCGAAGTCGGCAGTATTGAGCCCGATTCGCCACGTGGCTCGCGTGGCGACACCAAAACGTATGCAACGATCCGGGGTACGACATAAATGTAGGACATACTCGAAAAGCGGCTTGGTCCCTGGGCTTTTCGTGGGGCGCTTCGCCGGGGTGTGACACCGCTCGCAGCCGAGGGAGCGGGTGCGCGAGGGCGTCGAAGCCGAGGTTCCGCGGAGGTCGCGAATACCATGCGGTGAAGCTTCGGGGGCCGCCCGGACTGCCGTCGGCACTACGCAGTCACTCCTGCGCCGCGTGAGCATGGGCCGCGCGCTTGGGCGCCTGGCCGCCCTCCTGGGGCGTTGCCGTCCGGGACCGGCTGGACATATTACGGCGGCGCCGCAGCGACCAGCGGCGACGATGACCACCCAAAGGGGACCGCATGCCGTCCAAAGTCACGGCCCTACCAGTCAAGCGGCCCTTCGGCGAAACCACCCGGCCGGACGCCTGGTGGGTTCAACCCATCGCCGTGGGCCTCGGCTTTCTGATCTTCATCGTCTACTCGACCTGGGCAGCTTTCCAGGGCCAGTTCTACGCCTCCGACAACCTGCTGTCTCCCTTCTACTCTCCGGAGCTTTGGTTTCCGGCGGGTGAGCCGTCGACGCATGCGCTCTTCGGCGAGCAACCGGGATGGTGGCCGAGCATTCTGCCGTACTCGCCGGCGTTCTTGATTCTCTGGGCCCCGGTGAGCTTCCGGCTGACGTGCTACTACTACCGGGGTGCGTACTACAAGGCGTACTGGCCCGGCCCGCCCTCGTGCTCCGTGGGCACGCCCGGCACGGGATACATGGGTGAGCGCAAGTTTCCGCTCATTCTCCAGAACATCCACAGGTACACGCTGCCGTTCGCGCTCCTGCTGTTGGTCTTCCTCTCACTCGACGCCTGGCACGCGCTCTGGTTCGAGGCCGCGGGAGGTGGAGAGGAGCTCGGTGTCAGCGTCGGCACCGTCGTGCTCACACTCAACGTGACGCTGCTCGGGCTGTATACGATGGGCTGCCACTCGCTCCGGCATCTGGTCGGTGGCATGATCGACAAGCTCGCCCGCCGCCCGGTTCAGAGGACGGCCTACAACTGCGTGAGCTGGTGCAACAAGCGGCACATGCGCTTCGCCTGGTTCAGCCTCTTCTGGGTGGGCTTCTCCGACGTATACGTCCGGCTCTGCGCCATGGGGATCTGGACCGACTTGAGGATCTTCTGATGGCTGAGCACCAGCTCATCGAGCACGACGTCATCGTCATCGGGGCCGGCGGGGCGGGGCTCCGGGCAGCGATCGAGGCTGCCTCGACCGGCGCATCGGTCGGACTCGTCTGCAAGTCACTCCTCGGCAAGGCGCATACGGTCATGGCCGAGGGCGGGGTGGCCGCCGCGCTGGCGAACGCCGACGAGCGAGACAACTGGATGGTGCATTTCGCCGACACCATGCGCGGCGGACAGTATCTGAACTCGTGGCGCATGGCCGAGCTGCACGCGCAGGAGGCCCCCGATCGCGTTCGCGAGCTGGAGGCGTGGGGCGCGCTGCTGGACCGGACGAAGGACGGGCGGATGAACCAGCGCAACTTCGGGGGGCACGCCTACCCGCGACTGGCGCACGTGGGCGACCGGACCGGCCTCGAGATGATCCGGACGCTCCAGGACCACGGCATCCATCAGGGCATCGACGTCCATATGGAGGTCACGGTCACCAGGCTCCTCAAGGACGGGGACCGGTGCGTCGGCGCGTTCGCGTACGACCGCGAGCGCGGACGCTTCAAAGTGTTCAAGGGGAAAGCGGTCGTGCTCGCGACGGGCGGACTCGGTCGTGCCTTCCTGGTCACGAGCAACAGTTGGGAGTATACCGGCGACGGACATTCGCTCGCCTACCACGCGGGCGCCGAGCTCGTCGACATGGAGTTCGTGCAGTTCCACCCGACCGGCATGGTCTGGCCGCCCAGCGTGCGCGGGATCCTCGTGACCGAGGGTGTGCGTGGCGAGGGCGGGATTCTCAAGAACAGCGAGGGTCGTCGCTTCATGTTCGACGACATCCCGCCGTTGTATGTGGACCAGACCGCGGACACGCCCGAGGAGGGATGGCGCTACGTGATAGGGGACCGCGATGCCAGACGCCCACCTGAACTGCTCACCCGTGACCACGTGGCGCGCAAGATCGTGAAGGAGGTCAAGGAGGGCCGCGGCAGCCCGCATGGCGGCGCGTTCCTCGACATCGCATGGATCAAGGAGCACATCAAGGACTCCGAGGCCCACATCAAGAAGAAGCTTCCGAGCATGTACCACCAGTTCAAGGAGCTGGCGGGAATCGACATCACGAAGGAGCCGATGGAGGTCGGGCCCACCACGCACTATGCGATGGGTGGCATCCGGGTCGATCCCGACTCGCAGATGACGACCACCGTGCGTGGCCTCTTCGCGGCCGGCGAGTGCGCGGGCGGCCTGCACGGGGCCAACCGGCTCGGCGGCAACTCGCTCTCCGACCTGTTGGTCTTCGGCAAGCGGGCGGGTGAGTACGCCGCGAAGTTCGCGCAGGAGAGTGGCTCGGTGGCCATTGGGCAGGACCAGATCGACCTCGCGGCGCGCGAGGCGCTCGCGCCGCTGGAGCGCGATCCGGGCGCGGACGTCGGCCCCTACCGGTTGCAGTACGAGCTGCAGGAGCTCATGCAGGACAAGGCCGGGATCGCCCGCGAAGAGGACGGGCTGAAGCAGGCGCTGGACCAGATCCATGGCCTCCAGCAGCGTGCCAGACGGATGGGTGCGGGCGGCAGCCGCGAGTACAACCCGGGCTGGCACACGACGCTCGACCTCGAGAGTCTGCTCACCGTCGCGGAAGCCGTGGCCATGGGCGCGCTCGAGCGGCGTGAGAGCCGGGGAGCCCACTCGCGCATCGACCATCTCGAGAAGAAGAAGGAGTGGGGCTCGTTCAACCACGTCATCAAGATGGGTCCCGGCGGCGAAATGGAGATCCGCCGCGAGGAGATTCCGCCGATACGTCAGGACCTCAAGGACATCATCGAGGAGCAGGGCTGATGGCGACTGCGACGACGCACGAGTTCAAGGTCTGGCGGGGTGACGCCGACGGCGGCGAGATGAAGAGCTACACCGTCGAGTGCGGGCCCGGGTACGTGGTGCTCGACGCCATCCATGAGATCCAGGCGGACCAGGCTCAGGACCTGGCCGTCCGTTGGAACTGCAAGGCCGGCAAGTGCGGCTCGTGCTCGGCCGAGATCAATGGTCGTCCGCGACTCATGTGCATGACGAGGGTCGACGAGTTGCCCGAGGATCAGCCGATCACAGTCGAGCCGATGCGCGCGTTCCCGGTGCTAAGGGACCTCGTGACCGATGTCTCCTGGAACTACGAGGTGAAGAAGTCCATCCCGAAGTTTCAGCCTTCTGCGCCCAACGGCGACGACGGTACGTGGCGCATGGACCAGTATGACGTCGACCGACCCCAGGAGTTCAGGAAGTGCATCGAGTGCTTCCTCTGCCAGGACGTCTGCCACGTGCTGCGCGACCATCACCTGCACGACAAGTTCGCGGGCCCGAGGCACTACGTGTACGCGGCCAACCTGGAGATGAACCCGATCGACACGGGCGACCGGCTCGCCGCGCTCCGCGACGACCTGGGCATCGGCTACTGCAACATCACCAAGTGCTGCACCAAGGTGTGCCCCGAGGGCATCACCATCACCGACAACGCCATCATTCCGCTCAAGGAGCGCGTGGTCGACCGGTCCTACGACCCGCTCAGCATGCTGATCTCGAAGATCAGGGGGAAGTAGCACGCGTTGGGTACGGCGCCGATGGGGGAGATCGCTGAAGTCCAACTGCTTCAGCTGCTCCTCGAGGTCTACGCCGACATCGACACGCAATTCCAGGTGTGGCTCTCGATCACATTCGCCGTGATGGTGGCGGCCTTCATCGCGGGCGAGCGTTTCAGCCGCACGGGCCGGGTTCTCATCGTGGCGCTGTACGGCTGCGCCAGCACGATTCTACTGCTGCGTTACCTGGGCGCGATCGAGCTGTCCCAGTACGTCTTCGACGTCTATGCCGCCTACGGCGTCGACCTCCCAGAAGGCGTGGACGCGAGAGTGGCGGCGCTGCGGTTCGTCCTCATGCCAGTCGGGACGTTGGTCGCTGGGCTCGCCGTCCTCGTCCCGGGAATCGGCTTCAGGCGACAGGTGATGGAGCCCGCAGCGCCGGCCGAGGCGTAGGGCGCGGGCGCTAGTCGACCGACCGCCCGTCGGCGCCCGAGTGGTTCCGCAGGAATCGCTCCAGGCGAGCCACGTCGTCGGTGCCGATGTAGTCGACTCCCATCGCGACCAGCGCATCCCAGACCCCTTCGTCCTCGGGGGTCGCCCAGAAGCGCACCTTGCGACCCTCGGCGTGCATCTGCTCGACGACCCTACGTGCGCTGGCGAGTCGCGCCTCAGGCACGGGCGGGCCGAGCCTCTCCCAGTCCTCGCTGACCAGCGGCATCGTCTGCGCGGTCATCGTCGACCGATCATCCAACACGCGACCGTCGATGGCCGCGTACCTCGGAGAGTGGCCCTGCACGCGTTCGACCGCGCGGTTGCCGGAGATCACGACGGATACGGGTCCCCGCTGCTCCTCGCCATCCACCCAGACCGTAAGCATGTCCGCGTATCCGCTCAGCACGTCGTGAAGGACCGCATACGTCGAGTCGGCGTCGGTCTTCACGTCGATGAGGAGCTGGAGTGGGGGACGGGAGGGCCCGTACACCGTCGCGCCCTTGCGCCTCACGACCTCCCTGAGCGGATCGAGGTAGAGCACCTGAAGCGTCGCGTCGTCCTCGACGTCCTCGATCCCGTGTGCCACGTAGAGCTCGCCTTCCGTCAGGACAATGTCGACCTCGATGCTTGCGAATCCGCGCTCGAGCGCATCGGCCAGCGGCCTACGCTGGTCGTAGTTGTTGTGGGAGTGGGCGGTCGCCAGGTACCCGACCTGGTCCGTGAAGAAGTCGGACCGCACGCGCGGGTCGGCGTGCAGGCACCCGAACAGCGTCGCCAGCGGGAGCAACACCCAGACGTACCTCACGGCTCGGCCACTCACCGCTCTACTTCGGCGTGCAGGATTCCGTGGGGCCGTCCTCTTCGCGGTCGAGCCCGACCCACAGATAGAGGGTGGTGTCGCGCGGCTCGCTCCACTCGAAGTCGAACTCGAGCTTGGACCTGAGGCCGAACTCGTGCGCGAAGCGGACCCCCCGACCCGGAATCGACCGTACCGCCAACGAGTCCCGCGCGATGGTGTCCCGCGCCCGAATCAGCCACTCGCCCGTGTGGCCCTCCCACACGTTGAGGCAGCCCGAGAGGGCCATGCCAAGGGTGGGCAGGATGACCGTGCTCGCCGTACCGAAACCGCGGTCGATTGCCACGCTGACCCACCCGCCGCCGTTGCGGATCGTGGTGAGCACCTCCTGCACGCTCTGGGCCCTGGCCGGCAGTGGGAACACTGCCAGGAGCGCTGCGGTGAGGAGCATCAGGGCGTTGGGAACGCGCATCACTACGGCCGGAGGCTAGAGGTCCACTACTGCAACCATTGCTACCGGAGTGCGGAGCGCAAGGATCCCGCCTCGAGTCAGCCGACGTCCAGCCCGACGGCCACCGCGTGGCGCGCGCCGAGAGACGCGCCCACTCGCACCACGAAGCGACGCCCGGCGTCGAGGGCCAGGTCCAGGCCGACGTCGGCCGTGGGAGACCACTCGAACTCCTCCTCCGGCGAGTCCGCACCGACGTGCAGGTCGAAGGCGACGCCGAGCGAGACATAAGGGGCGACCCACACCGACCCGGAGGACCAGCTTCGTCCGGCCGCGACGGCCATGGGCAGGCTGATCGTCGCGATGCGCTCGCTGTTGGTGGGCGCCCCCGCTCCGATGCCGCCGACCCACGCCAGGTCCAGGGGCTGGTCGTCCGTATGCGTGGCGATGATCGCGCGCAGGTCGATACCCCCGAACACCGCGAGCTCGTCGTCCAGGTCCTGGGCGGCTCCTCCCCGAAGGGAGACGGCGCCCCCCGTACCCGGCATGCCGAACGTGATCATCCCGGCGTCGTGCTCGGGGCCCAAGGCCGCCGTGCGAACGAAGAACACGCCGAACCCGCGCGGGCTCTCGGGTCCGATCAGGCGGGGAGTGTCCCACGCGACCTGTGCATCCAGGGGACCGGCCGCCGCCGCGAGCACGAGCGTGAGCAGCAGGAGTATCGTCGTCCGGGCGGCGGTCGGCCGCTGCTTGTACGTGGTCATCAGTTGGGGGCGTGGACGCCGGGGGCGTCGTAACTGCGGTCTCGGCCGATCTGCGGTCCGTGCAGGTCGTAGTGCTCGTTGTCGTATGCGGCGATCCACTGTCGGATCGAACCCGGGAAGGGCTCGGTGCGGCCGTTCCTGCCCAGCGCGTCCGTGTACCAGACCGACGGTCCGTCGGCATTCCGGATCCGATTCGCGTTCACGTCCACGAAACGGCGCACGCCCTTGAAGGGCGATCTGGGGTCGTTCCACGAGAGCGTGTCGGTAGGGGAGACCCCTTCGCACCGGTCCTCGCCCTCCAGGCCCGCCACGTAGCACAGGTCGATGGGACGGGCGAGGCCATTCGCTTGTCCGCCGTCGAAGAAACGGCTCGGGTCGAAGACCTGGAAGTAGGGGTTGAACGAGGCGAGCGAACGGCCATTGGCGGCACGGACGGAGACGCTCATCTCCCAGCTCTCTCGCAGCGCCGAATCGAAGCGGGGCCGCCCGTCGGACGGATTCAGGATCCGCTCCTGCACGCACGCCGCGTCCGGAATCGCGCGCTTCCCACCGCCGTCCGGCGAGATGGCGGGGTTGGCGACGCCGGCCGGGATGTGTCGGTCACGATCGCACGACGCCACCAGCTCGCCCGGCGTACCGATCGGAGAGAGGACGGTGACGCTGAAGCCCGTCCGGTCCGTGCAGCGGACGTGATAGACGACCTCGTGCATGTTGTTGGTGAACGCGTCCGGCGAGTGCGTTCCCTGATGGAGCTTCACCAACACGTCGCACGTGATGTGGAGCGCGGCAGACGCGCCCTCGTCGTCGACGTTCATGACGACGTCGTTCTCCCACTCGATCTTGTGACCGACGTGGTCCTCGTTGCGCGGCGCGCCGAACCCACCGGCCTCCAGGTGCTGGTTGGCGTAGCCGAAAGGGATCGGGCCAACGTCGCGGAACAGGTCCGACCCGGACGGGTTTCGCCCGTGCTCGTGACCGAACGTGCACCCGGTTCCCGGATCGATGGGGGGATGCCAGGTCGGATAGCGCAGCCCATCCGGGCCGAGCGTCGCGTACGAGTCGTGAATCGCGGCCGAGCACGTATCCCCGGGTCCGGGTGTCCACACGCCGAAGGAGACGGCGTCCCCCACAGCCAGCGATACGTCCGGAAAGACCGGATCGTCGCCACAGGAAGCAGCCAGGACCACCATGCCGCCGAGAGCGATCTTCTTCGCGCTCATGTCATCGTCTCCTCAGATAGAGCCCCAGCGTCACCACGCTGAGACCAACGGAACTCGCCACCTCGCCCACGTCGTTCTGCAGCGACCCGAACGAGGCCGCGTCGAGCATGACGCGGTTTCCGACCACCCAGCCTTCTGTCAGCGGTAGGTCCCACCCCGCTCCGAGGCTGAGTCGGACCGCGTCGTACGTGATGAGCTCCGCGCGGTAACCCGACCACCCCAGGCCGGCGACGAGATGGAGTCCGCTGTCCGGCCTAGGGTGGAGCTGTGCGACGATCCCGCCCCGGTACACCGACTCGCGCACCTCGCCGTCGTCGTTCGCCCAGAGTCCGCCCTCCAGTCCGACTCGAAGCCGTGAGTCCGCGTACGTCCCGAACGCCACGCCCACGGACGGTCCGAGCTCGCGCTCCGGGTCACAGACGGTGCAGGACAGCAGCATCCCGCCGCCGGCTGCAGAAACTTCCCACCAGAGCCCACCGTTGCCGGAAGCGACGGGGACCTGAGCGGAAGCGGCACCGGTCATGGACAGCGCGCAAACCAAGGCTTTCAGGACCGTTCTCAAGGCTGGATCCCGTGGATCGGGGGAGAACGCGACGTTCGGGGCACGGGTGCAAGCTCCATGCCGGCCCTGGTTGCCCGTCGACACTCCCCTTCGCCAGGCCGATCCTCTAGGTTCAGCGACAGCCGCCAGGGGCATCCCGCGCGCGCGGGATTGAGACAGACCCTTGGAACCTGAACCGGCTCATACCGGCGGAGGGAGAGCGGCGGACATTGGCGAGAGCCATTCCCCGGGCGGCCGATTCGCGAAAGCGGACGGCCGTTTCTGCGTACGGGGTGCGAACAGCTTCGGAGTGCACACCAGAGGAGGGGCGATGAGCGAGGACACAGAGCGCAACGGACAGCGTGTGGCGCCGAGGACCGAGGACATCGGTACCGACTATCCGGGCGCGTTCCCCAACTCCAAGAAGGTCTACATCGAGGGTCGCCACGGCGTGCAGGTCCCGGTGCGGGAGATCCATCTGACGGGCGGGGAGCCCCCGCTGAGGGTGTACGACACCAGTGGCCCCCGCGATATCGACGTGCGCTCCGGACTTCCGAGCATCCGCGAGGAGTGGATCCGGGCGCGGCCTGTGGCCGAGACGGGTCGCTCGCGGGAGCTCGTCGGAGAGGTCGAGATGCCTCGTACGCTGGAGCGGCGCACGCTCCGCGGCACGGGCTCGGTCACTCAGATGACCTATGCGAAGCAGGGTGAGATCACGCCGGAGATGGAGTTCGTCGCCCTGCGCGAGGGCGTAGAGCCGACCTTCGTGCGGGACGAGGTAGCTCGAGGCCGCGCGATCATCCCGGCCAACGTGAACCACCCCGAGCTCGAGCCGATGGCGATCGGTCGCAACTTCAAGGTGAAGATCAACGCCAACATCGGGAACTCGGCCGTCAGCTCTTCCATCGAAGAAGAGGTGGAGAAGCTCCGCTGGGCGACGCTGTGGGGTGCCGACACCGTCATGGATCTGTCGACGGGCAAGAACATTCACGAGACCCGCGAGTGGGTCCTACGGAACTCGCCGGTTCCCATCGGGACCGTCCCGATCTACCAGGCGCTCGAGAAGGTCGACGGCGTGCCGGAGGAGCTGACCTGGGAGATCTACCGCGACACGATCATCGAGCAGTGCGAGCAGGGCGTCGACTACTTCACGGTGCACGCGGGCGTGTTGCTGCGCTTCATCCCGATGACCGCGAACCGGCTCACCGGCATCGTCTCGCGCGGCGGATCGATCATCGCCAAGTGGTGCATGGCGCACCACCAGGAGTCGTTCCTCTACACGAACTTCCGCGAGCTCTGTGAGATCATGGCCGAGTACGACGTGTCGTACTCCCTGGGCGACGGTCTGCGACCGGGGTCGATTCGCGACGCGAACGACGAGGCCCAGTTCGCCGAGCTGAAGGTGCAGGGGGAGCTCACCGAAGTGGCGTGGGAGTACGGCGTGCAGGTCATGAACGAGGGGCCGGGACACGTGCCCATGCATCTCGTGAAGGAGAACATGGAGAAGCAGTTGGAGTGGTGTCACGAGGCGCCCTTCTATACGCTCGGCCCCCTG
>JAHEKM010000114.1:2335-9958 GCA_024638325.1 Gemmatimonadota bacterium | reverse complement strand
CGACTTCGTCGCCATTCCCCACAACTCGAACCTCTCCAACGGAATGATGTTCGACATGGTGGACAGCGACGGTCGTCCCATCAGCGCCGAGTATGCGAGGACCCGCATGAGGTGGGAGCCGGTCGTAGAGGTGCTGCAGATCAAGGGCACATCCGAGACCCATCCGTTCCTGTCGCCGGAAGACGAGTTCGCAGACTTCGAGCTGGGGTACCAGCTCGATGGAAACATCATCTTCACGCGTGGAGACACCGCGGCCCCCGACCCCGCCGACTACGTACGTACCGCCCTTCTCCGGGGGCTCCGGATCGAGGAAGGCGTGGGTGTGAATCCATACAGATTTGGGCTCCAGGGTGCGACCGACACCCATACGACCCTGAGCGATACGGATGAGGACCTGTTCGCCGGCTGGCTGGGGCGCCTGACGGGTCCAGCGAATGGCCCCGAGGCGTTGCCGGTCTTCGGTCGGGTGGAAACGTGGAACTCCGCGGCCCAGGGGATCACGGGAGCGTGGAGTACGGCGAACACGCGTGAGGCACTGACCGCCGCGTTCAAGCGGAAGGAGGTCTACGCGACGAGCGGTCCACGAATTCAGCTGCGCATGTTCGGAGGCTTCGAGTTCGAGCCGGAGGATGCCAACGCTAGAGACATCGCGGCCGTGGGGTACGGAGGTGGCGTTCCGATGGGAGGGGACCTCTCCCAGGCGCCGAGCGGCACACCCGTGTCGTTGTTGATTCACGCCGTAAAGGACCCGGTGGGTGCGAATCTGGATCGGGTGCAGGTGATCAAGGGATGGCTCGACGCGGACGGCGAAACCCACGAACGCGTGTACGACGTGGCGTGGGCGGGCCAGCGCACTGCCGTGAACGGGAAGGTGCCGGCGATCGGCAACACGGTCGATGTGGCCCGCGCGACGTACGAGAACACGATCGGGAGCGCAGAGCTCTCCACCGTGTGGGTGGACCCCGACTTCGATCCGGACGAGCGGGCCTTCTACTACGTGCGGGTTCTGGAGATTCCGACGCCGCGGTATTCGACGTATGACGCGGTCGCCCTCGGGCTGGACCCCGGTCAGTTTACGGGGCAGCCCGCATCGATCCAGGAGCGGGCCTACTCGTCTCCGATCTGGTACACCCCGTGAGCGGACCGGACGGCATGCCCGCATGGGTGCCCTCGTGGCTGCGGGATCCCCTCGTCCACTTCCTGTTGATTGGGGGAGTCCTGTTCGCGGCATACGGCTTGTTGGGCCCCGACGCGAACGACCCGAAGAGCATCACGGTCAGTCGGGACGCGCTCGTCACGTTCGTGCAATATCGAGCGAATGCGTTCCAGGGCGATCTCTTCGACAAGAGCCTGGACGAGCTGACTGCGGCTGAGCTCGAGGCCCTCGTGGACGAGTACGTTCGCGAGGAGGCGCTCTACCGTGAGGCCCTCGCCATGGGGCTGGACGAAGGGGACTATGTCATTCGGCAGCGCGTGATTCAGAGGCTCGAGTTCCTGCTCGAGAGTGGCATCGACGGCGGCATCGACGAGGACGGCGGGCGGGCCGAGCTGGAGGCGTTCTACGCCGAGTCCAGTGAAGACTACCGGGAGCCGCCCGTCTACACGTTCGCTCATGTCTTCTTCAACGGGGAGCTCAGGGGCGACGAGGAGGCCCGCGAGGGAGCGCGGCAGCTGCTCACGGAGCTCAACGATCAAGGGGCCCCCTTCAGCGCGGCCATCGGCCTTGGCGACCGCCCCCTCTACTTCCAGAACTATATCGAGCGCACCCGGGACTTCCTGGAAAGCCATCTCGGCCCGGATCTGACTTCCGCGCTGGACCGCATCGAGCCGTCAGCGTCTACGTGGCACGGCCCCATGCGCTCCCCCTACGGGTGGCACCTCGTGCTTCTTACCGAACGCCGACCGGCGCGGCTTCCCCGCCTGGAGGAGATCGAGGACCGCGTGCGGGAGGACCGGGATAGGATTCGGGTCGCGCAAGCGCGCCGGACGAGCATCGACCGGATCGTCGAAGGTTACGAGGTGAGGCTGGTCGGGCTCGATACGGAGACCTCCGCGGCCAAGGCACCGCAATGAGGGTGAGGCGGTCGTGGTTGGCCGCGCTCCTCGTCCTCGCCCCCCTCTCGTCGGCCGAGGCTCACGACGCCCGACCCCTCTCGGTCGAGATCGTAGAGGAGCCTGGGCACCTGTACCGCGTCCGGATAGGCATTCCACCGAGCGTCGAGCTCTCCAACCGCCCGACCATCGAATGGCCCGCGGGCTGCGTCCCGGGCGAGGACAGGGCAGGGGTCCCCATCGGATTCTCGAGTGCGGGCGGCGTCATCCTGTGCGACGGGTCGCTCGAGGGTCGGACCCTCTCTTTCCGCTATCCCGCGTTCAACCCGTCCCTGTCGACCGTGGTGCGCTATTCGCCCGTGGATGGTGCCGTCCGCATGGCCGTCCTGCCCCCTGATGCGTCAGAGTGGATCGTGCCCCCGAGGCCGTCTCGGGCACGGGTGGCGATGGAGTACCTTGGACTGGGCATCGAGCACATCCTCGGTGGCATCGACCACCTTCTGTTCGTCGCGGGCCTTCTGATGCTAGCAGGGTCTGCCCGGCGCATCTTCTGGGCCGTGACCGGATTCACGCTGGCCCATTCGATCACTCTGTCACTCTCCGCGCTCGGAGTGCTCGTCGTTCCCGTAGCGCCGGTCGAGGCAGCCATCGCGTTGTCGATCCTCTTCCTGGCCCGAGAGATCGCGGTGGCCCGTCCACAGAGCCTTGCCAACCGGTATCCGCTTCTCGTGTCCTCGTCGTTCGGTCTTCTGCATGGCCTCGGGTTCGCCGCCGCGCTCTCGGAGATCGGCCTTCAGTCGGAGGAGCTGGTTACGTCGCTCTTCTCCTTCAACCTTGGAGTCGAGGTCGGCCAGGTTCTCGTCATTTTGCCGGTCCTGGTTGTTGCTTGGTTGGCCAGTCGAGGAAGCGTCGCGCGTCACTTCCGGGTGTGGGGACGTGTTCGGCCGGCCCTCTCGGCGGTCGGTGGATACGCAATCGGTATTCCCGCCTCGTTCTGGTCCATGGACCGGGTGATCCCCCTCATCCTGTAGCGACGACTCATCGATGGAGCATCAGGTATCAATCATGAAATCAGTGCTCGAGTTCTCTGTCTTCTTCGTCCTTCTCTGCAGCCCTTCGACGTTGCTCGCTCAGGATGATGACTTCGTGTTCTACTCAGACCTCGCGCGGGACTGGTATCAGGGAGGCGACTACTTCGAATGGACTTCGACGACAGAAGACAACGACGCCGCCGTGGTCAACGTGTTCTACCGAACCTGGGGCGACCCGACGAATCCGAAACTGGTGCTGATTCACGGCTTTCCCAATTCCAGTTTCGATTTCTACAAGATGATCCCCTACCTAGAGGACGAGTATCACATCGCGGCGCTGGACTTTCCCGGTTCAGGCTTCTCTGACAAGCCGCTGAACGGCTACAACTACATGCTGGCAGAGAACGCGGAGATCGTGGACCATTTCGTGCGCGAGGTGGTGCGCTTCGAGGACTTCGCGCTGTTCACCCATGATCGCGGCGTGAGTATCGGCCTGGCCTTCCTCGGCGACTATCTCGACAATCCGAGCCCCGGCTACACGATCAATTATCACTTCCTGTCCAACAGCGGCATGTTTCTGCCGCTCGCCAACCTGGTGCCGTTTCAGATGGCCCTGCTGGATGCCGAAGCTGGTCCGCGCATGATCGAGGCCCAGGCAGCACAACCGCGGCTGACGGATGGTGATCCGGAGGCGCTCGCCTTCTCCGACCTCTTCGCATTCAACGATGGGCGTCGTGCCCTGCTCTACGTGGGCCGCTATCTGCTGGAGCGGCAGGCGAACGAGACGCGCTGGCTGGAAAACCTACCGCGCAGCCCAGTCCCCGTGGCCTACCTGTGGGGACTCACCGACACCGTGAACCCGGTTCGCATTCCAATTCACGTTTGGAACACGTATCTGAATGATCGCGAAGTCGAGAGCAGTTTCTGGATCTTGCCGACGGCCGATCATTATCCGCAGCGTGACAGGCCTGAAGAGGTCGCCAGGATCGTGCGCATGGCGCTTACTGGCCAGATCCCGAGTCGTGAATCAGAAAGCGCCTTCATGCGGCGCTATGCAGCGAGCAGATCCGCAGATGACGCCGTTTATGTAGGCCGCTCGAGAATTGCGGAGCTCGATTTCCCGAGTTCGATCGAGTACACGCCATCTGGTTATCGCACTGCCAACTAGCGGTTCGGCGATCAAAGGCCGTTACGGCTTCTGAGGAGGCTTGCATGGAAGAACGGACGAGCAGCAGTCGTAGCCGGGTCACTCGCGTTTACCGCGCGGCCTCGAGCCTTGTCGCGTTCATGGTGCTGGCTTGTGCGCCGCAGAGGGTGCCGGAGTCCACCGCGGCGTTTGAGGCGACCCCGCTGGATGAGCAACCCCTGCGCATGGTCAGCGCGTTCTTCGGCTTGGACAACGCGCTGGGGCCGCGCGGCATGGACGGGATGCCCGTGGTATTCTCCCGTCGCGTCGAAGAGCCGATCGACCCGACTGCGTTCACGGTTGTCACGCGCTCGGGGGCACGACTCCAGCCAGGGGTCGCCACCACTCGCCCGGCAGATGGAGCGGATCAACGGCACACGGTTCTGCTCATCGGTGAACTGGGGAGCGAGCCCGACGACCCTCCCGTCATGGTCGAGATGACAGGACATTTGGTGGTCGCCGGCGATGCCGACCCGCGGGGCATGTCGGTGCCGGTGACCCCCCTCGCGGACGGGCCTTCGCTCGTACTGGCGTTTCCCTCCGATCCCGCACAAATCGAGAGCGATTGCCCGCCGCAGACGAGGCAAATCGTCGTCGTGGTCTGGGCCGGTGGCGTGCGTCCGCTGCCCGGCGTCACGCCAGACGACCATCGCCTTGGCTACTCCGTCGCCACGACGGCCGGAGAGGTGGTGCCCATGGCCCTCGCCAACCTCGGCGACGGTGACAACTACGAACACCTTTGTCTGGACACGGTGGCCATACCTCTCCGCGCGAGCATGAGAGGCGGCCTACTGATGGATCCGCGGGATGATCCGAATCCGGCCACGGACGTCGAGATCGCAGGCATGGAGTAACCCGACATGAGGACAGGCCGCGGGAATCAGCGTCCGTAGGGAGAACGAAGATCGCTGGTGCCGATTCCGGTGCCACTACAGACGGCCAAGACCTCGATACAGCCGCTCCCCACTCCGGGCACATCGTGGGGTAACGCGTTGAAATCAGAGAAGTTATCGGAAAGCGACGCCGAGACCGAGGTGCCTCCGGAGCATGAGGTCGCTGGTTCGAATCCAGCCGGGCGCATTGAGACGCCTGGGTCTTCGTAGACCTGGGCGTCTTTGCTTTCCACACAGCCGTCATTCGAACCAGCGACCGAACAGAAGCGCCTACGCGCTGGTTCGACTCGAGCGGCCGAATGGGCGTAGGAGCTTCCCGGAGTGCGAGTGCGACGTATCACAAGGAGCGTCACGTGGTCTCCCGCACCGGGCTGCGCAGCTGGCCCAGCTCGATGGGCAAGGCGATGCGCACGAGCGCGGTGAAGATGAAGAGGCCCATGGCCCAGATCCCGGCGGTCACCGTCAGTTCGACCCAGGTGGGCGCGTATTCGACGATCTCGCCCAGGGGCGACGGGACGAATCCGGGGATCACGAGCCCGAGCCCCTTCTCCATCCAGATCGCGAAGAAGAGGATGATGCACGCCGCGATGAGCCCCTTCCGGGAGCGGCGCAGCGGGTGGAAGGTGAGCATGATCGTGGCCCCGACGTTCAGGGTCACGGACGTCCAGATCCACGCGACGAGGGAGTCGTTGCCCTCGAGCCCGAAGAATAGGAAGCGTGCGCTCGCGCTGTGCTCGGTGGGGAAGTAGAACTCCTTGAAGATCTCCGAGCCGAGCATGATCAGATTGATCTGCGCGGCCACCGTCGTGATCATCGCGAGCTTCGTGAACGCGCTGCCCTCGATGTAGTAGTCCGTCTCCTGACGGACGAACCAGAGCGCCACGATCATGAACGCCGGCCCCGCGGCGAACGCCGACGCCAGGAAGCGCGGGCCCATGAGGGAGGAGTTCCAGAAGGGCCGGGCGGGCAGGCCGGCGAAGAGGAACGCCGTCACCATGTGAATGCTGACGGCCCAGAAGACCGAGATGTAGACGAAGGGCAGGTATTTGCGCTTGTCGGGCTCGTGTCCTCGGTAGTGCGCGTAGAGGATGTAGAGCGGGACGAGCAGGTTGAGCGCGAGGTATCCGTTGAGCACCAGGACGTCCCAGGCGAGGAGGGACCGGGGCCAGTTCAGGAATCCCACGCCCGGCACGAGATGCCAGCTGCGCAGCGGATTACCGAGGTCGGCGACCACGAACGCGAGGCACATCGTGAGGGCCGCCACGGCTACGCCCTCGGCGATGAGGACGGCCTGAGAGAAGTCGAGGTCCTTGAAGACGTACGCCGGCAGCACCAGCATCACCGCCGCGGCCGCGAGCCCGACCAGGAACGTGAAGTTGGAGATGTAGAGGCCCCAGCTCACGTGATCACTCATCCCGGTCACGATGAGCCCCTCCCGGAGCTGTACCGAGTACCCGTACGCGCCCAGGAGCATCACCAGCGTGAGTGAGCCCATCCACACGTGATACCGGCGTCCCCCGCGGGTCGCCGAGTCGAGCGCCATCCGCAGGAAGTGCTTGAGGTGCTTGCGGTGCATGACGCTCAGTCCGTGAAGTACCAGAAGCGTGGATCCGTCCCCAGGTCCTCCTTGAGCCTGAAGACGCGCTTGTTCTCCAGCACCCAGCGGATCTCGGACGCGGGGTCGAGCAGGTTGCCGAACACCCGTGCGCCGGTCGGGCACGCTTCTGCACAGGCGGGGAGCCGGCCCTGTCGCGTGCGTTGGACGCAGAACGTGCACTTTTCGACGACGCCCTTCTTGCGTGCGCGATTCCCGAGGTAGTGCTGGGCGGGGTTGATCTCCTCGGGCGGCACGCTCGGCTCGCTCCAGTTGAAGCGCCGCGCCCAGTACGGGCATGCGGCCATGCAGTAGCGGCATCCGATGCACCAGTCGTAATCGATGACCGTAATGCCGTCCGGCTCCTGCCACGTGGCCCCGACCGGACAGACGTCGACGCACGGCGGATTGGCGCACTGGAAGCACTGCGTGCCCAGGTAGAAGTGCCCCTCCGCGGGTACCTCGTGCTGGAAGGCGGCGTCAGCCTCCTCCAAGTCGATCTCGCCGTTCTCCATCTCGAAGATGCGGATGAACTGCGTTCCCGTATCCCGATCGAGGTTGTTCTCCTCGATGCACGCCTCGACGCAGCTCCGATAGCCTTTGCACTTCGAGATGTTGAAGGCGTAGCCGAACACCACGTCGGGACGTGCGGGCGTAGTCTCGATGGAAACGTCACGGCCGCTGGACAGCTTCGCGAGCCTTTCGAGCCGGGTGATGGTCTCGGCCTTCTCGTTGTCCGACATCAGGCGGTAGTTGCCCTTGAAGTACTCCTCCCACCGGAGCAGGGCCGCCTCGGCGTCGTCCTCGGACGCGCCCAGGGGTGCGCATGCTCCGGCCGCTTGGGAGCCAGCGGCGAGCGCGCCCACG
>JAHEKM010000114.1:0-2325 GCA_024638325.1 Gemmatimonadota bacterium | reverse complement strand
CGCCCACGACCATGCCGAGGGCCCTTCTGCGGTCCACCGGCTTGTCGAACACGGTGTTCGGATCGTTGCGGTCGTTGCTCGTCATGCACCGGCTCCGGTGCGGGGGATGTTCGGCGGGCGGAAGGGGATCCGCGGTGCGAAGGCCGGCTCGTGCGGATCGTGACACTCGGTGCAGCTCATCACCACTCTCGGCCCACTCCAGGCCACCAGGCGCTTGCCGTGTGCCCCCCCGGCCCATGCGTCACCCTGAGCGTAGTGGCACTGCGCGCACAGCCGGTACGCCTCGTCGAGCGATGCCGTCTCTCCGGTATTCAGCGACAGGCGCGCCGGGTCGACGGCGGCGTGGCATGCACCGCACTGGCCGGCCAAGTCGCTCGGGTGAACGGGCTGGACGTCCGCGTGCTCCTCGTCCGCCCGGTCACCGAAGGTCACCGGTCCGTCATGGCAGGAGGTGCACGGAAAGGCATCGATCGCAGGCGTGCGTAGCCGCACCTCGAAGGGGTGGTCCTCGGGTCCGTCGTATCCGACCGCCGGGGTCGACCGCAAGACGGCGAGTGCGGCCGGGTCGCGAGGCGTCTGTTCACTCGAGTCACCGCCGGACGAGTCGGAGCCCTCGGGGCTCGCGCACGCCACAGCAAGCGTCACGGTGGCTGCGGCCACCCACCGGCGACGCTTCACCTGCCACCTCCCGCTCCGTCGAGTGGTCGGGTGAACACCTCGTCATCACTGCCGCTTCCAGCCGGTACGTGGCACTGACGGCAGTTCGCGCGCTCGGGGTGCGTGGTGCGGATCTCGGAGACCGCGGAAGGCCCACCATGGCAGGTGAGGCAGTTGCCGCGCAGCTGGAGGTCGTGCGGAATCCAGAGGGGGGATCCCTCCATCGCGCTCCGTCCGACTTCAGGCCACGCGGCGGGTCGCCAGTCGGTGGCGACGAAGTCGACTGTCGTCTGCTCCGGCACGTGGCACTGCAGGCAGTTCGCGTACTCGGGATGCGGCGTGACCGGCGTGTAGGCATCGAAGCGAGGAGCGAAGCCACCTCCGCCATGGCAATTGCCGCAGAGCGTGAGACGGAACTCGTCGTCACTCAGCGCGTGGGGGATGTGGGGCGGGGCGCCGGGGTAGGCGCGCAGGTCTCGCATGCCTACCAGCGTCCGTGTGCCGGCGACCCTCACGGCGTTGGCCGCGGGGGCTACTGCGAGCTCCGCCGGCGTCGTTCGGAAGACATCGGCTTCTTCGGGAATCTGCGGTCCGGGCGCGGAGGCGGACGTCGCCTCCGGATGAGTGGGCAAGGTCGGCGGGCTTGTCAGCAGCCTCCCGACGACGAGCACGACGACGAGCATGAACGCGATCTGCGCGCCGATGCCGGCGACGTTGCGCTGGGTCTCACGGGCCATCCGCGCCTCACGCCCGCTCGACCCGGACCGCGCACTTCTTGTAGTCCGGCTGCTTGGAGATCGGACAGTACGCGTCGAGGGTCAGCTCGTTGACGAGCAGGGCCTCGTCGAAGAAGGGGACGAAGACCTGTCCTCTGGGCGGCTGCGCCCGATAATCGATCCTCGCCTCGAGAACCATCTCGCCACGCCGACTCACCAGGCGGACCCGGTCCCGGTTGCGGATACCGAGCTCCTGGGCGTCCGTCCGGTTGATCTCCACGTAGGCGTTCGGGACGGCGCGGTGGAGCGTAGGGACGCGTCTCGTCATCGAGCCGGAGTGCCAGTGCTCGAGCACCCGACCGGTGTTCAGCCAGAACGGGTACTCGTCGTCGGGCGACTCGGCGGGCGGTTCGTAGGGACGTAGCCAGATCCAGGCGCGGTTGTCGGGCTTGCCGTAGAAGTCGTGTGTCCCCCGGGAGGCGTCGGCCGCGGGGTCGTGCTCGGTGTTGTAGCGCCACCGGGTCTCCCGCCCGTCCACGAACGGCCACATCACGCCCGGCCTCGCCCTCAGTTCCTCGATGGGCGCCATGCGGTGACGCGGCGAGTCGTGGAAGCGCGTGTACTCTCGCCAGATCTCCTCGACGTGCGTCTCGAAGCTCCAGCGGAACTGCTCCTCGAATCCCAGACGGCGTGCCACCTCGATCAGCTGCCAGGTGTCGCTCATGGCGTCACCGGGCGGATCGACGAGCTGGCCGAAGTGCTGGGTACGGCGCTCCGAGTTGCCGAAAAGGCCCTCCTGCTCGAACCAGAGTGCGGCCGGCAGGATGACGTCGGCCACGTCGGTGGTCGGCGTCGGATACACATCGGAGACCACCAAGAAGCGACCATCCTTCTCGGCTCCCGCGCGGTAGCGGTTGAGGTGGGGCATGGTGACCATCGGGTTGGTCACCTG
>JAHEKM010000198.1 GCA_024638325.1 Gemmatimonadota bacterium | reverse complement strand
GGTCCGGCGGCAGCGTGACGTCGATCGTGACCGTGCCACTGCGGACGGCCGGATCGATGCGAGTGACCGTGCCCTCGATCGTGTCCGTGCGCGTGTCGATCATCGCGGTCTGGCCGACCACGATGTCCTGGGCCTGGGTCTGCGTAATCCGGATCTCGGCCTTGAGCCTCCCCGGCACGACGACGCGTGACAGCTGCTGTCCCGACTGCACCCACTGCCCTTCCTGGAGCGGGATGTCGAGCGGAGCGAGCACGCCCCCCACCGGAACGGTGACCTGCATCGACTGCAGGCGCTCACGGTTGAACTGAACCAGGTCGGCGAGCCGCGCAATCTGCTCTTCCTGCGCGTCGATCTGCGTCTGAGCCGTGTTCACCATGACATCGAGACGCTGCTCTTCGGCATCGAGGCGGAGCGAGAGCTCCTCCATCGACTCGCGCGAGCGGTCGAGCTCGGCGCGCGCCACCAGGTCCGGGTTCTCGTCGAAGAGACGCTGGTTGGTCCGGTAGGTACGCTCGGCGTCCAGGAACTGGGCACGCACGGTCGCGACCGTGCCGCGCTGCGTGAGCTCACCTGTTTGCAGGTTGGTTCGCAGCTGCGCCAAGCCCGCGCGGGCCTGCGACAGCTGCTGCTGCGCCTGCAGGAGCTGCATGTCCACGTCCGGGTTGCTCATGCGCATGATCATGTCGCCCGCGTTCACCTCGGTGCCCGGGAGCGAGAGGATCTGCTCGATGCGACCCGCGGTCACCGCGGTGATCCACCGCATCTGCTCGGGCACCAGCGTGCCCGGTCCGCGAACCTGCCGGATCATGGTTCCCTCTTCGACCGTGTCCCGCCACACGGTGGCCGAATCCACGCTCGGCGCGGCCGAAGGGAGGAGCCTCGGCAGAAGGATCGTCAGCGCCAGGACCCCGACGCCCACGATGCCCCACACCAGCTTCTTCTTCTTCTTCTGAGGCCTGGTGTCGCGAATGATGTCCACGGTTCGTCCTCTGTATGCGTCAGCGCGTGCGGAGGGGCCGTCCCACGGCCGCCTCGAGCGCGATCAGGTTGTAATGGAAGTCGTACACGGCGTTCAGAAACGCTTGGTCGGCGGTCGTCGCCGACGTCTGGGCGTCGAGCAGCTCGAGCAGGCCTGCGGCTCCCAATGCATACCGGCGCCGCTGCAGCAAGAGCTGTTCTTCGGCCAACGCACGGTTACGGGACTCGGCCTGATAGACCTGATACGCCGAGACCACGTTGTCGTAGGCGTTGGTCACCGCCGTGCGCAACCTCAGCTCCTCCGCGCGCCGGTTCTGCTCGGCGTCGTCGGCGACGTTGTTGGCCTGCGCGACCTGTCGCTCGCGTGAGAATCCGGTGAACACGGGAATCGAGACCGTCATGCTCACCTGCAGCGGGTTCTTGTCGAACTGGAACGGGAAGACCTCGTTCCCCGCGAGCAGATCGTTGCGCATCGCGTCGGTCAGCTGGTACGACGAGCAGTCGCCCGCCTCGAAGCCTGGAATCGGCGACGTGAGCCGCTCGTTGAGCGCGTTGTTGAACTCGCAGCTCGACCGCTGAGCCGCGAGCGAGCTCTGCGCCGAGTTGATGAGGAAGGCCTCGTTCAAGGCCTGCTGCGACTGGCCGGACCACCCGGTGCGAACGTTGACCGACGGCAGGTACTGGCTGGTCACCAGCGCTCGCGCCGATGCCTTGCTGGCTGCCTCCTGCGCGACGAACGCGCGCAAGGACGGGTGCGCGTCGAGCGCGTGGGAAAGGAGCGCGTCGAGCTCGTAGTCGGGCTCGAACACCTCGAACGCGCTCGCGAGCTCGACATCGACGGGCAGCGGCACACCGAGCTGCTCGGCGAGCAGGAGCTTGCCTTGGCGGACGTCTCTCTGCGCCTGAATCAGCGCGACCTCGACCCGACCGAGATCGACCTCGGCCTGCTTCCCCTCCGTACCGGCGGAGGCTCCGGTCTCGACCCGCGTGTTGACGATGCGGAGGTTCTGCTGCGCGCGGTCGAGCTGGCGCTGGGCGACGTCCGCCTGATCCTGGGCCCGCAGAGCCGACATGTACTGGAACGCGACCCTGGATTCCAAGTCGAATTCGGCCGCGTCGATCCTGGCGCCCGTGGCCCGCTCGTTCGCGCGGGCGTTCGGCACGCCGAAGATCTCCTGGCCGCTCAGGTTCCAGTTCAGGCTCAGGTTGTAGCTCGAGAAGGCCCAGTCGGTCGTCTGCTGATCGAACACGACCGTCCCGAAGCGTTGCTGTCCGGCCTCCTGCCAGCCGAGCCCACCGCTCGCGTTGACCGTCGGCAGGAAGGACGCGTAGGCCTCCCGTCTTTGCCAAGCCGCCGGACCCCTGTCATTCTGGGTGCTCAGGAAGATCGGGTTGTTCAGCTTCGCGAGCCGAATGGCCTCGTCGAGCGTGAGCTCCGTGGGAGCCTGTTGTCCGACGAGCGCCGACGCGGCGAGCGCCAGGAGCACGAGCGCTGAAGCGATCGCTCGCCCCATCGCACCCGTCCGCGCCCGAGCTGCGGTCTTCATCCTCACGCCTTTACCCCCAGGTCGTTCA
>JAHEKM010000113.1 GCA_024638325.1 Gemmatimonadota bacterium | reverse complement strand
CCGTGTGGCGCCTATTGGCGGCTGCGGAGAGCGCCTCCTCGTACTGGACGAGGGGGTAGTCGTGCGTGACCATGCGCTCCACCGGGGCAGCGGTCTCGACCAACATGTCGTGCGTCACCTGGAAGGTGTGCACTCGTTCGCCTCGCCAATCCTCGAGCCCGTAGCACACGTACCCGTGAATGCGCAGCTCTCGGGCCCAGACGAAGGTCAGGTCCAGCTTCTTGATCTCGGCGGCGCATCCGAGAAGCACGATTTCGCCCCGGGGCGCCGCGTAACGGAGCGCCTGCTTGACCGTCTGGCCGCTGCCGACGCAGTCGAAGATGAGGGGGAAGCCCCCGCCCGCGTACACTTCGTCTCCGACGATCGGCATGTACGCGCTCGCCCCGGTCTCGATGAGCGCCTGGCGAGCCTCGTCACCCGGGGAGATGACACCACTCGCGCCGAGCGCCCTGGCGACCTCCGCCTCGTGCCCACGCTTGATCTGGGCGATGAGCTCCCCCTCGTACCCGGCCGCGCGCAGAGCCCAGATGGTTCCCAGAGCGATGGGTCCGCTCCCGATCACGAGCGCGGGCCCCGGGCCGAAGGGACGTGATCGGAGGGCCGCGTGCATGCCCACCGCGAGAGGCTCCATCAGGACGCCCGTATTGTCGGACAGCGCGTCGTCGAGCGGGAACAGCTGGCTCTCGTGGGCGATCATTCGCTCGGACCAGCCGCCCGGCAGATCCGCCTGGTAGCCGACCGTCAAGCCACGCCGCAAGGGCGCGCCGGCGATCTCGATCTCTCCGTCTTCGCCCGAGCGCTCGCACGTTGCGTGCTGGCCGTCCTCGCACGAGGGACAGCGGCTTGCTTCCGAGAACCCGCGCATGGTGCAGGAGATGACGGGATCGACCGCCACCCGTTGGCCCGGCTCGACCCTGCGCACCGCCGGCCCGACCTCGGCGACCCGCGCCAGTACCTCGTGTCCGAGCACGGCCGGGAACGACCCGAACGGCTCCATGGCCGGGCTGGACTTGAAGGTGAGGTTCCCCAGGTCGGATCCGCAGATCCCAGCCTTGAGGACCTCGAGTCGGACCCAGTCGTCCCCGGGGAGTGGTGGCTCGGGCACGTCCCCGAAACGCAGGCCGCTCAACCCCCCGAACAGAGCGGCTTCGCTCACACGGCCCAACGTCTTCCCGAGCACGTAGCCCAGCACGGTGACGTTGAAGGTGACTGCCCTCACGAGCGCGGCTCTCTCCTCATCGGGGGGGACTGCCCGAGATCATCTGAATCAGGCCGCCCAACGCTCCCGGTGCACGACCCAGTAGCGCGGCACCGCCCAGGACTACACCCGCCAGCAGGCATCCGCCCAGTGTGACGTCGCGCAGCGGCATCGGCGGTAGGTTCGGAGCGACGACGATCAACGTCGCCGCGAGACCGCCTGCCACCACGCGCTCGAGCCAGGTCAGGCGCGAGTCGTGCTTCCGCGGCAACCGGACCGCCTCGCGCTCGCGCCGGCGCGATTCGGTCGGTGGCTCCGGCTCGTCTTCGTCGAGCGCGATGAGGTCGCGCGCAACGTCGGCGTCCACAGCCCGGACCCACAGCAAGGCCGGACTGAGCATACCGAGTCCGAGGTCCGCTCCGCCGGCATCGTCGATTTGAAGGCGATAGGGAATGCCCGCATCCTCCAGAAAGCCCGCGGCGAACTCCGCCTCGTGCCGATACCGGTACTCGCCGACACGGACCTCCTGGACCTTCCGATCGACCCGGTCGCTCACGCGGCCTCCAGGTCCTTCCGGAAGCAGACGATCCGCTCGACCTCCTCGTAGCCGAGCGCGGCGTGGAAGGCTCCGCTCGGCTCGTCGTCCAGCTTCCGATCGCTGGCCATTTCCGTGCAGCCCTTCGCGCGGGCCCACCCCTCCGCCGCATCGACCAGCGCCCGGCCGACCCCTTCGCTCCTGACGTCAGGGTCGACATAGATGCCCTCCAGGTAGCCGACCGGCGAGGTGCGGCACCCCTCGGCGTAGACGCGCAGGCCCACCTCCACGAATCCGACGACTCCCCGAGGGGGGACGTCGGCCACGAAACAGGCGAGACCGGCGGGCTCGTCGCGCAGCACCGACGCGATCTCGGTCGCGTGCTCTCGTCGACTTCCGGGCCAGAGCGTGTCTCTCATCTCCAGCCAGGCGTCCGAGTCGGCCGGCGACGCGGGTCGAACGATCATCGGGCCTCCTTCTTCATCTGGCCGCCTCCGTGGCGATGCTCAGCGCCCGTCCCCGAAGCCCTTCTCGAGAACCGGGCTCTGGTTGTAGTCGACGGAGCCACCCGGCGGAATCGTCAGGTACATCCATTCCTCACCCTTCAGCATCTTCCCGATGTACGTCATCTGGCCCACATGATAGCTCGCGTGCGCGAGCGAGCGGTGTAGCGCGTCGCAGACCGTGAGCGCCACTCCGCGTATCGTGATCGAGCGAGGGAGGTCCTCGTCGGTGAGCGACTCGAGCGCGCTGAACAGGGCATGCCAGCCTGCGTCCCACTTCTCCACGAGCTCTTCGCGACCCACCCGGCGGTCCTCGAACTCGGTCTCCCTGTGCCGCCACGGCTTCTCGCCGTCCGACGTGAGGAAGTCGGTGAACCTGGACTCGAGATTCCCCGCCACGTGCCAGACGATGGTCGCGATCGAGAGGCTCTCCGGCGAACCGCGTACGACCAGCTCTTCGTGGCTCAGTTGGTCGATCGTCTTCTCGCCCATCGACTTGTAGCGCTGAAACTCGAGCCCGATGGAGTCGATGACGTGACGCGCGCCGCTCATGTGATTCCTCGGTGCGTAGGGCTCCCTCGGCGAACGCCACAAGGTCTTGGAACGGGCCATGTGGCACCAGGCCCGAGCGACCGTCATCCGTTTGATTCGCCGACCTGCCGGCGCGACCTTCAGGAATGAAGGCCGACTACTACCCAAGCCGCACACGATGAAGACCGCGATCATCGCCGGATGCCGCACGCCGTTTACGCGTTCGGGCACCGTGTTCGCCGACCTGTCCGCCATCGAGCTCGGCAAGGTCGCCGTCCGCGATGCACTCGCCCGCAGTGGGCTCAAGGGCGACCGCGTCGATCAGTTCGTCTACGGGACCGTCGTCCACGACCCGAAGGCGCCGAACATCGCGCGTGAGGTCGGCCTGGCGGTACTACCCAAGACGGTGCCGGCCGTCACGGTCTCGCGGGCCTGCACGTCGGCGAACCAGGCGATCACCGACGCCGCGCAGCTCATCGAGCTCGGCCATGCGGAGGTCGTCATGGCGGGCGGCTCGGAGTCGCTGTCGCATGTGCCGATCACGGTCAGCGACAAGTTGTCCAAGACGCTGGTGACGGCCTCGAAGGGCAAGACACTCGGCCAGAGGATCTCGCCCTTCAAGGGGGTCCGGCCCAAGGACCTCATACCGGTACAGCCGGCCATCGCCGAGCCGACCACGGGTGAGACGATGGGTGAGTCGGCTGAGCGGATGGCCAAGGAGAACGGCATCTCTCGGGGCGACCAGGACGACTGGGCGCTGCGCTCCCACCAGCTCGCCGCAGCGGGCACACAGGACGGTCGTCTCACGGCGGAGATCGCGCCGGTGTACGTGCCCCCGGACTTCGAAAAGGTCATCGTGAAGGACAACGGCATCCGTACGGACACGACGCCCGAGAAGCTGGAGATGCTGCGACCGGTCTTCGACCGGAAGCACGGGTCGGTCACGGCCGGGAACTCCTCTCCGCTCACGGACGGTGCCTCGGCGGTTCTCCTCATGCGAGACGACGTCGCCATCGCCGAGGGCCTCGAGCCCATGGGGTATGTCCGCAGCTGGGCGTGGACCGCGCTCGACCCGGCCGGCCAGCTCCTGCAGGGTCCCGCGTACGCCGCGCCGATCGCGCTCGAGCGGGCCGGGCTGACCATGCGCGACATCGGCCTCATGGAGATGCACGAGGCGTTCGCCGCGCAGGTGCTCTCGAACCTACAGGCCCTCTCCTCGAAGACGTTCGCCGAGCAGGAGCTCGGGCGCTCGGAGGCGGTCGGTCACCCGGACATCGACCGGATCAACGTCATGGGCGGGTCGCTTTCGATCGGGCATCCCTTCGGCGCGACGGGCGGTAGGCTGACCGTGACGATCCTCAACGAGATGGCGCGGCGCGACCTGGAGTTCGGACTGATTACGGTCTGCGCCGCCGGCGGCATGGGCTTCGCGATGGTGGTCGAGCGGCGCGGCGGCTGAACCACCGCGCCACCCACCGAAGATCTACTGGATCGGTCCGCCCGCGTTGCCTGCCCAGGTGATCGCGTTCTCCCACAGCACCTGCACGTCCCCGTTCACCTGCGTCGGGTCGTCGGCCGCCGGGAAGAGGCTCACCGCGACAATGCGCTGCCCACCCTCGAGCACGCGGTAGCCGACCAGGGGCGCTCCGTCTGTCCAGGATGCGACCACGGTCGCCTCCACCTTGGCGAGCACGCCAGCGCTGAATCCGGCGAGCGACACCAAGGACGACACGCCCTGGATGAGCGGATGGGACGGCAAGGCGATGGTGCCCAGGTCGTTCGCGCTGTACGTCGCCCCGCCCCGTTGCGTGAAGCCCACCGTGTCGGCGAGGAAGGGATCCACGCTCTCCAGGTTGCCCCACCCCGGCGTCGGGAACTGACTGTCGCCCCGGGCCTGCCAGTAGAAAGAGCCGATCACGACGTTGCCCCCGACGGCGACATATTCCCTGAGCTGGTTTCCGAGTAGCGTCGTCTCGTCGAAGATGCCGTTGTTGAAGAGCAGCACGACGTCGTACTGGCGGAGCGTGCTGAGCCCCGGAGCCTGATTCACGTAGAAGTACGTGTCTGTGACGACCCCGGGCGAGCTGGCGAACAGGTTGGCGACGTACGCGGTGTTGTCCTCGTCACCACCGGAGAGCACCAGCAGGTCGATCTGACAGGGGGTCGAGCTTGCGGTGAAGTCCGCGACGATCGCCGAGCCGGCGACAACCGTGAGGTCACGCGTTCCCGGGCAGAGGAAGGTCCCGCCCGGTGGTGAGGGCTCGACCGTATGCGGGCCCGTGCTGGGGCTGAGGAACAGGTAGGTCCCGTCGTCCTCGGTGACAACCGTCCCTGCAGGACTCGCGCCCTGGAAGAGGTTCACCGTCACTCCAGATAGTCCGGCCCCGTTGTCGTTGGCGACCGTGCCGCGGATGCCCGGGCCGGTGTAGCGCACGGCCAGTACGACGGGAACCGGGTTGGTCGTGCTGGACCCGGCCTGGATCCTCGTGTAGTCGGAGCCCCGGTAGAGCTCCACGCCGCCATCGAGCCCGACGACCGTGACCTCGACGGCCAGGCCGAGCACGTCGGGCGAGAGGGTGAAGTCGAAACGATACTCATCCCCTCCCGGCGTGACCGAAACCGTGTCGGCCGCGATGACCGAACCGGTCACGCTGTCGCGGACCGTGACGCGATAGGTGTCGACCAGGTCGAAGGCGTTGTCGATCGCCTGTGTCTCCTCAGCCGACACCCCAGCGGGAGGTTGGACGGAGAATTGTACTTGGAGTGCCTCGGGCCCGTTCGGTCCCACACCGTCGGCGCACGCCGACAGAGCGAGGGCGACGAGTAGAGCCGGAAGTCGGGTTGGGCGCCTCAACGGCCACCTCCCTTGAGCTGCAGTCCGATCGTCAGGTGGGCGCCAGCGTAGTCGAGGTTCTCGGGCGTGACGACTTCGCTGGCGAAGTCGAAACCGCCGGACATGATGCCGCCGCTCACGTCGAGATTCACCGGACCCACGCGAAACGCGATGCCGCCGCTGATGACCTGGAGACCGTCGGAGCCGAGAGCGCCACCGGCTCGGAGCCCCACGATCCATAGCCACTGCTCGACGCCGAGCGAGATGCGTTCGTCCCAGTCGTCGCGCTGGCGCCCGCGCGGCGAGACCGACGTGCCCACGAGCTCGACGCTGGTGCCGCCCGCGCGCCAACCGGCGCCGGCACGGAAAACCGTTGGGAAGTAGGCTGCCCGGAACAGCTCTTGCGCCGTCTGATAGACCGGCAGGCTCACCGATCCGCCACCCCCGACGGGCTGTTCCTCGAAGCGGTTGATGAAGTCCTCGAAGTCGAGGTCCGCGAAGTCGTCGCTCGTACAGCCGAAGGCCCCCGGTGCGCAGCCGGTGTACACGGCCTCGTGCGAGATCAACTCGTCGTCCCAGGTCATCTTCTGGATGACGTTCGTCCCGGAGACGGACACTCGCAGTCCCGCGAGGAGGTCGAGGGCGAGGCCGACGTCCAGGCCGTAGCCGGAGCCGCCCGTCGACTCCACGGCGACGCCCGTCACCTCGATGGACTCGTTGGTCAGGTCCACGACGGGCTCGAAGAACCGACCCTGGGTCAGCGAGTGGCCGATGACGTATCGAGCCCCGACGCCGACGGCGAGCCGACCCCCGAGTATGGTGCCGTACCCGGCCGTGATCTCAGAGTACGAGCTGGTGCGGAAGCCGGTGTTGCCGACCTTGTAGTTCTGGATCTCTGCGGGGTCGAAGCCCTCGCACATCAACTGCAGGAGCTCCTTGCTCACGTTCGTCGTGGTCCTGACGTGACTGCGGACCCGGACGCCCATGTTGCCGTACGCGACGCCGAGCGTGGGAAGAGGCGAACCCGGCTTGGGTAGGTCGGCGCCCTCGGCAGCCGTCGCGGTCAGAAAGCCTTCTGAGCTCGTACGGAAGCGGACACCGCTCTCAGGGAGCGAGGCCGTCACCGCCGGGCTGCAGCCGATATCCTCGAACTCCCAGCCCCATGGCTGCGTGTCGCACTGACCGAAGCCGAGGATCTGTCCGAGGTCGTCGCAGGTTACGCCGGTGATCAGCCCCGACGCGCCGGCTTCGGTCGAGACGTTCCAACCGCCCTCGAGCGCAAGATTGGCAGGATTCCACTCGATCGCGTCGACGCCCGACGAGAAGACCATTCCGGCGCCACCCATCCCCACCGAGCGAGCGCCCGGCGAGAATTGGGCGAAGGCAGCACCGGGAACCGCCGCGAGCGCGAGCACCGCGCCGAGCAGCGCCCACCGTTTCATCGGCGGAGCCTCACTTGAGCCACGATGCTCCCCTCCGTCGGTGGTCCGCTGGCGTTCTCGAACATCAGCGTTCCCGACAGCTCGACCGTGAGCAGCTCGCTCGTCCCGACACCGCTCAAGTCGAACGGCAAGATCTGCGGGTCGTCGTCCTCGGACGTGTTCCAGAACGTGACCTCGTTTCCGCTGAAACTGATCAGTGTTCCATCCGGGTTCATCGGGTCCGGCCCCTCTCCCGTATAGAACGTGACCTCGGCGCCGACCGCACGGTTCGCCACCACGGAATTGATCCGGGCCCGGAGATCGCCGTCGATGCGAACATAGCCGACGGCGCTGTCCGGAACAGAGGTGAGCGCATCGAAGTCGTAGAACTCGATGACGGCCTCCACGGTGGTATTGATGAGGACGATCTCGCTCCCCAGGCGCTGACGCACGACGTCGTCGACCCAGATCCTGGCGATGCCCGACGTGAAGCAACTCCGCTCGCCCGGCGAGCAGTCGGCGGAGAACTCGACCCCATCGGGCTTGTGCGCACGGGCCGGAGCACCGGCCGGGGCCGGCGGGGCCGGCGTAATCGATCCACCGCCGAGCGGGGTCACGTCCCCGATGTCGCCGACGGGGATGACGTCGTTCAGAAGAACGGCCGCGACCGGCCCGATCTCGTTGACGTGCGCCGTGAGAATCCCGTTCGAGATGTCGTAGCTCGTCACGTCCGTGAGCAACGCGCCACCGGGCTGCATCAGCGCCACGGCCAGGCTCAACTCGTCTCCGGCCTCGAGCAACGCCGACGGCACGCCGATCTGGACCCGAGCCGGCACATTGAGCGCGGTGCCGGCCGGACCGACGTCGAAGGCCGTCTCCGGAATGACGATTCCGGCATCGCCGGGGAAGGCCGTCAGGCGCTTCTGCGCGGTGACGAGCTCAGATCCCGTGAGCGAGCCCTCCGGGAACTGTATGGAGAAGGTCGGCGGCACACTCACGGTGCCGCCAGTGGCGTTCACTGTAACCGTTTGCCCCGCGGTCGGATCGAGGCCGAACGGCAGCTCCTGGTCGCTTTGCTGGCACCCGTACAGTGTGGTGACGAGCGCCCCGACCAAGGCCAAAGGGGCGTGGGGGCATAGATGTCGCATAATATCCAAACTGACCCCCTCCCGGACGCAGCCGCAATGATCACGTGGCGCGCAGGTACTAAAAGGGACGGAATCCCGCCGGAGCTGGGCCTACGGGCGCTCTTCGTCCAACTCGCGGTCGAGCGCCTCCCGTACCTCGCGACGCCGTCTGCCCTCACGGAAACGCCGCTCGTCCTCACCGTCCTCCAGCTCGAGGGGACGCACGCGGCAGGGGCGGTGGTCCTTGTCGATCGCCACGAAGGTGAGCAGGCACGTGTTGGTGTGGCGCCTCTCGCCGCTGATGAGGTTTTCCGCCTCGACCCGAACGCCGACCTCCATGGAGGTGCGCCCTACGTAGTTCACGCGCGCAGTGCAGGTGACCAGTTCCCCCGTGTAGATCGGCTGCTTGAAGTCCACCCGGTCGATCGAGACGGTCACGACGGCGCTGCCCGCATGGCGCATGGCGGCCACCGCGGCAGCCCGGTCGACCATGGAGAGGAGCTCCCCACCGAAGACGTGCCCCAGGTTGTTGACCTGGTGGGGCATCATCATCTCCGAAACGATCGACTCGGACGCGGCCGGACTCTTCGGCGACTGCTCTTTCTCGGACATGGCCACCGGGTACCCCCGCCAGAGGTCGCGGTTCTACGCCTCGCTCATCGCGTGGCGGATCCGCTCCTCCAGGCGACGGGGGTGGTCGCTCCCGATGAGGAGCAGCCGCTCTCCCTCGAGGGTCAGCGCCACGGCACGATCGCCCCGGGCCGACCATGCCTTGCGGGCACCCCATCCTCGCACGCCCCACCCCCCGAACTCCCGTATCGGGTGGTAGCGCACCGACTCCATCGACACGATCTCGGAGAACGGCACGCGCCGGCGTACCAGGGGCACCTTGCCGAGGTGCAGGAAGATGCTCGACTCCTGGACGTGGACGGTGAGCCCGCCCAGGAGGATCTCGATCGCGACGGCCGAGCCAACGACCGCTGCCACGATGAGGGCGCGCGAGGGGAATGGGAGACCCGTGCCCCATCCAGCGATGAGCGGGTAGCAGCTCAGTGTGACCGCGCCCCACATGATCGCGCGCACCCAGCCCGCCCAGGGCGTCCGCTCGCTGTACATCGTGCGCTCTCGGTCCATGACCCCCCTACGGTTGCACCCCACACGGTGTTCGACCAGACTGCCGCTCGCCCCGAATCGCCGCGACCAGTCGGATCCCCGAAGCGGACCCTCCCCGAAGAGGCGCTATTGAGGACGCCCCGAGACTGATGCAAAGAAACCGCATGCAGCGGGTCGGTCTCGCGCTCGGGCCGATCCTGTTCGTCCTGATCAACCTTCTGGACCTCGAGCCCGGCAACCCCGCCGTCACTCGAATGGCCGCCGTGGCGGCCCTGATGGCCACGTGGTGGATCACCGAGGCGATTCCGTTGTTCGCGACCGCTCTCATACCGCTGGTTCTCTACCCTCTGCTCGGAATCGAGCGAGGGGGGGCCACGGCGCCGATCTACTTCAACAGCACAATCGTGCTGTTCCTGGGCGGTTTCATCATCGCGCTGACCATGGAGAAGTGGAATCTGCACCGGCGGATCGCGCTCGAGATCATCCGGACCATCGGGGGCGGGCCGTCCCGCATCGTGCTCGGCTTCATGGTCGCAGCCGGGTTCCTGTCGATGTGGGTCTCGAACACGGCCACGGCCATCATGATGGTGCCGATCGGACTCGCCATCATCCTCGAGATGGAGAAGGACTTCGGGCGGGAAGACACGCATCCGTTCTCGGTAGGCGTCATGCTCGCCATCGCGTACGCCTGTTCGATCGGCGGGATCGCGACGCTGGTGGGGACGCCCCCCAACCTCTCCCTGGCCAGGATCTTCGAGATCACGTTCCCGGACGCGCCGCCTCTGGTATTCGGCCAATGGATGGTGATGGCGCTCCCCATTTCGGTCTTGCTGCTGGTGGTCGCTTGGC
>JAHEKM010000112.1 GCA_024638325.1 Gemmatimonadota bacterium | reverse complement strand
CGTGAAGGTCTTCGAGGAGGAGCGCGAGCTCACCGTCATGCTGCTCGTGGACGTGAGTGCCTCCGGCGACTTCGGGACCCGCGAGCGACTCAAGGCGGAGCTGGCCGTCGAGATCTGTGCGCTGCTCGCCTTCAGCGCCATCAAGAACAACGACAAAGTCGGGCTCATCATCTTCTCGGATCGCATCGAGAAGTTCGTGCCTCCACGCAAGGGTCGGCGCCACGTCCTCAGGGTCCTCAGAGAGCTGCTCTACCACGAACCCCAGGGGCGACGCACCGATATCCGCGCTGCGCTCGAATACCTCGCCCACATCCAAAGGAAACGGGCGGTGGTGTTCCTCGTCTCCGACTTCCGGGACGACGGCTTCGAGAAGGCGCTCTCGGTAGCGGGTCGGCGCCACGATCTGGTTGCGGTTCGACTCGGCGACGTCCGCGAGGAGGAGCTTCCACCGCTGGGACTCGTCGAGATGGAAGACCCGGAGACCGGCGACCGCGTAGTGGTGGACACGTCGAACAGGGCCTTTCGAACGGCCTTCCAGGAGATGAACGCGCGTCGCGCCGCGGCTCTGGACCGTACGCTCAGGCGATCCAAGGTCGACACCATCGACGTCCGGACGGGAGAGCCCTACGTGAAGCCGCTCATGCGATTCTTCCGCGAGCGGTCACGGAGGCAGCGGTGAGGCGCGCCGCGCTCTTGTCGGTTCTCGGAGCCTCGATCTGGGCGACCCCGGCGCTCGGCCAGGCGAGTGTCCGAACCGAGGTGGACACCACGGTGGCCACGGTCGGCGACCGGATCACGTTGACCGTTTCGGTCGATCACCCGACGGGCTCGCGAGCACGACTGCCGGACTCGGTTTCGGTCCAGCCGTTCGAGGTGCTGGCCCTGCGGGCGCTGCCGGTCGAGACCACGCCCGACGGTGCGCGCTCGAGCTTCGAGCTCGCGTTGACCGTATTCGAGCTCGGTGAGCTGGAGGTGCCGGGGATCCCGGTGGAGGTCGTCGCCGCCGACGGCACCGTGGAGGTGCTGGAAACGGACCGCTACGGCATCGAGGTCGTGAGCGTGGGTGCGGACGAGACCGGCGACATCCGCGGCATTCGCGGGCCACTCGGTATTCCGATCAGCTCGTGGGTGGTGGCGCTGTGGGTGCTCCTGCCCCTGCTGGTCGCGGCGGGTCTCTACCTGCTGGCCCGTCGGCTCCGACCCCGCGGCGAGGATAGACCACTCCCGGCGCTGGGCCCGTTGGCCCGCCCCGCCCACGAGGTCGCCCTGGAAGCGCTCGCCGAGCTGGAGGCGTCCCCACTCCTGGAGCAGGGCCAGGTGAAGGAATTCCACATCGCGGCCTCGGACATCCTGCGCACGTACGTGGAGGAGCGCTTCCGTGTGGAGGCACTGGAGATGACCACGCGGGAGGTCCTCGACGGTCTCGCCAGTGCTGGGGCCGACGCATCCTTCCGGGTGGGGCTCCGCACGTTCTTGGAGGCATGCGACCTGGTGAAGTTCGCCAAGGCTCGCCCGACCGCGGACGAATCGCTCGCCGCGCTGCAGCTGGCTCGCCGGATCATCGTCGAGTCCGTCGCGGTGGCCAGCCCCGAACCTGAGCCGGCGACCGCCGGTGTGGAGGTCGGCTGATGTTCCGTTTCGAGGACCCGTGGGTGCTCGCCCTCCTGGCACTGGTGCCGCTGGCGCTGCTCGTGAGGCGGTGGCTCGGTGCGCGCCGGTCGGGCGCGCTCGAGTACTCGGCGGTCCCGACCGTTCTGGCCACGGGGGAGGGTCACCGGCCCTGGGCTCTCAGGATGCCCTCCGTGCTGCGCACCATGGCGCTGTGTGCGTTCATTGTGGCCGCTGCGCGGCCCCAGACGGGGGCCACCTCGGAGAACGTCCTCACCGAGGGCATCGATATCGTGCTCGTCATGGACATCTCGACTTCCATGCTCGCGGAGGATCTCCAGCCGAACCGGTTGGAGGCCGCGAAGGCCGTCGCCACCGACTTCGTGGCCGGCAGACGGAACGATCGCATCGGGCTCGTGGCCTTCGCGGGCGCGGCGTTCACGCAGGCGCCGCTCACGCTCGACTACGGGGTGGTGACGTCGCTGCTCGCGGAGCTCGACCCGTCCATGATCGAGGACGGCACCGCGGTCGGCATGGGTCTCGCGACGGCGGTGAAGCGGCTGGAGGCCTCCGATGCCGAATCGAAAGTGGTGATCCTGCTCACCGACGGACGCAACAACCGGGGTGAGGTCGGACCGGTGACGGCGGCACGGGCCGCGCAGGCACTCGGGGTGCGCGTCTATACCGTCGGCGCGGGCTCGCGCGGGACGGCGCCCGTGCCTGTCGACGATGCGCTCCGCGGACGCGTCTACGCCAACATGCGCGTCGACATCGACGAGGAAACGCTCCGCGAGGTCGCGCGCGTGACCGGCGCGCAATACTTCCGCGCCACCGACACCGAGAGCCTGAGCGAGATCTGGGAGGAGATCGATCAGCTGGAGCGCACGGAGATCGAGGTGCAGAACTTCACCCAGTATTCGGAGCGATTCGCGGTTCCGCTCGGCGCTGGCCTCCTCCTCCTCGTGCTCGAGCTCGGGCTGGCGCAGACCGTGTTGAGGAGGCTGCCCTGAATGCGGGAGCTCGTCTGATGTTCCGCTTCTTCGCGTCCGAGTGGCTCTACGCCCTGGTGGCGGTACCGGTGCTCGCTCTCCTGTTCTGGAGTGCCGCATCGCGTCGGCGTCGCGCGCTGGAGGCCTTCGGCGAGCTCGACCTCGTGCAGAGGCTCACGTCTTCCGTCAGTGTCGTCGCTCGGCGGTGGAAGGCTGTTCTTACGCTCGCCGGGGTGGCGTTCGCTCTCTTCGCGCTGGCGCGGCCGCAGTTCGGGACTCGGGTCGAGACGGTGCGGAGCAGAGGGCAGGACATCGTCGTCGCCGTCGACCTGTCCCAGTCGATGCTCGCGGAGGACGTTTCACCGAACAGGCTGGAGCGCGCCCGACTCGCGATCCTCAGGCTCATGAACGGCTTGGACGGGGACCGCATCGGGCTGGTCGCGTTCGCGGCCGATGCCTTCGTGCAGAGCCCGCTGACCACGGACTATGCCGCGGCCGGGATGTTTCTCGGCGCCATGCACCCCGACCTGATGCCGGTGCAGGGCACCGATCTCGGGGCCGCCCTGCGTGTATCACTCGACGCGCTGGAGCAGGGGGCCCGCGACACGCGTGTGGTCGTCATCGTCACGGACGGCGAGGACCACGAGGACGACTTCGAGGAAGCATTGGAGCGGGCGGTGGCCAGCGGGGTGAGGGTCCACGTCGTCGGGATCGGTTCCAGCGAGGGCGTGCCGATTCCCGTGTACGACGCCCAAGGTCGAAGGAACGGGTTCCTCCGCGACGAGGACGGTACGGTGGTGACGACACGACTCGGTGAACAGACGCTTCGCGGCGTGGCTGAACGGACGGGCGCTCGCTACGTGACCGCGAGCGACGGCACGGGACTCGACGCCCTTGTCGACGCGCTCGCCGGGGTCGAAGGCGAGACCATCGAAGAGCGTCAGGTGACCCAGTTCGAGGAGCAGTTCCAGATCTTCCTCGCGCTGGCCATGGCGCTGCTCCTGGTCGAGTGGATGGTGCCCGAACGACGCCGGGTGAGGGCGGCATGGGCGGGGAGGTTCGAGTGATGTTGCTACGTCGATGCGTCCCGGTGGGGCTCCTGGCGCTCGCGGCGATAGCCGGGGCCCAGGAGGCGGCGGCCCAAGCAGGCCGCGCCGAGGTACGTGAGGGCAATCGGCTCTACGAGGAAGGGCGGTTCCAGGAAGCCCACGAGAAGTACCTCGAGGGCCTCGTCGCTGCGCCCGAGTCCGGTGTGATCCTCTTCAACGACGGCAACGCGCTGTACCAGGGGCAAGACTACGAGCGCGCCGTCGAAGCGTACCGACGTGCGATCGAAAGGGCCGAGCCCGGGCTCGAGAGTGGCGCCTGGTACAACCTGGGGAACGCGCTCTTCCGGGGGCAGCAGCTCGAGGAGAGTGCCGAGGCCTTCAAGCAGGCTCTGCGCCTGAACCCAGGCGATGTCGACGCCAAGCACAACCTGGAGCGGGTCCTGGAGCAGCTGCAGCAACAGGAGCAACAACAGCAGGACCCGCAGGACCAACAGCAGAATCAGCAGGATGAGCAGGACCCGCAGGAGCAGCAGGAGCAGCAAGATCAGCAACAGGACGACGGCCAGCAGGAGCAGCCGGAGGACCAGCAACAGAACCAGGACCCGCAGCCGGACGACCAGGGGGAGGAGGAGCCACAAGACGGTGACGGCAGCCCCGAGCCCGAGCCGGGAGAGATGACGCCCGAGGAGGCACAGCGGCTCCTGGATGCGATCGATGAGGATCCGGACGACGTGGACCGAAGGAGGCTCCCCGCCACCGGCCGCCGCCCCCGCAACCCATGGTAGACGCACGCGCCCGCCTCTTCGGCTACGGTCTTCTGTTGGCGGTCTGTGCCGCAGCGTCACCCACCGGCGCGGGTGCTCAGGACGTCGGAGTACGCGCGTACCTGAGTCCCGGTGCGACGGTGGCCGTGGGGCGTCAGTTCGTGGTCAACGTGGAGGTGACGGGCACGCAGTCATTGGAGGACCAGCCCGCCGCCCCGGATCTGTCTTCCTTCGCGCAGTACCTGGGGAACAGCCAGCAGTCCTCCGTCCGCATGGTCAACGGTCGCACGAGCATCACGCTCACCCTTCAGTACCGCTATCAGGCGCTCACGGAGGGAACGCATCGGATTCCGGCCGTCACGGTGAACGCGGGTGGGCAGGCAGGGACGACCGAGCCGCTCACGTTGACGGTCACTCCCGCAGGCGCCGTACCACAGACGGGCGGAACGCCGGGCGGGGAGGTGTCGGGCGAGGACCTCTTCGTGACCGCCGAAGCGAGTAAGGCACGTGTGCTGGACGGGGAGCCGTTGGTGGTGGAGTACCGGATCTGGACGCGGGTCGACGTGAGCTCCTACAACCTCACTCGGGTGCCCGAGCCGGAGGGCTTCTGGGTCGAAGACATCACGCCCCAGGGGCAACCGCAGGTCGAGCAGCTGTCGCGCAACGGACAGCAGTACACCACGGCCGTCGTACGTCGTGTTGCGCTCGTTCCCGCCGGTGCCGGCGAGCGGACGCTGGCCCCGATCGGCCTCGAGGCGCAGGTGCGCGTGCGGCGCCGGGACCCCTTCGACGACTTCTTCGGTCGCTCGCTCTTCGGGACCGGCACCGTCTCCACCGCGGTCATCTCGAACCCCCTGACCATCGCGGTGGATCCCCTTCCTTCGGGGAGACCGGAGCCGTTCAGCGGCGTGGTGGGAAGACTGCAGCTCACCGCCGAGATCGACCGGGATGCGGTGGACGCGAGCCAGGCCGTCACGCTGACGGTGCGAGCCAGAGGGGAAGGGAATCTGCGCGCCGTACCGGCGCCGCTGCTGTCGCTCCCGGCCGATTTCGAGGTCTTTCCCCCCGAGGTGTCGGAGTCGGTGGAGCCGTTCGGGCCGGGGCTTTCGGGGGAGAAGGCGTTCGAGTACGTCGTGCTGCCGCGCGCGCCGGGAACGCGCACGCTCGGACCCTTCCGCATGGGGTACTACGACCTTGAGGCTGGTGAGTACCGCTTCGCCGAGTCGGAGGCCCTCGCCCTGACCGTGACGGGGTCGGCGCCGAGCGGACCCGTCCAGCTCAGTCGCGGCGGCGTCGCGCAGCTCCGGGAGGACATCCGCTTCATCCATTTGGGCGTGACGCTGAGGCCGACCGGCGGATCGCTCTTCGGGGCCGCCGGCTTCTGGATCGTCGCGCTTCTGCCGCTGGTCGCCATCGTCGGCGCCGTGACGCTGCGGCGGCACCGCGACCTGCTCGAAGGGGACGTGGCGTACGCGCGTGGACGAAGGGCGGGGCGCGTGGCCAGGAAGCGCCTGGCACAGGCCCACTCACTTGCGGGCGGATCGGACCGCCGTGCCTTCTATGCCGAGGTGGCGCGCGCCCTGCGTGGACTCGCCGCCGACCGTCTCAACGTCGCAGAGGCCGGGCTTCAGGCGGGCGAGTTGGAACGTCTTCTTGAAGCGCGCGGCGTCGATGACTCGGCGGTCAGCGAGCTGATGGCGTGTCTCGACCACTGTGACAGGCAGCGATTCGCTCCGCCGACCGGCGATCCCGGGGAGGAGGCCCGTATCCTGGAGCGGGCCAGTGGGCTCATGTCGACACTGGACCGCGCGATCCGATGAGAGGCGTGCTGATGTGCACGGCGGCCGTCGCGGTGGCCCTCGGTCTAGGCGCAGCAGCCGCCTCGGCCCAGGAGGAGATCTTCGAGCAGGGAAACCAGCTGTATCAGGGAGAGGATTTCCGCGGGGCCATCGAAGCGTACGAGGCGGTCCGGTCGGCCGGATACGTGAGTGCCGAGCTACACTACAACCTCGGCAACGCGTACTTCAAAGCGGGCGACCTCGGCCGCTCCATCCTCGAGTGGGAGCGGGCGTTGGTGCTCGCTCCCGGGCACGAGGATGCGCTCGCCAACCTGGAGTTGGCCCGGTCCCTTACGGCGGACGCGGTCGAACCCCTTCCGCGTTTCTGGCTGCTGTCGGCCGTCGACTGGTGGGTGCGGTGGCTCCCGCGGAGCGCGCTCCTGCTGATGGTCGGCGGCGCGTGGCTGGCAGCGGGAGGGGGGGTGGTCGCCAGGATCTGGAGCCGAAGCGCCCAGGCGCGGCGCGCGGCGACCTGGATCGCCGCGACGGCAGCCGCTGTGTTCGTACTCTTCGGCACGAGCCTGTTCGTGCGTGAGGTGGGTATCGGTCAGCCGGAGCGCGCGATCGTCATGGCGAGCGCCGTCCAGGTGCGGTCCGCCCCCGCGCAGGACGACGACCTGACCCTGTTCGAGATCCATGAAGGGACGCGCGTGCGCGTGGAACAGCGCACCGGGTCGTGGGCAGAGGTCGTGCTCGACGATGGCAAGGTCGGGTGGGTGCCCGCAGACGTGTTCGAGGTGATCTAGCTGCCCGCGAAGGCCCGGTTGAAGCGGAAGCCGATGGTGAAGAGACGAGGGGAGCCGGGGGTCAGGAAGCGCTCAGCTTCCTCGGGCGACGCCCGACCGTTTTCCGAGATGATTCCGAACGCCGAATAGTCCTGGTCGAACACGTTGACCAACTCGGCGTAGACGGCGGACTCACCCAGGCGCCACTCGGCGTACAGGTCGAGAACCGTGCTCGCGTCGACCTTCGGGAACTCCTCTTCGTTGTTCTCGTCCCCGATCAGGAACTGCGAGCCGGTCCAACTCCCGTCGATACCCACCGTGAGTGCGCCTCGCTGAAAGGTGAGGCCGAGGGTCGCGCTGAGCTCCGGCACCATGGGGAAGAGGTCGCCGGGTCCGACCAATGTCGCGCCCTCGTCGTCGTCGGGTGGGGAGCCGGGGGGCGGCGGATCGTCCTCGACCAGCGGTGAGGCCAGCTCCGCCTCCGACTGGAACGTCGCGCGGCTCCACCCGGCGGAGGTTCGCACCGTGAGACCGGGTACGGAGGCGATGGGCCGTGCAGCGACCGAAGCCTCGATGCCTGCCCGCCGTGTGCGGTCGACGTTGGTGAAGTAGCCCCGCGTGGGAGTGTCTTCGGCGATCACGTTGAAGATGTCGTCATGGACCTCGGTCCAGTATCCGACGAGCGTGGCCTGGGTTGCGCCGCGACCGAGCCGGACCCCTGCCTGCCACGTGTCCGACTTGACCGGCTCAAGGGGCGGATCGGGGCCCAGCTCGAACGGGAGCTGACACGGATCCTCGGGGTCCGCGCAGGTGACTTCGAGGATCACGGGAGCCCGGAATCCCCGCCCGTAGCCGGCGAACGTGCTGAGGCCTCTTCCGAGCTCGACGCTGAGCCCGAGACCGCCGGACAGCTCGGAAAACGTGTTCTCGCCGCTGTCACCGGGGTCGAGCAGGTCTCGCACGGGCAGGTTGACCCAGTCGTACCTCAGTGAGCCGTAGGCGGCGACCGCATCCGAGAGCTCGTACCACGCCTCCGCGAAGCCGCCGAGGTTGTCCTCGTCCGTGCGCAGATGCTCGGTGATGGCCTCGACCACGGTCGGGAAGCTCTGATTGGGGCGCTCGTAGATCTGGATGTCGACGTCGTTGCGGCTCCACTCGGCCCCGGCCGCCACCAAGAGGCGCGCGTTCGGTTGGTATCGGGCCTGGAAGGTGGCTCCCACCGATTGGATGTCCGTCACGCCGAGCGCGTCCGGCTCCGAAAGGTTGTCGTTGGTCTGGCGAAAATCCGCGAACCGTCCGAACGCGTCGACCTGCAGGCCCCAGCTCTCGCTCAACTCACGATCCACCTGCGCGTTGAGGAAGTGGAGGCGGGGGGTGAAGGCGTCGCCGTTCCCTCCCGTGTACTGCAGGCGCCGCCGGTCGTCGGGCGGCTGCGTGATCTCTGGCGGGAGTGGCCCCCCTTCCAGCCAAGACTCCGGCAGCGGGCCCGGTCCCTCCAACGAGTCGGCCTCGAAGGTGTACGACAACCACGCGTCCGTCCGCTCCCCGCGCCACCCGACCTTCGAGAAGACGGACAGCTCCTCCGCACGCTCGAGTTGGCGCCACCCGTCCGACCGTCGGTACGAGCCGAGCACCAGGCCGTCGAAGTCACCGAAAGTCCCTGACCCGCTCACGGTTCCCGCCATGGCGTCGAACGACCCGTATTGCATCTCGGCCGCCAGGGTGGGCGGGCCCTCGGCCCGCTTCGTCACGAAGTTCAGCGCCCCGGCGATCGAGTTCTTACCGAAGACCCCGATGGGCCCGCGGATGAGCTCGATCCGCTCGACCGCCGCCGCGGGGATCAGCGACAGATGTACCTGCGACGCGTCCGCCTCGTTGACCCGCACACCGTCGACGAAGACGCTCACGCTCTGCGGGACGCCGACAATGGGCGACACGGTAAAGCCGCGCAGCCGTATGTCGGCTTGGGATCCACTGCCAGTCTGGTTGGTCAGCGTCACGCCCGGGAGCGCCGCGAGGGCGCCCGACAGCCCGCCGACCGCGGTCAGCTCCGTGGCTTCGACGATCTCGGACGAGAACGGGGTGCGGGAGAGCGGCACCGCTCCGGCACGAAGTCGTCCGACCTCGACCGTTACTTCGTCGAGCGCCAGGACGGAGTCGGGACTGGGCTCGGGATCCTGCGCCGACGCCGGCCCAACCGCACACGCCGCGACGAGTAGGACCGTGGCGACGACCGACCGCATCGAGCTGCCGAGGGGAGGCTTCCTCAACTTCCCCCTCCCAGCTCCGCGTACACCGCGGTCAGGAAGCGCTCGGGGTCGCCCCACTTCGCCTCGTACGCGGCGGTGGGCCTCGCGGCCGCGACCTGCTCGTACGTCATGCCCCGCGCCACCATGTCGGCGACCCGGGCCTTCACGGCCAGCACCATGTCCCGAAACTCCATGACGTCCTCCCGTGACGAGACGACACCGTGCCCTGGGACGATCCGCGTGTCGGGCCCTGCGAGGCCGATCAACATGCCGAGAGCGTCGATGGTGCCGTCGAGGGTCCCGCCGTTGTTGGTGTCGATGACGGGGAACGCCACCGTCCGGAAGACGTCGCCCGCCGCGATCACGTCCGAGCCGCGGAAGTAGATGTAGCTGTCCCCGTCCGTGTGACCCGGCGGCAAGGTGATGACATCGATGTCCTCGCCGTTCATGTGCAGCGAGATGTCGTCCGTGAACGTCACGATCGGAAGGGCCAGGACCGGCGACGACGCCATGAGGCGCACGCGGACGCGGTCCCGAGCCATGATCGGGATGCCGAGCCGGCCGATGTTCTCGTTTCCACCCGTGTGATCACCGTGGACGTGCGTGTTGACGAGGAAGCGGATCTCCTCGCTCGTGATCGTGCGGATCGCCGCGATCAACCGATCCGTGAGCGGCGCGAACTGGTCGTCGATCATGACCACGCCGTCGTCACCGGCAGACACCACGACGTGGCCGCCCGCTCCCTCCAGATAGTAGACCGTGCCGGCCACGTGGTGCGGCGTGACGCGGACGTCACTGAAGTCGCGCTGGGCAGCTACGGTCTGGGGACCCGCGAGTAGCATGGCCACGGCGGTCATCTGGATGGTGCGAAGGGGGCCTCTCATGGTGTCCTCCGGTGCGGGC
>JAHEKM010000111.1 GCA_024638325.1 Gemmatimonadota bacterium | reverse complement strand
CGAATGCCTTTGGCATTAACTCGCTAATTCGAGCAGGGGAGCGCTGATCACCATGCAGATCAACGATGTCGTTAAAGAGGCAAGCCGTTTCCTGCTGGTTGCTGTTGTCGTCTCGACGATGGCGGTGTCGGCCGAATCACTGTCGGCTCAGATCTCTCCTCCTCATATGGTGATCCTCCTGGCAGATGACTTGGGATGGGGCGAGGAGAAGGGCTGCAGCGCCAGCTCGGCCGCCTCGGCGCTGTCGGCCGCCAGCGTGCTGTCCGTAGCCGTCGTGTCTGCTCCGCCACCAAAGAGAATCTGCTCGATCTCGCTGGCGCGGCTCGTGACGTCCCGGCCCATGGCGCGGATGGAGTCGACGCCCAGTGACGCCACCAACCGGCGATCGATGCGGTCCAGGGCGGCCTCGAACTCGGCGCCCGGCATCACGAGCTTGAACTCGAGGAAGGCGGCAGTGGTGATGATGCTCTTCGCCTGGTCCTCGTCCTGGATACCCGCCAGCTCGACGATGAGGCGCTCACCGCCGACCTGCTGGATGAGCGGCTCCTCCACGCCGAACTCGTCGATGCGCGTGCGGATGATCTGGTCGATTCGGTCGATCGCGTCCGCCTTGGCCTCGGCGGACATCGTGCCGTCCGGATCATCCACCTCGAGCACGAGGTGCATCCCACCCTGCAGATCGAGACCGAGCTTGAGCGGGCGCTTCACGCACGCTGCGGGCGCGCCCTCGGCGCACGAGCTCTGGTAGTGGTCGTAGAGGAAGCCTGAAGCCGTCCCGATCATGATCAGGATGACGATCAAGCGGCCCCGAATGGTCTTGAACATGCGCTACTCGGGCTGGGCGAAACGAGCCGCGGAGCCGGCTCTCCGGCGTCCGTACGGCAGCTGCGAAAGCTGCCCTGCGGCCATAGTGGTGTCAATCGGACACGGGCCCCGAGATGGTGTTCCGTCCCGGGGCCCGATCCCTCGGGGGGCGTCGCCCGTCGCCGCCAACTGACCTCGTTAGAAGTACAGGAAGCTCTGCACCTTGAACGAGAACTCCTTGTCCCCCACCGCCGGCGCGTAGATGTCGAAGTTCGCGCCGATCTTGCTGCGGCCCATGATGTAGACCATGAACCCGGGCGTGATGAGAAGCCCGTTGTCGTCGTCGGTGTCGAGGTCGGGGTCGGCCCAGCTGATGCGGGCCAGTGGCTCGATGCCCTCCACCCGCTCACTGTCCACCGGGTAGAAGTACGAGGCCACACCCTGGAAGGTCAGGAAGTTCGGCGGTCCTTCGGTGACCGGATCGAGCTCCCAGTTGTCGCCGGTGACGACGCTGCCCTGCACGAGCAGCCCGTCGCGCCACGTTCCGAACTGGACGTCGCCGCCGAAGGCGACGGCGTTGGCGTCGTCGGCACCCGGGTCGACATAGTCGTGCAGCGCCACCTGGCCCGACACCACGACGTCGTCGCCTAGGTCGAAGGAGAGGCGGCCCGACGCGGACTTGCGGCTGTTCTCGTCCGAGGCGTTGAGGCCCGTTCCGTTCGTGAGGCTGAAGCCGTAGCTCACGCTTCCCGACGCACCCTCCACGCGAAGGCCGAGGTCACGGCCGGCGTAGTCCAAGGCCTCGGTGAGCCGGCTGTACGAGCAGACCGAGCCGACGCCGGAGCAGGCGCCGTACCCTTCGACGCGACCGTCACGTTCGATGAGAGAAAGGTCGGTCGAGCTCGACAATTCGAAGAGGTCGAAGGCCCGCTTGAACTGGCCGATCGAGACCTCGAAGGCGGGCGAGAAGTTGAGGCCGACGTACGCGTCCTGAAGCGCGGCGCCCCCGCCCGCGAAGTCCGGCTGGACGCGGCCGGTCAGGAAGTCGTTGACCGTGAGGTCGACGATCACCCTCGCGCGACGGAAGAAGAAGTCGTTCGTCGCCGCGTCGATCGACGAGACCGAATACTGCGAGTGAAGGCGCCCACCTACCCTCAAGGTCGCGCCGCGTCCGGACACTTCGAGCTGGGCTGCGAGGGGAAGCGGGAGTGCGACGAGCGCGATGAGCGCGACGAGGCGAACCACGTGTCTGAGCATTTTGAGGTCTATTCCTTCCAGGAGGAACCGCCCGGCTGTTCAAAAGCACGGAAGAGCGTGGCGAACGTTTACCTCACCGTGACCAAGCATCAAGTGCCCCGGGGGCCGCGTTACGCCTCCGTTACGGGGGTGTGACCCACCTGTCGTCGAGTCCTCTCGGCGCCGCCCCAACCCTGCTCCCGCGACCTCAGTAGTAGAGCGTCGTCTCCAGCTTCAGGGAAAACTCCTTGTCGCCGGTCTGGGGCGAGTAAATGTCCAGATTCGCGCCGATACGATTCCGTCCCGACACGTAGAACATCACGCCGGGCGTGAAGAGGATGCCTCCGTCGTCGTCGACGTCCGTGTTGGGATCGCCGTAGCTGAGGCGACCGAGCGGTTCCACTCCGACCAGGCGCGCCCCATCCACGGGTACGTAATAGGTCACGATGCCCTGGAAAGTGAGAAACATGGCGGGATCGAAGCTGGCGCCACTCAGGTCGCGCCAGTTGTCACCCGCGACCACCGATCCGCGAACGTGAAGCCCGTCGCGCCAGGTTCCGACTTCTACGTCCCCTCCGAAGGCCAGCGCGTTCGCGTTGCCGTCGGGGGCCACGTAGTCGTGGAGCGCGAGTTGGCCCGACACCCGCACGTTGTCGTTCACAGCCAGGGTCGCGCGGGCAGACGCCGACTTGCGGTCGTTCTCGTCCGACGAGTTGAGACCCGGGCCATTCGTCAGCGTCGCCATGTACGAGAGGGAGCCCGACGTGCCCGCGACACGGACGCCGATGTCACGACCCGCGTACGAGAGCGCCTCCGTGAGGCGGCTGTGTGAGCAGATGGAGCCCACCACGGGACAGGGAGAGAACCCCTCGATGCCCCCGTCGCGTTCGATCTCGGGCAGGTCCACCGGGCTGGGCAGCTCGAAGAGGTCGAAGGCGCGCTTGAACTGGCCGAACGAGGCCACGAAGCCCTCGGAGAAGTCCATCTGCACGTAGCCGTCCAGAATGCGACCCTGGCCGCCACCGAACTCGGTCAGGACGCGCCCGCCCAGGAAGTCGTTCACCGAGATCTCGGCTCGCAAGCGCAATCTTCGAATCTGGAAGTCGTCGTCCGCGGCGTCCGGCGAGGAGAGCGTGTACTGGGGCTGGACCATGCCGCCGACGGTCAGCGTCGCCCCCCGACCAGTGACGGAGAACTGCGCGTCGGCCAGAGCAGGAAGGCACAGGACGAGGGCTAGGGCCACGGGCCCGGTACGTCGTAGCTGCATGGGGTTTCCCCGGAAGGAGTCTGGGTCAGACAGCCCGGCGCAGGACGGCGCGCACTCGGGCGATGAAGCGGTCCGCGTCCACGGACTTGTCCACGTAGTCGTCGGCCCCGGCCTCCAAGAGCTCCGCCTCGAGCGCGTCGGAGCCGGTGCCGGTCCGGATCAGAACCGGGAGCGCAGCCGTCCCGACCGACCCCCTGATCTGTTGGAGGACCTCGCGCCCTTCCATACCGGGCATCTGCAGGTCCAGGATGATCAGATTGTACTCCTGATCGTTCTTGAGGGTGTCCAGCGCGCGGTGGCCGTCCTCGGCCTCTTCCACTTCGTAGCCCTCTTTCTCCAGAAGGGACCGCATCATGAGGCGGGCGTCTTCGTCGTCGTCCACCAGCAGGATCCGCGGAGGTCCCTTCTCGACCTCCATCGCGTCCTCTTCGAGTCCCTGTCCCAGCACGCGCTCGACCTCGACCAGGGTCGTCTTGCCCTGCGTGACCCACTCGAGGCCGACGTCGTGTAGGCTCCTCATACCGCCCTGGCTCGCCACCCGGCTGAGGGTCGCCCAGCCCTTGCGCTGCTCGATGGCCTGCGCGAGGCGCGGACCACCGACCAGCACCTCGTTGACCGGCAGGCGTCCTCGGTATCCCGTGAAACCACAGTCGGGACACCCCACCGCCCGGACCACGGGCTCGATCCCGTGTCGTTCGGTGAGACGCTGCTCGTCCGGCGTGAGCTGCCCCCGAACCGGTTCGGCGCACGAAGGGCACACGCGCCTGAGGAGGCGCTGCGCGATCGAGCCCCTGAGCGTCTGCGCGATGGTGCTGTACTGCAGACCCATGTCGGCCAGACGCGCGATGGAGCTCACCGCGTCGTTGGCGTGAACCGTGGTGAGCACGAGGTGGCCCGTCATCGCGGCCTGGGCTGCGGTGAGGGCGGTCTCCTTGTCGCGGATCTCACCGACCAGGATCACATCGGGGTCCTGGCGCAGCATGGCCCGGAGAGCGCCGGCGAAGGTCATGCCCTGCTTGGTCTGGACCTGGGTCTGCGTGATGCCGGGGAGCTCGTATTCGATCGGGTCCTCGACGGTCATGATGTTGACCCTGCCGTCGGCGAGCTCGCGCAGTGCCCCATAGAGCGTGGTCGTCTTGCCGGAGCCGGTCGGTCCGGTGACTACAACGATACCGCTTCGGTGGGTCAGAAGGCCGCGCAGTCTCTCGAGCTCGCCCAGGGGAATGTCGAGCTCGTCCAGCGTCATCGCCGCGCTCGAATCGAGCACACGCATGACGCACTTCTCGGCTCCACCCGCCGGAATCGTCGACACGCGCAGGTCGTACGCCCGACCCTTCACCTGCACTCGTGCCTTGCCGTCCTGTGGGCGCAGCCTGTCCGCGATGTCGAGCTTGGAGAGCACCTTCACCCGCGAGATGATCCGGTTGAGCGCGGCCATCGGCAGGTCCATGTGCTTGCGCAGCACCCCGTCGACGCGGTAGCGGACCGCGCCCAACTTCCGGCCGGGCTCCACGTGGATGTCGCTCGCACCCTGTGTGATGGCATCGCGGATGATGAGGTTCGTGAGCTTCACGACCGGAGTCGCGCTCACGTCGTCCTCGCTGATGGACTCCGGGCCCATCTCCTCGACGAGCTTGACCGCGTCCTCCGACACATCGTCGGCGAGTCCACCGAGCAGGGCGTCGACGGCCTTCTCGGGCGAGAAGCGCTGGTCGAGCGCGTCCTGGATGGTGCGCGGCGCGGCCACGGCGAAGAGCGGCGTGCGCCCCGTGCTGAACCCGAGCGCCCGCTCCGCCTCGACATTGGTCGGATCGCAGGTCGCGACCACCAGGTGCCTGTCGTCCTCGTGAAGCGGGAAGATGAGGTGCTTCCGCGCCATGGTCTCGGGGATCAGCAGCGTGGCGTTCGGGTCCGCCATGTTGATGTCGGCCACGTCCAGCCGGAAGTACTCGGCCACGAGATCCGCCAGCTGAGCGTCCGTGATGTCATACGTCTTCGTCACCGCAGACCAGGCATCCGGCGCCGGGGCCCCCGGCCCGATGTCGGGGCGCTCGCGGTCGCCGAAGCCTGCGCGCTCGGCGATGCGAACCAACCAGTGCACGGCGCCCCGCGCCCGCTCGACTTCTGCGCTCTCGGTCGGCACGGCCGCTTCCTCGGCGTCGGGCAGGTCCATCTCGGGCGCTTCGACCCGAGGAGTCTCGGTCTGAGGGGTGTCGTCGCTCATCGCTCCCTCAGGGCCGCAGCCTTCTTACCGTGCTTCTCGCGGTACATCGCGCTGTCCGCCTCGGCGACCATGTCGTCCAAGCGCACTCTCACATCGTCGTCGTGGTGCGCCATGCCGATGGAAATCGAGAGTTGATAAGGCTCGGGACTGGAGTCGTTGAAGTCCTCCACGCTCTCGCGGAGGCGCTCGACCAGCAACTCGGAGCTCTCGTCTGCCGCCTTGAGCGCCAGCACCCCGAACTCGTCGCCGCCGAGACGGGCGATGATATCGGAGCGCCGGAAGGTCGCACGGAGAATATCGGCCACCTTCAGGAGCGCCCGATCCCCGACGTGATGGCCGAGCGAGTCGTTGATGGTCTTGAAGCGGTCGAGATCCAGGAACACCATTGTGACCCCGCGCCCGGACCGGCGGGCGAGCTTGAGGTACTGCTCACCGAGGTCACTGAATCCCCGGCGGTTGTACAGCCCGGTGAGATCGTCGATCAGAGACAGGCTTCTGAGCGCGGAGAACAGCCGGTGACGCTCGATGGCGTGCCGCACGGCGCGCACCAGCATCGTGGCCGTGATCTCGGACTTCACCAGGTAGTCCTGCGCACCCCCCTGAACCGTTGCCACAGCCGTTTCCTCGTCGGGCTCCTCCGTGAGCACGACAATGGGGACGTCGGGCGCGAACGCGTAGGCGCGATCGAACGTCACCATGCCGGAGCTGTCCGGCAGATCCAAAGACATGAGGATCGCGTCGAAGCCGCCCTGGCTCAGTCTGGCGAGCGCTTGGCTCAACTCTCCGACCGACTCGAATTCGAGGGCATCCTGGTGACCCTGAGTGAGGCCGCCCTGGAGCTCCTCGAGATACGACTCGTCGGACTCGACCAGAAGAACTTTGATGGGCCGATGCTGCAAACGGACACACCCCTTTGGCGGAAGGCCGCGTGCCTATGCTCCGGGCGAAGAGCGCGAACGGCACGGGCGAGACGCGCCTCACCTGGCGGTACACATGTCGGGTCCAAGGTAACGGCATCGGCCACGAAAAAACCACTGAAAAGTCTGGGGATCGACCCCGGCCAGGAGGCGCTGTGTCAGCCACCGAGGTCGGTCGGAAGCACAAGGCGCGCACGGGCGCCCCTGCCCTCCGACCGGTTTTCCAGCTCCAGCGTCCCCCCGTGTCCCTCGGCGATCTGACGGGTCAGAACGAGGCCGATCCCGGACCCACCGGGCTTCGTCGTGTAGAATGGCACGAAGAGGTTGCCGGTGTCGGCCAAGCCCGGGCCCTCGTCCTCGACAAGCAGGTGCAGGGCCCCCGAACGCCGCACCCAGCGGATACGGACACCACTCCCACCCGCCTCCAGCGTCGCGTCCACCGCGTTGCGCACGAGATTGATCAGGGCCTGCTCGAGCTGGTCCGGGTCGGCCGCGAGCGTGACCGCGTCCCCCTCGACGATGTCCACGGGCAGCCGGGTCTCCAGGTCGGCCACTCCGCGGGCCAGCGCGCCCACCTCGACCGGCTCGAGCGTCGGCTGGGGAAGACGGGCGAGCGTGGCGTACGAGGCCATGAACCGGCCCAGGGACTCGGCCCGGTTCGAGATGACGTCGAGCCCGCGCTCCAGGTCCTCGCCCAACTCCGGTTGGACCCGGTGTCGCCCCATGACACTGCGCAGGCTGCCGGCAATCGACTTGATGGGCGCGAGCGAGTTGTTGATCTCGTGCGAGAGCACCCGGATGATGCGCTTCCAGGCCTGCCGCTCTTCTTCGCGGAGCGCGCGGCTCAGGTCGGACAGCGCCAGCAGTTGGAGCGGGAAGCCCTCCTGCCGGACGACGCTCCGGCGCAGCTCCCAGCGGCCGGTGCCGCCGGGAAAGGAGACCTCGAGTGTGCGCGGCGCCGGTCCGCCTAGTGCGTCGTCGAGGCGGAGTTCCCGCGCACTGCGCCCCGTGAGGCGGTCGGCGGGCTGACCGAGGAGCCGCTCGCCGGCCCGATTCACGAGTCGCAACGTCTCATCGGGATCGAACGCGAAGACCGCTACATCGATGGCCTCCAGAACCTTACGGAGCGTCTCCGTCGCCTCGACCGCCCCCAGTCGTTGGTTGCGGAGCAGCTCCTCGAGGGCGTTGACCTCCATCAGGACCAGCGACAGCGGATCGGAGGCGTCCGTGATGCGCGCCCGGATCGAAAAGTCGCCCTCCCGGAGCGCGGCCAGCATGTTGGCGAGCGTGCCGAGGGGACGCGCGACCTGCTCCCGAAGCACGATCGCGAGGGCGAGCCACGCGAGGACGAGCAGTGCCGCTACGGTCCAGCGTACGGTTCCCGCGTAGCCGCCGATCCAGAGAAGCACGATGGCCGAGCCGGTGCCCGGGAGGCCCAGCAAGAACGTCAACACGAGTATCCGGCGGTCGTGCCCGAGCCGCCTCCACCAGCGCATGTCGCGTCCTACTCGTCGCGCCGCTGCAGACGCCGGTACAGCGCGCTGCGGCTCAGGCCCAGGGACTCCGCCGCCCTGCTCACGTTGCCCTGGTGACGCTCGAGCGCCCGCTCGATCATCAGGCGTTCGGCGTCCTCCAGCGTGAGCTCCTCCAGGGCCGGCGGACCCTCTTCGCGGCGACGCAGCCCCAAGTCGGAGGGCTCGATCACGTTGCCGCGTGCCATCAGGACCGATCGCTCGACCGCGTGCCGCAGCTCGCGGACGTTGCCCGGCCAGGGGTGGGCCATGAGCGCGTCCATGGCCGCACCACTGAACCCCTGCAGGGACCGTCCGTACCGGCCGGCCTCCTCCTCGAGGAAGTGTGTGGCCAGGGCCGGGACGTCCTCCCGGCGCTCGCGGAGCGGCGGCACCCGGATCTCGACCGTGTTCAGCCGATAGAGGAGGTCCTCCCGGAAGTGCCCCTCGGCTACGAGCTCGCCCAGGTTGGCGTTCGTGGCCGAGACGACACGCACGTCCACTCGCCGCACCTTGGACGAGCCCACGCGCTGGATCTCGCGCGTCTCCAGCACGCGCAGGAGCTTGGCCTGCTGCTGGGGCGGCACGTTGGCGATCTCGTCGAGGAAGAGCGTGCCCCCGTGTGCGAGTTCGAAGCAGCCGACGCGGTCCGCCTTCGCATCGGTGAACGCGCCCTCTACGTGTCCGAAGAGCTCGCTCTCGAAGACCCCCTCGCTGAAGCCGCCCGCGTTGACGGCCACCCACGCATGCTCCGCTCGTCGCGACACGGCATGGAGCCAGCGCGCCACCACTTCCTTCCCGGTCCCGTGCTCGCCCACGATGAGCACGTTCGCGTCGGACGGCCCGACGCGCTCGATCAATTCGACCACCGGCTTCATCGCCTCCGACGCGGCGATGAGCTCCGGCGCCCCTTCGCCCTTGAGCCGCCGGTTCTCTCCCTCCAGCAGCTGACCCCTACGGAGCGCACGGGCGAGAGCGACCTGGGTCCGGATCGTGGCGAGTAGCCGTTCGTTGTCCCAGGGCTTCTCGATGTAGTCGCGCGCCCCGCGCCGCATTGCCTCCACCGCGCCCTCGACGCTGCCCCACGCCGTCATGACCACCACGGGTAACGTGCTGTCGAGGGCGCTCAGGGTGGTGAGCAGGTCGAGTCCCTCCTTACCGGAGGTGGTGTCGCGCGTGTAGTTCAGGTCGATCAGCGCGAGGTCGAAGTCACCGCGCTCGACCGATGAGAGCACGTCGGCGGGCGACGCCGCAGCCGAGATCTCGAACCCCTCCGCCTTGAGCAGAAGGCGAAGCGCTTCCAGCACATCGGGCTGGTCGTCTGCGACCAGAACATGGCCGCTCACCGGACCCGAGCGCTCCGTCCGTGCCGAATCCCTACTCGTCGACGATCCACCCGTCTTTGAGCTGGATGATGCGGTCGCCGTATCTCGCGTACTCCTCGTTGTGTGTCACCTGAATGATCGTAGTGCCGTCCTCGTTCAGCTGCTTGAGGAGGTCCATGATCATACGGCCCTGACTCGAGTGTAGGCTCCCAGTCGGCTCGTCGGCGAGGATCACTGCGGGTTCCGCGATCACGGCCCGCGCCACGGCGACCCGTTGCTGCTGCCCGCCCGAGAGCTGGCTGGGATACAGGTCCTTCTTGCCGACGATGCTGAAGCGGTCCAGCGTGTCCGCCACGATCGCTTGCCGCTCCTTTCGACGCACGTTCCGGTACGAGAGCGGGATCTCCAGGTTCTCGTACACGTTCAGGTCGTCGAGCAGGTGATACTGCTGGAAGACGAAGCCGACGTAGCGCTTGTTGAGTTCGATGCGCGCGCGCGGCTTCATGGCGTGCACCGGCTCGCCCATCAGGTAGTACTCGCCCCGCCAGTCCCCGTCGAGCATCCCCAGGATCGCGAGCAGGGTCGACTTCCCGGCCCCGGACGGCCCCATGATCGTGACGAACTCGCCCTTGCCGATCTCCTCGGAGATCCGCCGCAGCACGAACGTCTCACCGGCACCCGACCTGTAGGACTTCTCGAGGTCTCGGAGCTTGATCATGGCCGAGAAGCTACAAGGGAGGCGGAGGCGCGGCTGCCCCTGTGAGCAGGACTAGAAGGGACCAGACGCCTCAGATTGCATGCAGTACGAGGCGGGCGAGCACCGAGAGCGAGACGTATTGAGTACGCACGTCGCAGCGAGCGGCGCGGAGCCCAACGAAGTAATGCG
>JAHEKM010000110.1 GCA_024638325.1 Gemmatimonadota bacterium | reverse complement strand
GACATGGGTGTAGATCTCGGTCGTGCGGGAGGTCTGGTGGCCGAGGAGCTCTTGGATGATGCGCAGGTTGGTGCCGCGCTCGAGCAGATGGGTGGCGAAGCTGTGGCGCAGCATGTGGGCAGTCACGCGCTTGGTGAGGCCAGCGGCTCGGGCCGCGTCGGTGACGACCCTTTGAGCGGAACGGGTCGTGAGGTGCCGCCCTGGGCGGGCGCCGGGGAACAGCCACTGCTCGCTCGGGAAGGCAGTGAGATAGATCCGGACGGCTTCGGCGGCCTTGTGCGCCAGCAGCGTGTATCGGTCTCTCCTGCCCTTCCCTTGGCGGACGAGGATGAGGCGCCGCTCGGTGTCGAGGTCGGTGGGACGTAGGCGCACCACTTCGCCGACGCGGAGCCCCGCGGAGTAGAGGAGCATGAGCAGAGCGCGGTGCTTGAGGCCGCGGGCCTGACCGATCACGCGCGCTACCTCGGAGGGGCTGAGCACCCGGGGAAGTCGACGCTCCTTCCGCGGGCGGGGCAGCTCGAGCGCCAGGCTCGGCTGGTCCCACACGGCCTCGCAGAGGAATCGGAGGGCGCTCACGACCTGGTTGTGAGAGGACCTCGAAAGGCCCCTCCCTTCGACGAGTCCGACGACGTACGCGCGGACAGTTACAGCGGGCTCGGGGGGAGGAAGCTCCGCACCCTTCCCGTACCACTCGAAGAACCGTCTGATGTGGCCGAGGTAGACCTTCCGGGTCCCGCGGCTGTACCCCCGGAGCAGCATCGCCTGGCGCACCGACTCCAGGGGGTCGGGCACCGCCTCCAAGGTCGGCGCGTGCTCCTCCACGGTCACACGCGCGCTTCCGAACCACTCCACGATGGATCGGAGCGGTTCCGCGACTCCCGGCACGCGCCACACGCGTCGCTTCGGGTCCCAGCGCCGCCCGGTCAGCTCACGGATCCGGCGTAGGTCGGCAGGCTCGAACCCAGGCAACAGTTCGACCTCTAGGCGACCGGCGCTTCGGTCGATGCGCACGACCACCGTTGGAGTTGCGTTTGCTCTCACATCCGTGAATCAACGCCTCCAGCGGGGCGGTGAGATGCCTCGATGGGCCGTCTCGGCGAGCGCCGTGCGGCGCGGCTATGTTTCGGCCCGCGACCACAGCCGGAAAGGAAGACGGCCAGCCCACCTGGAGATGTCGCCTTGTTCATAGACTTCGGCACCTGGCCCGTCTGGGCCGGCGCCGTCCTGATCTTCTTCGCTCGAGTCGCGGACGTCAGCCTGGGGACGCTGCGCATCTCCTTCATCTCGCGCGGCGAGAAGAACCTCGCCCCGCTGATCGGCTTCGTGGAGATGCTCATCTGGCTGTTCGCGATCAGCCAGCTGGTTCTGAACCTCACGAACGTGGCGTACTACGTAGCCTACGCGGGGGGATTCGCGACCGGGGTCTTCGCCGGGCTGCGCATCGAAGAGCGGCTCGCGCTCGGCAGGCGCATGATCCGCACGATCACCGAGGAGGATACGGGCAGCATGGTGTCCGCGCTGCGGGCGTGCGGATTCGGGGTGACCAGCGTCCGAGGTGCCGGCGGCTCCGGTGACGTCAACGTGATCTTCAGCGTCGTGAAACGCGTGGACGCGGAACAGTACATGGACATTGTCGAGGCGCATCATCCCGAAGCATTCACGTCCATCGAGGAAGTCCGCGCCGTCCACCAGGGCGTGTTCCGAGCGAGCCGAAATCCCCTTTCGACTGCCGGACGCGCCGTGTTTCCGCTGTGGCGCAAGTAATCCCCAGTTCAGTCCCTATCTGATCGCCGGGAGGCGACGATGAAGACGATGACCTGCAGGCAGCTAGGCGGTGCGTGCGACCTCGAGTTCCACGCGGCCTCGTTCGACGAGATGGCCGAGCTCAGCAAGCAACACGGCATGGAGATGTTCCAGAAGCAAGATCAGGCGCACCTGCAGGCGATGCGGGACATGAAGTCCCAGAAGTCCGATCCCGCTGAGATGCAGAGGTGGTTGGAGGCCAAACGAGCCGAGTTCGACGCGCTACCGGAGGACGAGCAGTCACCGTCGGCGCCTTAGCTGTCGGGCTGCTGCGCCCCGGCCCGCGTGAGATCGAGCAGAATCTGCCTCAGGGCCTCCAACCGCTCAATCCCGACCAGCGCCTCGAGTTCTGCTTCTAGAGCTTCGAGTTGCTGCGCGACCTCTTCCCTGGCGAGGTGGCCTGCCTCGGTCACCACCGCGATCTTGTCGCGCCGACTGCCGGGCGCCGGTCTGAGCTCGATGACACCGCGGTCCATCAGCCGCTGGATCGAGCGGTGAGTCGCCTGCCGGGAAACGCCCAGGGCTCGTGCGATTTCAGACACGGTGCGTGGGTGTCGCGACGCCAGCATGAACGTTTTCGCGTCCGACGGCCGGACGGCGCCGAATGGGGTGTCTGCGCGCATCTCGGCCATGCGTGCATCCAGCTGCTCCCCGAGGTCTTGGACAAGGCCTTTGATGTTGACGGGCCTCGGTTGCGGTCGAGTTTTGTCACTCATAGTTGACGACCCCGTCGGCAGGGTGTTCGTTGATTGTCAATCATGTATGACAATGTCTCGAGATGCATTGCCGGTCAAGCAGTCTCGCGAGCAACCACCAAGGAGCGCCGACCATGCGTTACGGTTTGACGGGCCGCACTGCACACGTGGCACTCGCCTGGTGGGTCGTGGCATCGTCCGCCCACGCTCAAGCACCCGAACAGGTCGATGACCTGGTTGTCGAGCAAGACGTCTGGGTCGAGACCAGCGCCGGCCGGATCGCCACCAACATCTATCGACCGAACAAGCCTGGGCGGTTCCCCGTCCTCATCAGCATGGGGCCCTACGGCAAGGACGACCTCCCCGCCGAATACAGTGGCATCTTCGAGAACGGTCAGATCAGTGTGTCGGAGTATGCGGCGTTCGAGACGCCGGATCCTGCGTACTGGGTGCACTACGACTACGTGGTGATCGCGGCCGACAGCCCCGGGGCCGTTCGCTCCGAAGGCAACCTCGACCTCTTCGGACCCATCGAAGCCAGCGCCTTCTATGACCTCATTGAATGGGCAGGCGTGCAGTCATGGAGCAACGGCAACGTCGGCCTCAGCGGAGTGTCGTATTTCGCGATGAGCCAATGGCCGGTCGCGGCCATGAACCCGCCCAGCCTCAAGGCGATCATGCCGGCGGAAGGCCTGACCGATCTCTATCGTGACGCGATTCGACATGGCGGCATCCCCCACGTGTTTGCCGAGCCGTGGACGGAGTTCCGGATCCTGCGGGCCAAGAACCCGGCAGCGACCTTGGTGAACAACTTCGCCGAAGAAGCGCGGGAACGGCCCTTCTTCGACGACTTCTGGGAATCGATGATCCCTGATCTCGCGGCCATTACCGTCCCCGCGTACGTCATTACGAGCTGGCCCGACCAGGGTCTCCACACCCGAGGCACGTTGCTCGGGTACGAGCAGCTCGGGTCGGAACAGAAATGGCTCGACGTGCATGGTCGCAAGAAGTGGGAGTACTACTACTCACGCGACTCGCTCGAGCGTCAGCGTAGGTTCTTCGACCACTTCCTCAAGGGCTTGGATAACGGCATGCCGGACGTCTCCCGAGTGCGCTACGAGCGACGGCGGGGATTCTACGACGGCGACATCATATACACCGACTCGTGGCCGCCCTCCGACGTCGCGCTCACGAGGCTCTTTCTTCGAGCCGACCGGACTCTGAGCCTCACTGCTGAGGAGGAGGAGACCGCGTTCCGCTACCCCCCGACGCAGACCGGTAACCCCCTGACCTTCACACATACCTTCGAGCAAGACACCGAACTCACAGGGGGAATGAAGCTGAGATTGTGGGTGGAGGCAGAAGACGCAGGCGACATGGATCTGTTTGTTGGGGTCAGCAAGCTGGACCGCCGAGGGAATCAGATTCCGTTCGTTGGCTACGACGATGTGGAGTACGGCCATGTCGCGGGGGGGTGGCTGAGGGTGTCCCGTCGGGAGTTGGACGACGACCTGAGCACGGAATCACGACCGTTCCTGCGTCATGTCGAGGAACTCAAGCTTCAGCCCGGTGAGAGGGTGGCGACAGAGCTCGAGATCCTCCCGTCGAGTACGTTGTTCCGTCGCGGCGAATCGATTGAGCTGAGGATCCAAGGGACCGAGCTCCCCGGCGCGGGCGCCATTGAGCACAACAGCAGCGTCAACACCGGCGTACATGTGGTTCACGTCGGCGGGGTCTACGATGCCCACCTCCTCGTACCGGTCGTCCCATGAGCCCGGGTTGCGATGCGGCGGGGCATTCCGGAGAGGCCTCATAGAAGAGCCGGGCGCGGTCGCCGAACGGTGCCCCAACTGCGACCAGCCCGCTCCTGATCGCTTCTGCTCCAGATGCGGGCAGGAACAAGGCGATTTGCTCCCGACCCTGCGTGCGGTGATCCGTGACGCCTTCTCAGAGACCCTCGAGCTCGACGGGAAGTTGCCGCGGACGCTCCGTGCACTCGCCTGGCCACCCGGGCACCTGACAACGGAATGGCTCCGCGGTCGGCGTGCGTCGTTCGTGAGTCCATTGAGGCTCTATGTAGTCGCTGCCCTTGTCTTCTTCGTCGCGTGGCCGGCTACTGTGCCGGGCAACCTACTGGAAGCTTTCACGCAGGTCTTCGTCGAGGGGGTCACCGAATCGACGGCGGTCGAGACGGACATGCGGTTGGCCACACAAGTCTTTGCCGAGAGCCTACCGGGCGTGACCATAGTCGTCCTGGTGCCACTTTTCGGTGCGCTCCTCCATTGGGCCAATCTCCGGCGCCGGCCGTTCGTAGCTGACCTGGTCATCGCGGTGCACATTCACGTCGCTGCGTTCCTGGCCGCAGTCCTTACCACACCGCTCCAATCTCTCGGGGGAGTCTGGGAGGTCATTGCGACCACGCTGTTCGTGCTGGGCGTGGTTGTGTTCTCGGTGGCATCGATCGCCCGCGCATATGACATAGAGCGTTGGCGGGCGGCCGTCAGGACCGGCGCTGTGGGTGTTGCCTACCTCGTCCTGACCGCCCTGCTCCTCGGTGGCGCCCTAGGGATTCTTCTCTAGGACAGAAGGCGGACCGCGCCCCACAGAACGAAAACCGGGCCCGACCGCCGAAGCAGTCAGACCCGGTAGCCCTCCGTGGGCGACGCCGAAGGCGAACGCCCCACGAGGCAGGTTGCCGACACCGCGCGACCGAGTGGACTCGCCACCCAGAAGACCGCGGCGTCGGCAACCTGCCGGCGCGGTTAGCGACGCGCTACCGCGTGTCGCTAACCTAGTACATCCCGCCCATGCCGCCGCCGCCCGGCATCGGGGGCGGGGTCTCCTCGGGGATCTCCACGACCACCGCCTCGGTGGTCAGCAGCAGTCCCGCGATGGAGGCTGCGTTCTGAAGCGCCGTGCGGACGACCTTGGTCGGGTCGATGACGCCGGCCTCGACCAGGTCCTCGTAGACCTCGGTCTGGGCGTTGTAGCCGAAGCCACCCTTCCCGCTCCGGACCTTCTCGACGACGATGCTGCCCTCGGCACCTGCGTTCTCGGCGATCTGCCGGATGGGGTGCTCGAGCGCGCGCTGCAGGATGTGCACGCCGATCTGCTCGTCCTCGCGGTCGAGCTTGAGCTTGTCGAGAGAAGCCTGCGCCCGCAGCAGCGCAACGCCGCCGCCAGGCACGATGCCCTCTTCGACGGCCGCACGCGTGGCGTGCAGCGCGTCCTCGACGAGCGCCTTCTTCTCCTTCATCTCGCTCTCGGTCGCGGCACCGACGTTGATGACCGCCACACCACCGGCCAGCTTCGCGAGCCGCTCCTGGAGCTTCTCCTGGTCGTAGTCCGACGTGCTCTTGTCGATCGCGACGCGGATCTCCTCGATCCGGCCCTTGATCTTGTCGCTCTCACCCGCGCCGTCGATGACCGTCGTGTTGTCCTTGTCGATCACGACGCGCTTGGCGCTGCCGAGATCACTGGCGACGGCGTTCTCGAGCTTGAAGCCGACTTCCTCGCTGATCACCTGGCCGCCCGTCAGGACCGCGATGTCCTGGAGCATGGCCTTGCGGCGATCGCCGAAGCCGGGCGCCTTCACTGCGGCGACCTTCAAAGTGCCACGGAGCTTGTTCACCACGAGCGTGGCGAGCGCCTCACCTTCGACGTCCTCGGCCACGATCAGGAGGGGCTTACCCATCTGAGCGACCTTCTCGAGGATGGGGAGCAGGTCCTTCATCGACGAGACCTTCTTGTCGTGAATGAGGATCATGGGATCCTCGAGGACCGCCTCCATCCGCTCCGGATCCGTCACGAAGTACGGCGACAGGTAACCGCGGTCGAACTGCATGCCCTCGACCGTCTCGAGCGTGGTCTCGAGGCCGCGGGCCTCCTCGACCGTGATGACGCCGTCCTTGCCGACCTTGTCCATCGCGTCCGCGATGAGGTCGCCGATCTCGGCGTTGTTGTTGGCGCTGATGGCGCCGACCTGGGCGATGTCCTCCTTGCCCTTGGTCGCCGTCGACATCTTGCCGAGCTCGGCGACGACCTTCTCCACGGCCTTGTCGATGCCGCGGCGGATGCCCATGGGGTTGGTGCCTGCGGTGACGTTCTTCAGCCCCTCGCCGAAGATTGCCTGAGCGAGAACGGTCGCGGACGTCGTGCCGTCACCGGCGACGTCGGAGGTCTTGGTCGCGACCTCTTTGACCATCTGTGCACCCATGTTCTCGACGGGGTCGTCGAGCTCGATTTCCTTCGCTACCGATACGCCGTCCTTGGTGACGGTCGGCGAACCGAACTTACGGTCGAGGACGACGTTCCGGCCCTTGGGGCCGAGCGTGACCTTGACGGCCTGCGCGAGCTTGTCGACACCGGACTTGAGCTTTGCCCGAGCCTCGACGTCGAACACCAGATCCTTCGCTGCCATGATTGGTATCTCCTAAATCGATTGCGTGGGGCTTACGAGACGATCGCGAGGATGTCGGACTCGCGGAGAATCAGGTATTCCTCACCGCTGAGCGTGACATCCGTGCCGCTGTACTTCCCGTACAGCACCTTGTCGCCGACCTTCACATCGAGCTCGAGCCGGGCGCCCTCGTCCGAGAGCTTGCCGGGCCCGACCGCGATGATCTCACCCTGCGAGGGCTTCTCCTTCGCGGTGTCGGGGATGTAAAGCCCGCCGCGCATCTGCTCCGCCTCGTCGAGAGGCTTCACGACAACGCGATCAGCCAGCGGCTTCACATCGACCTTTGCCTTGGTCTTGGCCATCAGGTCCTCCTCCTGCGTGATTGGGCCTTGAATTGAGAATTTTGTACTGCGTGCCACCTGTTAGCACTCAGGTCCATGGAGTGCTAACACTGGGAGGTAATCTCGTGGTCTTGAGCGGCATGTCAAGCGCCGGAACCCACGGAATCACGGGGGATTTCGGGGGAGGCGTCCCGGTCGGGAGGCCCGGCCTGAGCGACCTACTCGGGAGCCGAGATCGCGGCCATACGCGCGACCCCGTCGAGACCGACGATCGCGCGCACGACGTCGTCGGCCAACGCCGGATCGAACCAGAATCCGACGTCCTGCAGGCCCTTGAACGACTCCCGGGCCTCCACGTAGGCCCGCTCGAGGACCGCGCGGGCCGACTCCCCGAAGAGGTGCTCGACGTCGCCGGACTCCATCGCCTTACCGGTCCAGAAGCCCCGGAAGGCGGCGCGCTCCGGACCCGACCCGAGGTGGTGGATCTGGGCGACGAGCAGGTTGTGGCTACGGCGGCCGACATCGAACTCGAAGTCCGTCAGGTCGTCCACGATCTGGAACGCGGTACCGAGCTGTGCCACGGCCCGCTCGGCCGCCTGCAGCTTCGAGCCGATTTCCCCCTCCTCGAGCAGGGACGGAGCTGTGAAGGCCAGCGCGAAGAGCGCCCCGCCCCTCACTCGGTGGACCGAGTCGACCATCTCCTCGGGCGGCGGGATGTCGTCCACCCCGCCTTCCTCGGAGCCCTCCAGCGTGCCGATGGCGGCCATGCGGTTCAGCAGCCCCCGCTGTACCTCGGCCCCCTGCTCACGAGTGAGCACTCCGGCCTGCTCACCACGATCGAGCACGCCCCTCAGCAGCCGCTCGAACGACATGAGCTGCAGGATCGACATGAAGCGCGCGCCGGACTGCTCGGCCAGGGGCAGCAGCGTCTTGGCCTGGTCGTCGAAGATGTTGTCGGCCGCTGTGATCGTGCCCTTGATGCAAAAGTTCAGCTCCGTGTAGAAGCGGAGCCGCTCTTCGGGCACGCCCAGCGACGCGAAGATCGAGCGGAACAGGATCAGGAAGAAGTATTCCTGCAGGAAGTTTAGGCCCGCCTCGCTCGACACCTCGCTGGCGGAGGGGACGTGGGGAGGCTCCTTGCGGAACTCCTCGCCCAGGAGTCCCTCGAGGTCCCGGTAGAGGCGCCGGACCGCGTCGGCCTGGGCCTCCATGTCGCCCGCCATACGGGTCCACACGCCGTGCTCGGCGAGGAGACGGACCGCGTCGTCGGAGCGGAATACGGGGGAAAGCGTCATCGGGCCTGGGTCGGAGAATCGTCGAAGGTCGCCAAAGGTAGCGACCTCGGGCAACCGCCCGCGACGGGGGCCGAATCGCTCAACGCGACAGCTCCTCACCGGCCATTGCGAGCCCGTAGAGGGTCAGGAACGGCTCGATGGCGTCGACGCCGGTGAGGTGCGGACCGATGGTCGTGGCGAAGCCCCCCGTCACGGCGACGCAGACGTCCGGCTTACCCCACTCCTCCTTGATCCGCCGCACGATGCCGTCGACCCCTTCGACCGCCTGGTAGAAGACCCCGCTCTGGATACAGGTTTCCGTGCGGCGGCCGATCACCACCTGCGGGGGGCGGAGCTCCACCAGGGGGAGTTTGGCCGTCCGCGCCGCGAGCCACTCGAGACCGGCCGGCACCCCGGGCGAAATCACGCCGCCGAGGAAGACCCCGTCGTGCGTGATGCAGTCGAACGTGGTGGCGGTCCCGAGGTCCACGACAATGGAGTCGCGGTGGTAGAGCTCACGCGCGGCGAGGGTATTGGCAATCCGGTCGGCTCCCACCGACATGGGCTCCTCGACGTCCAGCTCGATGGAGAGCTCGGACGCCGGACCCACCGCCAGCGCCTCGGCGCCGATGATCTGCTCGAGGGTCTCGGTCCACACGTGGTTCACCGAAGGAACCACGGAGCCGACGACGCCGCGCCGGATCCGTGAGGGGTCGACGCCGTCGCCGGCCAGCAGCGCGCGGATGAGCGCGGTCAGCTCGTCGGACGTGCGCGGTACCCCCGAGCTGATGCGCCAGTGTGCCGTGACCTCCGTGACGGTCTCGGCCAGTCCCAGGACGGTCTCGGTGTTTCCGACGTCGACGACGAGCTGCAAGACTGACCTCCGGGGTGATGACGTGACCACCGGCGTTGGGGTGACGACTCCGATCTATGCGGGACGGACACTGCCGGCCAGGACGCGTACCCGCGACCCGTCCGGTCGCTCCAGGACGAGCGCTCCGTCGGCCTCGATGCCGCGGGCCGTGCCCGGGCCGTGCTCTTCAGTGAGGACCGGGCGGTCGGCGAGCGCATCGCGAGCCCGGAGATCGGCGAGCACCTCAGGCTCCAGGCGCGGGCTCGGACGGGCCAGGAGCCGTTCGAGTGCGGATACGATCAGGCCGCACAACGTGTTATGTGACATTGCCTTGGCGCCCTGCTCTTCGAGTGATGTCGCGCGCCCCGTCAGCTCTTCCGGGAACCCGCCCGCGGGCGTGCGGACGTTGATGCCGATACCGGCGACGGCCGCGTCGCCCGCGCCTTCGCAGAGAATGCCCCCGAGCTTTCGGGAGCCCACCACGAGGTCGTTGGGCCACTCGATGCCGACGCGCACGCTGCGCTCGGTCGGCTCGAGGCCGTCGATCGCCTGGGCGGCGGCCAGGCCCACGAGGAGCGGAAGGTGCAGCGCGGGCGCGCTCGGCAGGACGACGGACATCCACAGACCGCTCCCGGGTGGGGAGTGCCAGCTCGCGCCGCGCCTTCCCCGCCCCGCAGTCTGCTGATTCGCCACGACGACCGCGAAGGTGTGGCCCGGCTCGGCTGCGAGCTCCTTCGCGCGGTCGTTCGTGGAGCTCAGGCGCTCGTACGCCTCTACGGTCGGCACGCCCCACAGCTCCCGCAGCGTCGCGACGGGCTCTCCACCCCAATGGGTCAGAGAGTCGGCGCTCATCGCAGCCAGAGGTACCCCAGGAAGAGCGCGCCGACGGTCCAGCAGTAGGGAGCGAACAGGTGAAAGGACCGCCGCGCCAGCATCGCCACGAAGGTACGGATGGCGAGCACGCCGGTCAGGCCGGCCGCGACCCCTCCGGCGACGAGAATCCCCCATCCGGGCCCACCGACCG
>JAHEKM010000197.1 GCA_024638325.1 Gemmatimonadota bacterium | reverse complement strand
GCCATGATCGCGATGGCCATCGCCAACGAGCCGTCGTTGCTCATCGCCGACGAGCCGACGACTGCACCGGGTTCAGCACGAACTCCTGCTCCACCACGCCCCCGAGCGGGACGTCCGTGAAGCTCAGCCAACCCAGGAGGTTCTTGTTGCGAGCCGACAGGTGCGTGGGCCCGAAGGGATCCCTGCTCTCCGCATGCGGCCCACATCCCCACGAGCCGGCGGCCATGAGCTCCCAGCAACCCAGCACCCAGCGCCGTCCCAACGCGCCTCCCGAAGCCGTGGGGTGGTAGAAGTCCGGGAGGCCCAGGACATGTCCGTACTCGTGCGCGATCGTGTTCGCGGTCTGGATCTCGATGCCGTCGCACGCGGTGGCGCTTTGCGTGATGTAGCCGTTCACCTGAACGAAGCCACCGCCCGGACGCGGGTCGTCGGTCTGGTACGGAGCGCCGTCGTTCCAGGGCGCGATCCCGAAGCGATGCGGCCAGATCGACGGGCCCCCGCAGGACCCCGCGATCTCCAGGTACTCGAAGACCATCGCGTCGACGAAGCCGTCGTCGTCACCGCTGTTGGGCTGGTTGTCCGGGCCGTCGTTGTCGTACTGCCCGAAGTCCACGTCCGGGTCCGCAAGCGACAGCGCCTCGATGAAGTAGGGTCCGAGGTCGGAGTCGGCGCCGAGGCCGTTCTCCGTGCCCACCGCCTCGATCATCGGTCGCGAGGTACGCACCCACGGGAGCACGTCGCCCAGCAGCGTGAGTTGGCCGCGTGAGATCTCGGTGTACGCCTCGGTGATCGTGCCGTAGGGTGCGGGGCCGTCGAAGAGCGCGCCCTGGATCATCTCACGCGTCACGTGCGGCTCGGGGGAGTCACCGAAGAGCGCGGGCAGGACGACGACCCGGTGCGTGCCGCTGACCGGCCGGACCTGCTCGACGCCCGAGGGTCCCGCCCGGAAGAGGCCGTTGGGGAGCCGGAAGGCCATCGGGTCCTGCGCCACCCGGCGGTAGTACGCGTCGGGAAGGCGGAGCCCACGCATTTCGGCGACGGCCTCGATGTCCTGCGCGACGGCCGCGGGTGCTCCAAGGCCCGAGCCCAGGAATACGAGACCGACGGCCAGCCAACGCGTGCTCATCGCCTCACCTCGACGCTGTAGTCGGCCAGGGTGGAGCGCGGCAGGTCGAAGGGGCTCGCGACCTCGAGCAGCGCGCCGGTGAACGTCGCCGTCGTGTCTTCGACCGTGACGCCGAAGGAGAGCTCTCCGGCCGGCTCCGCGATCACCACGACGGTCGCGGTCTGGCCGACGACCTCGCCGTAGACCTGGAGGCCGGTCGAGGTGACCCCGGTGATGCCGGGTCCGGTCACGGTGACGAGGGCCGCGCCCTCGGCGGAGTTCGGCGACGCGACGGTCACCGTCATCGTACCGGCGCCCGGAAGCGGCGGCTCGTCGCCGCAGGCGGCCAGCGTCAGCGCCGCGATCACGAAGAGTGTTCGGAGTCTCAAGAGCGTTCTAGGCGGGGTGGATGTCTGTCATGAGCTTACGACGAGCGAGTCGGCACGATTTCGCACGACGGACCCTCGGCGACCGCGACCGGGCGGGCGAGGTCGTCGGCACGGGCTCTAAGAGATCGGCCGCTGCGCGGGCGCCATCTTCACGGCCCACATCCCCGAGTTGATGTCGCTGAAGAAGATGTTGCCCTTCCACGGCATCACGCTCCATGCGCCCGGCGAGTTGGGAATGTAGCCCAGCGGGTCGTGCGCCTTGAATACGGCCATCTCGCGGCCCTGCGTGTACAGGTTGCCCATCAGGTCGCCGGAGATGTCCACCATGCGTAGGCCGCCCTCGTAGTACGCCTGATACAGCACGTCGTCCTCGACCCACATGTTGTGCGTGCCGTACTCGCTCACCTCGTAGCGTGCGAGCTGCGTGGGGCTCTCCGGGTCGGTGAAGTCGAAGATCTGGATGTAGCCGGACGTGGCACGCGGATAGCCGCCTCGGCCGGTCACTGGGTCGTACTGCTCGCGATGGTCCGGGCCCGTGCCCTCCCACGCGAGCCCACGTCGCTGCACCCGCTCATCACCCACGATCAAAAGGAAGCGACCGGTCGACTCCTGGAAGTAGGGGAAGACCGCATGCGTGGAACCCGTGGTGGTCGGAAAGGTCGTGACGAGCACGGGATTCTCGATCGAGCCACCCCACCTGCCGTTGCCCACGTCCACGACGACCACTCCGGTCTCCCACTCCGCGGAATACGCGAGACCGTCGTGCACCCATACGTCGTGCACGCGCGAGTTCGGGTGGTTGTACTCGCTCACGTACCGCGGCGCGTAGATGTCAGCCATGTCCAGGATCACGTACTTGTCGCCGCCCGACAGCGCGAAGAGGTGCGTGTCCGTGGCGAACATGTTGTGCACGCCGCCCGTGAGCCCCTCGGTGTAGACCGACGCCACCCTCGGATGCGCCGGGTCGGCGAGGTCGAGGATCACGACGCCGTTCCGGCGGTCCGCCGATCCCTCTCGCGAGATCGCGCCCCAGCGCCCGTCGGGCGACACTTTGATGTCGTTGGACGTGCGCGCGTCGACTTCGACCGAGTCCGTCTTCACGATGTTCGACGGGTCGGTGACGTCCCACACCATCGCGATCCCGT
>JAHEKM010000014.1:18808-37975 GCA_024638325.1 Gemmatimonadota bacterium | reverse complement strand
CCTCATCGCGTCGTCCGTGCTCTCGGGTCTGGGCCTGCTCGCGCTCAGCTACGTGTCGAGCACCGTGGCCGTCTTCGCCGCGGCGACGGTGTTCGCCGTGGGCGTCTGCTACTTCTGGCCCACCATGCTCGGCATCGTCTCCGAGCGGGTTCCGAAGAGTGGGGCCCTCGGTCTGGGGCTGATGGGCACCGTCGGCATGGCCACGGTCGGCCTGGTGACGTCGCCGCAGATGGGTGCCGTGGCGGATCGCTACGCGCACGACGAGATCCGCGTCGCGGAGGTGGTGCAGCTCTTCGAGCGGACCGGTCCGACGTTGGCCGGGACGTCCGACGTCGATGCACAGGCGGCCGCGGCCGCGGCCAGCGAGGTGGTCGCGACGTACCGGGCGTCGGGAACCCTGCCGGCTCCCGAGACCGCCAACGCCCTCAGGGCTCTGATCGCGAGCGACGCCGATGAAGGGCTCGTCTCCGGGGCGAACGCCATCTTGGGGCCGGCCGACAACTACGGTGGGCGGATCTCGTTCCGATACGTCGTCCCGCTCTGCGGCATCCTCTTTCTCATCTTCACGGGCATCTACGTCCGCGACCGCAGCAGCGGCGGCTACCGCGTGGAGAGGATCGGCGCCGCTTGAAGGTCCGCTACGGGATGGTCGGCGGGGGACCCGGTGCGTTCATCGGCGCGGTCCACCGCATGGCCGCCGCGCTCGACGGGGAGTTCGAGCTCGTCGCCGGCGCGTTCTCCGCGGATTCCGAGAAGTCCCGGGCGATGGGTCGGGAGCTGGGCCTCGACCCCTCGAGGGTCTACGAATCGTACGAGGCGATGGCCGACGGGGAGGCGGCGCGGGCCGACGACGACCGCATTGAGGCGGTCTCGATCGTCACCCCCAACCACCTCCACCACCCCGTCGCGCGAGCGTTTCTCGAGCGCGGCGTCCATGTGATCTGCGACAAGCCCCTCACGACCACGCTCGACGACGCGGAGGACCTCTGCCGGCTGGTCGCCGGGGCGGACCGTGAGCTCGCGGTGACGTACAACTACACCGGCTACCCGATGGTGAAGGAGGCGCGTGACCGGGTCGGCGCCGGGGCCCTGGGCGAGCTTCGTAAGGTGGTGGTCGAGTACTCCCAAGGGTGGCTCAGCACGCTGCTCGAGGCGCAGGGTCAGAAGCAGGCCGAGTGGCGCGCGGACCCGGAGCGGGCCGGGCCCTCCTCCGCGCTCGCGGACATCGGCTCTCACGCGCACAACATCGTGAGGTACGTCACGGGGCTGGAGGTAGTCCGTCTCTTCGCCGACCTGGGGACGGTCGTCGAGGGCCGGTCGATGGAGGACGACGCGAACGTGATCCTCGAGCTCGAGGGGGGCGCGCGCGGGCTACTCTTCGTGTCGCAGGTCGCGACCGGTGAGCGGAATCATCTGAGGCTCCGGGTCTACGGCAGCACCGGGGGCCTCGACTGGTCGCACGACGACCCGAACCGACTCCGTCTCATCGAGGCGGACGGTTCGGAGCGAGTCGTGTTCCCGGGCGCGGGTGCGTCGGCGGCTGCTCAGGCCGCGACGCGGCTTCCCGCCGGACATCCGGAGGGATTCATCGAGGCCTTCGCCAACATCTATGGGGCCGTGGCTCAAACCGTCCGCGGAGAGGCTCCACCGCCCGGCAGCGATTACCCGACCGTGCACGACGGCGCGCGGGGCGTACACTTCATCGCGAAGGCGCTCGAGAGCGCGGCCGCGGGAGCATGGGTCGACGCCGACTACACTCCGCCGGACCCGGAAGGATGACATGAGTCGACCCGTCACGCTCTTCACCGGACAGTGGGCGGACCTGCCGCTCTCGGAGTTGGCCGAGAAGGCCGCGACCTGGGGCTACGACGGGCTCGAGCTCGCGTGCTGGGGTGACCACTTCGACGTGGTACGCGCGGCTGAGGACCCCGACTACTGCGTGGCGCAGCGCGAGCTGCTGGCATCCCACGGCCTCGACGTGTGGGCCATCAGCAACCACCTGGTCGGGCAGGCGGTGTGCGACGTCATCGACGAGCGACACGAGGCGATCCTGCCGGCTCACGTGTGGGGAGAGGGCGACCCGGAGGGCATCCGGCAGCGCGCCGCCGAGGAGATGAAGCTCACCGCGCGCGCCGCGGCCAACCTGGGTGTGCCGGTCGTGAACGGCTTCACGGGGAGCTCGATCTGGCACCTGCTCTACGCGTTCCCGCCCGTCACCGAGGAGCGCGTCGCGGACGGCTTCGCCGACTTCGCTGCCCGGTGGAATCCGATCCTGGACGTCTTCGAGGAAGCCGGTGTCCGCTTCGCGCTCGAGGTGCATCCGACCGAGATCGCGTTCGACACCGTGACCGCGCAGAGGGCCATCGACGCGCTCGACGGGCGAGCCTCGTTCGGCTTCAACTACGACCCGAGCCACCTCGCCTACCAGGGCGTGGACTGCGTGGACTTCATCCTCCGCTTCGGAGCCAGGATCTACCACGCGCACATGAAGGACGTGTGGTGGTCCGACGTCCCCGGCCGTTCCGGGGTCTTCGGCGGACACCTGCCCTTCGGTCATCAGGACCGCTACTGGGACTTCCGCTCACTCGGGCGAGGACACGTCCCGTTCGAGGATGTCCTGCGGGCGCTCAACCGCGTCGGGTACGCCGGCCCGCTCTCCGTGGAGTGGGAGGACTCGGGCATGGACCGCGAGCACGGCGCCCAGGAAGCGTGCGACTTCGTCCGCTCCCTCGACTTTCCCACTTCCGACACCGCGTTCGACGCGGCGTTCTCGGACTGACTCGTCTTGCTCGCCGGAGTCCCCCACCCCACGTTGGCGCCTCGGTACACGAGGGCGTTCGAAAGGGGATGACACCGCCATGATCAGTCGCCGCGACGCGATCAAGAGCCTGATCATTTCCGTCGGCGGGACCTCGCTTCTGAGCGCCTGCGGCGGTCAGGTCAGTCTCGGTTCCATCACGCCCGGCTCCACCCGTCGTTTCTACAGCGAACGCGAGATGGCGCTGGTGTCGCGCGTAAGCGACCTCCTCATTCCCCGCACCGAGACACCCGGGGCGATCGACGTCGGCGTCCCGCAGTTCCTCGACCAGCTCATGACCGAGTGGGCCAATAGCGAGACCCAGGCGGAGCACCGCGCCGGCCTGGCCCTCCTGGACGCCCGCCTCGGCTCCGAGGCGGGCGGCGACTTCCTCGATGTGAGCGACGCGGTCGCCGAGCGGGCCCTCACAATGGTGGACCGCGAGGCGTTCGGCGGCAGCCCGGTCGACGGCTATCGGAATCTCAAGGGGCTCATCAGCCAGGCCTACTTCGCGACCGAGGCCGGCGCCTTGGACGAGCTGAAGTGGGTCGCCACACCGGGACGCTGGGAACCATGCGTGGATCTGACATGAAGCGGACCGAGCAACAGGCACCGGACTTCGACGCCATCGTGGTCGGATCCGGCATGAGCGGTGGATGGAGCGCCAAGGAGCTCGCCGAACGGGGCCTGAAGGTGCTCGTGCTGGAACGCGGACCGGAGATCATCCCGGAGCGTGACTACACGGACCGGATTCCACCGTGGGAGCGTCCCAACCTGGACCGCATCCCTCAGGACGAGATCGCCGAGCACTACCCGACGCAGTACGGCGGAGTCGCCTACGCGATCAAGGAGACGACCAAGCACTTCTGGGTGAAGGACGACGAGCATCCGTACGAGACGGCCGAGGGCACCAGCTACGACTGGCTCCGCGGCTACCACACGGGCGGGCGCTCCATCATGTGGAGCCGCCAGGCGTACCGGCTCGGGCCTCAGGACTTCGAGGCGAATCTGCAGGAGGGGGTCGGTGTCGACTGGCCGGTGCGCTATAACGACATCGCGCCCTGGTACGACCACGTCGAGCGTTTCGCCGGCATCGCGGGAAACACCGATGGGCTGCCTCAGCTGCCGGACGGAGTCTTCCAGCCAGCCTTCGATCTGACGTGCGCGGAGGAGGACTTCAAGACGAGGGTCGAGGCAGCCTTTCCCGGTCGGAACGTCATCGCCGCCCGCATCGCCCACCTCACGGACGCCACTCCCGAGCAGAGGGCGCTGGGGCGGAGGAATTGTCAGTCACGAAACCGCTGCGAGCACGGCTGCATCTTCCGCGCGTACTTCTCCTCGCTGAACGCCACGCTTCCCGCCGCGAGGGTCACGGGGAATCTCACGATGGTCCACAACGCCATCGTTCGGTCGCTCGACTACGACGAGGAGACCCGCCGGGTGACCGGTGTGCGCGTGATCGACGCCGAGACCAGGGAGGGGCGCACCTACACGGCACGGGTCGTCTTCCTGAACGCCTCGACCATCGCATCGGCGATGATCCTCCTGCAGTCCGCGTCGGAAGCATTCCCGAACGGTCTGGCCAACCGGTCCGATCAGGTCGGGCGGAATCTGATGGACCACATCAGCGGCGCGGGTGCCTCGGGCTTCATCACCGGGTTCGACGACAAGACCGTCTTCGGTCGTCGACCCTCGGGCGGCATCTACATCCCGCGCTACGCGAACGTCACCGAGAACGACAAGCCGTACCGTCGCGGGTTCGGCTTCCAGGGAGGTGCGAGTCCAGCGGCCGGCACCAACGGCCAGACGCCCGGCATCGGACGCGCCTTCAAGGAAGCGCATCGGGCCCCCGGACCCTGGCGCGTCTCCATCGGCGCCTTCGGCGAACAGCTGCCCGATCCCGACAACCGCGTCACGCTGCATCCGTCACGACGCGACCAGTGGGGGAACCCGGTCGCCGTCATGAACGTGACGTACGGCGAGAACGAGCGGATCATGCTCGAGGAGGCGCGCACCGACGCCATCGCGATGCTAGAGGCAGCCGGCTGCACCGACATCCGGTCCGGTGAGGTGAACCTGACCAAGCCCGGAAACCGCATTCACGAGATGGGCAGCGCTCGCATGGGACGCGATCCGGCGACGTCGGTGCTCAACGGGTGGTGTCAGGCGCACGACGTCGACAACCTGTTCGTGACCGACGGCTCGTTCATGGCGTCGGCTGCGTGCCAGAACCCGTCGCTCACGTACATGGCCTTCAGCGCGCGCGCCGCGAACTACGCGGCCGATCTGATCGCGGACGGGACGCTGTAGCGGCCCGCCGCCTCGACTCGCGTCCGTGGGGAGCCTCAGTTCGCGGTCGAGAACTCCCCGACCACAGGCTCGACAAGCCGCTCGAAATCGGAATACGAGAGCTTGACCAACTCGGTATGGCTACCCGCGTTGAACGCGATCTCTTCGTCTTCGCGCAGCCTCTGATCGACGAAGACGTCCATGTCCCAGAGATTTCCGAACGGCGGCATGGCGCCCAGCTCACATCCGGGAAAGCGGCCCGCGAAGTCCTCCTCGGAGGCTAGCTCGACGTCCTGCGCCCCCGTGGCCTCCCGTAGGCGAGAGAGACCCACGTGATCGGGTGCCCGAACGACGGCCATGGCAAGCCTCCCGTCGAGCTTCACCATGACGGTTTTGGCTAGTTCCTTCCCGGGAATGTGAGCGGCCTCGGCGATCTCCATGGCGGTGAACGCCTGCGAGTGGGAGATCGAGACGTATTTGACCTCGTTCTCGTCGAGGAACTGCTTGAGTCGATGGATCGGCATGGTATCCTCCCTACTCGCTCGGCACTCCTACACGAGGATGTCGGTTTGCGGAACGACCCGGTACCGGGGATCGGCTGATCCTCCTGTCGGGATCCGCCCACTGCCCCCGGGGCAGCTCCGACATCCGACTCACGACCTTGGCCTTCGCTGCCTCTCCTAGAAGGGTGTGGCTGCAACCGACGTCTCGCCCGGCTGACCCTGCTCCACGGGCTTCCCGCTCGCGGCCCACCCGCTCCAATCGTCGTCGACGAACACGACATCGTGGCCCCGGGCAGCCAGGTACGCGCTCGCGACAGCGCTCCGCTTGCCGGTACCACAGTGGACGAGCAGCGTCTGGCCCCGAGGGAGACGGTCTTCGAGGCGAGGCAGGCGCGTGTGTGGCACGTGCGTGGCCCCGGGTACGTGTCCGGCCCGGTACTCGGCGCCCGAGCGCACGTCGACGACCCGGTAGCGAGGGTCGTCCCACAGCTCGGCCATCCGCGCGGTGTCGATCTCGGAGATCGTTGCGCCGGCGCCCCCACCTGCGAACCACTCCTCGAGTTGAGCTTCGTCGACGAAGCCCTCGATCGTGTCGAATCCGATGCGTACGAGCTCCCTAACCGCCTCCTCCACCCGATCACCGTCGATGACGAGGAGAATCGGGCGTGTCTCGTCCTCGACCAGCGATCCGACGACGGTGCTGAATGTCCGGTCGAGAGGGGCGTGCAGGGCACCGGGCAGATGTCGGGCCATGTAGGCTGAACGTGGCGTCCGCGTGTCGACGATCACGATGTTCGGGTCCTTCGTCAAAGCCGCCAGCTCCTGCAGCGCCACCCGATGCGGCCGGGGGATATCACCGAGGAGTGCGGGCCCTGCACGATTCAGCTCCTTCATGCGCGCAAAGTAGAGCGGAGGCTCCGGCTGGTCCGCCAGGATCGCGTCCACGAACGCTTCCTCGCCCGCCCTCGCGAAGTCCAGCGCGGCGTTGTGTCGTCGCTCGTAGCCCACGGTGGTCGTCGGCACGGCGCCGAGCGCCTTCCCGCACGCCGAGCCGGCACCGTGGCCTGGCCAAACCTGCAGGTGATCCTCGAGGCCCAGGAACGCCGGAAGCGAGGCGTAGAGAGCGCGCGCCGACTCCTCCTGGACGCCCTCGATCCCCGCTGCCTGCTCGAGAAGGTCCGGCCGACCGACGTCCCCAACGAAGACGAAATCCCCCGTCAGGAGGCCCATAGGGTCGTCGGCGCCACCACCGCGGTCCGTGACGAGATAGCTGATGTGCTCCGGCGTGTGACCCGGCGTGTGCACGGCCTTCAGCTCGATGTTGCCGACGCGAAAGGTGTCGCCATGGCGAAGTAGCGTCGCTTTCGGGTGGTCGGTGGCCCACTCCACCTGCCAGTCGTGTCCGCCTTCCGCGGATACGTACACGCGCACGTTCAGCCGCTCCGACAGCTCGCGCGCACCGGAAAGGAAGTCGGCGTGAATGTGTGTCTCGGCGACCGCAGTCAGCGTGAGTCCCTCGGCCTCGGCGGCCTCGATGTAGCGATCGACGTCTCGCTCGGGATCGATCACGACGGCCTCGCCGGTCGCGGGGCACCCGATCAGGTAGGCGTACTGCGCGAGTCTGGGATCGAAGATCTGTCTAAGGAGCATTATGCACCCCCGGTGCAGGCTCCGTCGCCAGGGAGGTCACGGCCGGGCCCGGCATCAGTGAGGAGCGGTTCTCGTAGAGAATGAGCGTTCCGGCCACGATGAGAAACACGGCGAAGCTCCTTCGCAGAACGTGGTGGGGAACGAAGCGGACGAGCCGGCTCCCGCCAAAGGCACCCACGGTCGCGACGGCTGCGAAGGCGGTCATGAACAGCCAGGGCACCTCCACTGCGCCGAGGTAGCCGGCGAAGCCGACGCTGGAGTTCAGGGCGATGACGGCCAGGGAGGTCCCGATCGCGACGCGCATCGGCACCTTTGCCAAGAGAGCGAGTGCGGGCACCACGAGGAAACCGCCACCGACCCCGACGAAGCCGGTCATGACGCCGACCAGCAAGGCCTCCCCGCCGACTATACCCGGGGGCATCGCAACGGCGTCGGACGCCTCGGCGAGGCGCGCCGACGAACCCCGGAGCATGAAGACCGCGCTCGCGAGCATCACCAATGCAAACGCCACGAGTTGGAAGGTGCCGCTGACCAGCGTGGCCAGCCGGGTACCGCCGTACGTCCCGACCATGGCGACAGGGGCGAACGTCGCGGCCATCCGCGCATCCACGTTGCCAGCCCGCCAGTGTCCCAACGCTGCCAGGAAGCTCGTGACACCGACCACGCCGAGACTCATCGCGATGGCCTGCTTGGCTTCGTATCCCAGGACGTAGACGAAGATCGGCACCGCCAGCACTGAGCCACCACCGCCCAACAACCCCAGGCTCAGGCCCACCACCGCTGCGAGAAGTAAGCCAAGGATCATGGATGCGTTGCGAAGGGATGCGGAGCCAGAGAACGTCGGCTACCTGGCTATGGCATTGAGTGACACGAGCTGGGCGCGGGGTTCCCCTATCGCTTATTGCTTCCTGTGAGCCTCCCCCTTCACTTAGGCGATTCTTAGAGCGGGACACACGACGCGACGGAGAATGATCGAAATGGACCAGGGAGCGAGTCGGCGACAGTTCTTCAAGTTCCTGGCCGCCAGTCCGCTGGCCGCCTTGGCCTATTCGGCGATCCCGTCAGGATGGCTGGAGCCGCTCGAGGGGGCGGTGCCGCCTGCGGGGCCGGCCACGGTCCCCTGCATCAACTGCGGCGCCCCGGCGCTCCCGGCGACCGTGGCTTCCGCGAGCTCCGCGAGCATCGCCTCCGCGGCGAGGAACGCCAGCACGCTCCCTCGCCGGGTCACGCCGCAGGAGCTCCCGCCTCAGGAGGCGCAGGAAGAGCAGCTGACTGGAAGCGCAGTCTCGTCGCCCGACGAGGCGATCAACGTGTGGGACCTCGAGCGCGCCGCGCACGACAACAATCTCGCCCAGCACTGGGACTACCTGCACATGGGCGTGGACGACTACGAGACCCGCGTCGCGAATCGTGAGGGGTTCCAGCGCCTCATGCTGCGGCCACGCAGGCTCGCATCCGAGGCCCGGACAGGACAGGACACCTCCATCGACATCCTGGGCCAGCAGTTCGACACCCCGATCTTCCTGTGCCCCGTCGGATCGCTGGGGGCGTACCACACCCAGGCCGAGGCCGGTGCTGCGCGCGCGGCCCGCGCGCACAACGCGATGCAGATGCAGTCGAACGTGAGCACCATGGGTTACGAAGAGATCGCGGAGGCGCGCGGCACTCCGCACTGGTTCCAGATCTACACGAACCCGGACTGGAACAGGAACCAGCGACTCATCGATCGCGTCGCCGCAGCGGGCTGCCCCACACTGGTGTGGACGATCGATCTGCTCGGTGGAAGCAACCGGGAGCTGTCACGCAGGTCGTTGTACGGCGAGGGCACCGACAGCCAGCTTTGCCAGCAGTGCCACAACCACGTGCCCGGCTACCAGCGCCCGATGGCGCAGGGGCTCGACGGTCCGTCGGGTGAGCGCCCGCCTTATACGTGGGACTACGTCAGCCGACTCAAGGATGCGAGCGAGATGTCGCTGGTGCTCAAGGGCATCACGACGGCCGAGGAGGCCGAGCTCGCCATCGAGCACGGGGCCGACGCCATCCACGTCTCGAACCACGGCGGCAGGGCTGTGAACAGCATGTGGGCGACCATCGACGCGCTGCCCGAGGTCGTCCAAGCGGTGCGCGGCCGCGTCCCCGTGCTCATCGACAGCGGGATCCGACGAGGCTCCGACGTGTTCAAGGCACTAGCGCTCGGAGCCGACGCGGTCGGAATCGGGCGCCCCTACGTCTGGGGGCTGGGCGCCTTCGGTGAGGACGGCGTGAACCGGGTCCTCGACATCATGATGGCTGAGTTCAGGATGGTCATGCGCCAGACACTCACCCGCTCGATCGACGAGATCACGCCGCGCCACGTCATGGAAGCGCGCAACCCCATCATGACACGCCACAACGAATTCGGATTCGGGCTCTGAGGGCCCAGAACATGACGCGAACGGACATGACGCTCCGGTGTGGTTGGAGCGTAGCAGTCGGACTGATGGGCCTGGTGCTCGTGCACAGCGGGCCAGTGGCGGCCCAGTCGGCGGTCGACTTCACGGTCTCCGGGAATTCGACCATTCGGGGCTGGACCTGCACGGTGGTCGGGACGGCCGAGGTCACCGAGGGCTCTGGCCCGGCCGCGCCGGGCTTCGATGACGGCGTGCAGTCGGCGACGCTTACGGTGCCGGTCGCCAACTTCGAGTGCCCCCAAGACGAGATGAGGGAGCACCTCCTCGAGGCGATGCGGCCGGATGAGTTCCCGGAGATTACCTTCCAGCTGGACGGCTACGAGGCGACCGGCCAAGGCGCCACCGCTACGGGCCGACTCACGATTCTGGATGCGACGCGCGAGGTCAGCTTCCCGCTCATGCTCGCGCCCACGGGTGCTGGCGTACGCATCGAAGGGGCGCTGCCGTTGGACATGACCGACTACGGCGTCGAGCCCCCCAACGTCATGCTCGGACTGATGGTGGTCCGACCCGCGATACGCATCGAGATCTCGGGGATCGTGGCTCGCTAGACGACTGCCATTCAAGGAGCGTGTAGGACATGACTAGAAAGACCACCAGGCGCGAGATGCTCAAGGAGTCCGCGGCCCTCGCAGGACTGGGCTTTGTCGGCCTTCCGGATTGGGTGCTCCCTGAGCTCACGCAGGAACAGACCCTGGTCCCCTTCACCGACCTGCCCGACCCCTTCGTGCTGGAGCGGACGCCGGACCGGCGCATCATCGACGCGCGCACGATCAACGACTTCTTCACCCCGGCCGACCAGTTCTTCACGACGCAGCATTTCGGGCACCCTGAGATCGACCTGGCGACGTACCGGCTCGAGGTCTCGGGGCTCGTGGACCGACCCCTGTCGCTCTCGATCGATGACCTGCGCGCCATGCCGAGCCGCGAGCTGGTCTTCGGCTTCGAGTGCTCGGGTAATCGCGGCCCCGTCAACGGGCTCTCGAGTAATGGTCATTGGCGGGGCGTCCCGGTGCGGGACGTCCTCGAGCGGGCCGGGCTGCAGTGGAACGCGCGCGAGATCGTCTTCTTCGGTGCGGACCATGGTGAGGTGGAGGTGGAGTTCCGGGGTCGCACGTATCCGGTCGACCAGCACTACGGCCGGAGCCTACAGCGGGACCAGGCGCTGTCGGGCGAGCCGATGTTGGCCTACGACCTGAACGACGAGCCGCTCACCACCCATCAGGGGCGTCCCCTGAGGTTGCTCGTGCCGGGTTGGTACGGAGCGCCGAACGTGAAGTGGGTCTCCGAGATCCACGTCCAGGAGGATCAGTACCTCGGGGACTACCAGGCCCGCTGGTACCGCACGCTCAGGGGCGAGATGGTCAACGGCGAGATGAAGTGGAAGGAGACCGCGATCAGCAAGATGCGGCTCAAGTCGTTCGTCGCCCGAGTGACCCGCGACACGTCCGACGGCAGCCGGCACAACGTGTTCGGAGTGGTCCTCCACGACGGCACGCCGATCCAGTCGGTGGAAGTGCGGATCGACGACGGACCGTGGGAGCTGGCTACGCTCGACCCGGCCACGACCGGCGAGAGGTACGGGTGGAAGTTCTTCAACTACACCTGGCGCGGCGCGACCCCAGGTGAGCACACGGTGACCTCCCGGGCGACGGACATCGACGGCTACGTACAGCCGACCGCCGAGGAATTGGGCACGAAGCTCACGTTCCTGGAGCACAACGCGCAGTCTCCGCGGACGCTGGTCATCGGGTAGGGTCGCCGGTGTCCGCCGCTCTCGGCCGGCCGAGAGCGGCGCCCCCCGGTGCTCTCCCGGGCGTTATTCGGCTACGACCGTGGCAGGCTCCAAGGCGATCGGCCCGCCCGCGGAGCGGCCTTTGCGCCCCCTGAGGAAGCGAACGATCTGGTCCTCCTGCACCGCCAGGGCCGGTACGACGATCATGACGAGCACGGTAGCGAAGAGGATTCCGAAGCCGAGTGAGACGGCGGCCGGGGTGAGGAACTGCGCCTGAATGCTCTTCTCGAAGATCAAGGGAGAGATGCCCAGGAAGGTCGTCACCGAGGTCAGAAAGATCGGCCGGAACCGGGCCCGGGCCGCGGACACGAGCGCATCCTCCAGCCCCGCGCCTTCTTCGCGCTCCGTGCGGACGAAGTCCATATAGACGAGCGAGTCGTTCACGACGACACCGCTGAGCCCGATGATGCCGAAGAGGCTGAACAGGCCGACGGGCACCCCCAGAAGCGCGTGCCCGATGAACGCCCCGATGACGCCGAACGGGATGACCGCCATGATCACGAGCGGCTGCAGGTAGGAGTTCAGGGGGATCGCCAGGAGCGCGAAGATCACCAGGAGAGCCAGCGCGAACCCGGCGCCGAGGGACGCGAACGTCTCGTCCTGCTCCTGTTGCTCACCGGTCAGGCTGATCGCGACGCCCGGGTGTCGCTGGCGGAGCTGAGGCACGACGGTTCGCTCGAACTGGCGCACGACTTCGTCGGTGGTCACCACCGATTCGTCGGCGTCGGCGGTGACGGAGACGACCCGGGCGCCGTTGCGGCGCGAGATGCTGGTCGGTGTCGATCCCAGCGAAACCGACGCAACCTGCTCCAGCGGCACGCGTCTGCGGTCGGGCGTCGACACACGGAAGTCGAGCAGATCCGCGACCGCGTTCCGTTCGGCCTCCGGAAGGCGCACGTAGACCGGGACCTCCTCCCCGTCCCTCTGGAGCCTCTGCACCTCGGCGCCGAAGAAGGCCCCACGGACCTGACTGGCCAGGTCGTCCAGAGTGATGCCGAGCGAGCGGGCCTCCGGCCGCAGCGCGAGCTGGAACTCCGGCTCACCCTGATCCTCGTCCGTCAGGATATCGAAGACGCCGGAGAAGCGGGCGAGCTCCGCGGCGACGTCCGCCGAGGCCGACTCGAGCGCGCCGATGTCCTCCGACGCGAGCTCGACCTGGATCGCCTCTGCGATCCTGAAGAAGTCCGAGGTCAGCGAGAACGAGCGGGCCTCGGTGAGGTCGGGCAACTCCTCGCGCCATGCCGCCTCGAACTCGGCGGGCGTGAACCGGCTGACCTCCGGCGACGGCAGCTCGACCGTCAACGACCCGATGTTCGACGCGACGCCGCTCGGCGTGTCGGTCTGGCCCGGCCCACCCCCTCCACCGACGCCGCCCACCACGCTGTAGAGATTCTGAATGGGATCCGGATGATCGTCGGGAAGGTCGGCGCGAAGATTCTCGCCGGCGCGTAGGACCGAGCGCTCGATGTCCTGTAGCACTTCCAGCGTCCGCGTGGCCGGCGTGCCAGGGGGCATCTGAAGGCTAGCCACGACCGTCTCCCCCTGGATCGACGGCAGGAAAGAGAACGGCAGCCGACCCCCGCCGATGAGGCCGAGGCAGAGGAAGATCGACGCCGTCGCGCCGGCCATGACGACACCGGAGTTACGAGCGCTGTAGCGTACCGCACGTGTCAGCGGTCCACGGACAAACCGCTGGAGGACACCGTCGACTCGCGACCGCACGCGACCGATGAGGGCGACGATGCGCCACTGCTTGGCGTCCTTCGCCGCGGCGTGGGACAGGTGCATCGGGAGGATGAAGAGCGCTTCGCCGAGCGAGAGAAGCAGTACCACGATCACGACCAGAGGCAGGTCGCGCAGCAGCGGTCCCAGCGCACCGGTCACGAACAGGAGTGGGGCGAAGGCCGCCACGGTCGTGAGGATCGCGAAGATGACCGGGCGAGCGATTCGCAGGGCGCCCCGCTCGGCCGCCTCCAAGGGGGGGAAGCCCTTCTCTCGCTCGGCGAAGATGTTCTCACCCATGACGATCGCGTCGTCCACGACGATGCCGAGGGCCAAGATGAAGCCGAAGAGCGAGATGACGTTCAGGGATACGTCCAGGATCGCGAGGAGCGCGAACGCCCCCACGAAGGAGATGCCGATCCCGATGGCGGTCCACGCGGCGAGCCTCAGCTCCAGAAAGAGGGTCAAGGCGATCAGCACCAGTACGAGACCCAGCACGCCGTTTCGCACGAGCAGGCCGAGGCGCCCTTCGAGCACCACCGACTGGTCCTGCCAGATCGTGAGATCGACCCCGGCGGGGAGTGAACGCTCGAACTCATCGGTGGAGGCCCGGACAGCCTCGGCGATCTCGAGCACGTCTTCCTCACCGACGCGGTAGGCGCTGACGACAACGGCGGGTGACCCGTTGAACGTCGTCGCCAGGTCCGAGTCCGCGAACCCGTCGCGGACCTGGGCGATGTCGCCGAGGCGGACCTCGGTCCCGTTGGACTGGCTGATTACGACGATGTCGCGGAAGTCGTCAGCCGACTCGTTCCTGCCCTGGGTCCGCAGCAGGACGCGTCCGTCCGTCGTTTCGATGTCTCCGCCCGAGAGCTCGAGGCTCTCTCGTCTCACGATGCCGGCGAGGTCCGCCAAGCTGATCCGGTAGGACTCCAGCACGTCCTTGGAAACCTCGATGGCGATCTCGTAGTCTCGGGCTCCCGTGACCTGGACGTCCGAAATGGTCGGCTGCGCCACCAGGTCGTCGCGCAGGTCGTTGGCGAGTCGCTTCAGCGGTGCTTCGCCGACCTCACCGGAAAGGACGACTTGGACCACGAGAGAACGGGGTGAGGCCAGGGTGGCCACGGGTCTCTCGATCTCCGCCGGGAACGTGCGGATGCGGTCCACGGCCGACTTGACCTCGTCCAGGACCTGCTGGTTGTCCGAGCCGCTGCGGATCTCGGCCGTGACCACGGCGAGCCCCTGGGAGGCCGTCGCGTTGATCTCCTGAATCTGGTCGATCGCGTCGAGTCGGGACTCGATCGGAATCACCACCGCCTCTTCGACCTCTGTCGGTGTCGCGCCGGGGTACACGACGGAGATGTTCACGAGGTCGGGGGTGAAGTCCGGGAAGATCTGCTTGCGGACCGAGAGAGCGCCTATGGCGCCGGCGACGAGAACGAAGACCATCAGCAGGTTGGCGGTGACCCCGTTGCGGATCATCCATCGGATGGCGCCGTTCATCTCGAGGACCCTTCCGCGTTGGCGCCCGCTTGGGGCGACGCGTCCACCTTCATGCCCTCAGTCACCACCGCAGCCGTCGCGACCACGAGCGCAGCGCCCGAGGTCAGCTCTCCCGTCACGAAGACGGTGTCCTCTACTTGCTGGATCACAGTCACCGGCGTCGAGCGCACCGTGCTGTCATCCGCAACGACCCACACGGCGGGGCCCTCGCGCAGAGCGGGCCGGGGTAGGGCGAAGTAGCGGGCGAAACGGCGGCCCTCAAGACTCGCCCGCACGTACGAGCCGATCAGCAGAGGTGGTCCTCCCTCGTTGTCGAACGCGCCCGGCACGCGGACCGTGACCTCTACCGTGCGCGTCGTCTCGTCCAGGCTCCCGGCCGCCCGGTCGACGTAGCCGTCCCACTCGTGCCAGGTACCGCCGAACTCGGCCCGTACCGTCGCAGGGACACGGCGACTCAGGTCCGACCACAGGTCGTCGAGGAGCGCCAGCTGGCGAGTGCTGAGCGAGATCGCGACCTCGACTTCCTCGGTGGCGTACAGCTCTGCGATGGCCTGACCCGGCGCCACGTACTGCCCCACGTCGACCGACTCCGAGCGGACGCGACCCGTGAAGGGCGCCCTCAATACGGTGCGCCTCAAATCGAGCTGGGCTTCTCCGAGCTGAGCGCGTGCCCGTGCGAGGGCCGCCTCCGCCGCCTCGACCTGCGGCTGCCGCAGCGCCAAGCGACCCGCGAGGGTCGTGTCGGCTCCTGCCGTTTGACCCACCCGTGAGCGGAGCAGGCGGTACTCCTCCTCGGCGATCACCTGCTCCTGGCGGGCCAGCGCCAGCTCGACCTCCCGTTGGGCGACGTCCGCCCGTGCGATGGCCACGGCGTTGACGTAGCTCTCGGGGTCGATCTCGAGCAGTGTGTCCCCGGCCCCGAAGGCGCCGCCGCGGGCCAGGTTGGGCGATACCGCCACGACCCTGCCGCCGACCTGGGGAGCGAACGAGATCTCCGCCACGGGTCGAACCGTGCCCGAGCCCTCGACAAGGAGGGCGCCCTCGCGAGCTACGAGGCGGACCGTAGACACCGCCGCGACCGTTCGGGCCTCGGGTGCGCGATCGGGCACCGGACGGGTCAGGAACAGCCCGACCATGCTTGCGATGCCCAGCAAGACGATCAGCAGGGGAAGGAGACGGCGGAGCTTCGAGCGCCCGCCACCGCTGGCCGCGACGGAAGCGCTGTCGGTCATCGGTTCTGTCCGGTTCATGAGGCGGGGGTCTCCGCGATCCACGAGCCACCGAGCGCCCTGTGCACTGCAAGACGGGCCTCGGCCAGCTCGCGCTCGGCGGTCGCGCGGGTATCCTCGACGTTCAACAGGGTCCTTATGGCGTCGAGGTACGCCACGTAGTCGCCGATCCCCAACTCGAGCCTTCGCAGCTGCGTATCGGCGGAGGCCTGAGCAGCCACGAGTTGATCGTCGAGGATGAGCCTGCGCTCTCGCTGGGCGTTGAAGAGCGCCAGGCCGGCGTCCACTTCTTGGAAGGCCGTCAGCACGGCCGTCGCGTAACGGGCGGCCTCCTGCTCGTACCGTGCCTCCGCCGCCTCCTGGTCGGCCCTCAGCCGCCCCCCCGCGAACAAAGGAGCGGTCAGCGAGGTCACGAAGCTGGTGAAGAACTGCCCCGGCCGTAGAAGGTCGGAGAGCTCGCTGCTCTGCTGACCCGCCGAACCCGTGAGCGAGATCGACGGCCAGCGCGCGGCCGCCCGCTCGCCCACACGCTGGCGGGCCGCCTCGAGTCGGAGCGCGGCCGAGCGCAGGTCCGGCCGGTTCTGCAGCAGAGTGGACGGCAGGCCCGCGGGCATCGGGTCGGTACGAACCTCAGGGGCTCCCTCGTCCAGGGAGACCTCGTCCAGCTCCTGCGGGTAGCGACCCAACAAGACCGCGAGCCTGCCCCGGGTCGCGCTGATCTCGCTGTCGAGCAGCGGCAGCAGAGCCCGCGTGGAGTTCAGATCCTGCTGGATCTGATAGAGCTCGAGCGACGTCACGACGCCGCGGCGGTACCGATCGTCCGTTAGGCTCAGACGCTCCGCGAGTAGATCGATCTGCTCCTGCCTGATCGACTGGCGAGCGCTCAGCTCTCTGAGCTGGAAGTAGGCCGCGATCGTCTCGGCGGCGACCGAGATCCTCACGGTCTCGAAGTCGGCCGCCGTCGCCAGCGCGTCGGCCATGGCAGCGTTTCTCCCGGTGCGGACCCGGCCCCAGAAGTCGAGCTCGTACGCCAGGCCGAGGCTGGCTCCGAAGGTCTCGAACGAGAACCGATCCGGCCTCTCACCCAGGGCCCCACCGCTCCCTCCCTCGTCCCCACCGAAAATGGCGCCGAATTGGCCCGAGTTGGCAGGCTGGTCGATCCTGGTGAAGTCCCCGCCGATCTGGGCCGTCGGGAAGAGGGCGGAGCGAGCGATCCGGTACTGCGCCCGGACCTCCTCGATTCGACCCACCGCCTCGCGGATGTCCAAGTTGGAGGAGACCGCCTCGTCGACGAGCCTGTCCAGCTGGGGGTCACCGAACGCAGACCACCAGGAGGTGGACTGCAGGTCTCCGGAGACCTCCTCCACCGAAAAGCTCTCGGGCATGCTCTCCACGGGAGCGACCGCGAGGGGCTCCGGCGTGAAGGAGCAACCACCAGCGGCCACGACCAGCAGGACCCACCGGGCCGACCCGGCCCCGAACGAGTCGAGGCCACTGCGCGACGACTGCATCACGCGATAGCGCCCGCGGACGAGGAGGCGGCGAGGGCCTCATGTCGGGGCGGCTTGGAGTCGGGGCGTTGGGTCATCGGTCGTTCGGGAGTGGGGCAGCGAAGTTCTGAGTGAATACTGACGAAATGTCTAGCTTTTGTCCATAGTTTGTATAGAATTTTACCTTGACAAGCAATATACAGTCCTGGTCGAGGAGTGGCGTCTGCATGAACACGAAAGGCCGAGGCGTCGCCACGCTCGTGGCGGCTTGCCTCCTGAGCGCGACCCACCCCGCCGCGGCCGACAGCCAGTCGGTAGCCCTGGAGATCGAGATCGAGGGGGGAGCGGCATGGCAGAGCTACAACGACGTGGAGATACCGAACGACGGGACCGCAACGCGCTTCTCACTCGCCGACCTCGCCGGCTCGGGTCCCTGGGCGGCGGGACGCCTGTACCTCACCTGGCGACTCTCAGAGCGGAACGAGCTACGTCTACTCGCGGCACCCTTCTCGCTGACGGAGACCGGCTCTCCCCGTGGAACGCTGACCTTTGCGGGAGCCAGCTATGTCGGGGGCGCGCCGACGCAGGCGACCTACACGTTCAACTCCTATCGCCTGTCCTACCGACGGCGTGTTCATGCGGGTGCGCGAGCCGCCGCCTGGCTCGGGCTTACTGCGAAGGTGCGGGATGCGACGGTCGCCCTGTCGCAGGGTTCCACGAGCAGCCGGAAGGACGACCTGGGCTTCGTCCCGCTTCTGCACCTGGCCGGATTCTGGCGACCGTCTTCGCGGTGGAGCTTCGTCCTGGACGCGGACGGGCTCGCAGGCGGGCCGGGAAGAGCCGTCGACGCATCGCTCAAGCTAGCGTACGAGCCGACCGACCGCTGGTCGCTGCGGGCCGGATACCGCACGGTGGAAGGAGGCGCAGACGTCGAGTCCGTCTACACGTTCGCCTGGCTGCACTACGCCGTCGCTTCCGTTGCTTGGCGCTTGTAGAGCGAGCCCCGGCTTCGTGCCGTCAGATCGACTCGGCCTCACCCTCCCCGCCGTTCCAGACCACCCGGTACAGGTCCTTTCTGCGGTCGCTCCAGGGCTGCACCGCTCCCTCGTATCGATGCCGGCGCAGGCGCTCCAAGTCGACGTCGGCGATGACCAGCGTCTCGATGTTCGGCGTGGACTCTCCCGCGATTCCGTCCCGGGCAAAGGCGTAATCGATCGGTGTGAAGATCCCCGACTGGGCATAGTGCGTGTCGGCGTGGGCCACGAACGGGAGGTTTCCCGTCGTCCCGGCGGCCACGACGAAGACGTCGTTCTCCACCGCGCGGGCCTGGCAGCAGTAGCGGACCCGTAGGTAGCCTCCGCGGTCTTCGGTCGCGAACGGCACGAACAGGATCATGGCGCCCCGCCCCGCCGCGAGGCGGGCCAACTCGGGGAACTGCACGTCGTACGAGCTCAGAATGGCAACGCGACCCCGGTCGGTGTCGAAGACACCCAGCTCCTGACCCTGGTCGAGCCCCCACCACCGCGTCTCGTCGTGAGTCACGTGCAGCCTAGGCTGCTGCTCGATGGTTCCGTCCCGACGGAACAGGTACGTCACGCTGAGCAGGCGGTCGTCTTGCGCGAGCGTGAACTGCGAGCCGCCGATGATGTTGACGTTGTACTTCACCGCCATCTCGGTGAAGAGCTCGAGGTACTCGGGCGTGAACTCCGACAGCTTGCGCGCGGCGTCGGAGGGGTTGC
>JAHEKM010000014.1:18262-18798 GCA_024638325.1 Gemmatimonadota bacterium | reverse complement strand
GGTAGCGAGGCGTGAGCCGGGCGAGAGCGCGCACGGCGTCGGCGGGCCGACGGGCCGGCTCCGTCCCCATCAGCGGGCTCGTCAGCAGCTCCGGAAAGACGACGAAGTCCGACTTGTTCTGGGCGGCCGAGTCCACGAAGAACGAGCACTGCGTTTCCAGCTCCTCCCAGCTGTCGATCGGCCGAATCCGGTACTGCACGGCGCAGACCCGCACGTGGGTCACCTGCTGCCACTTGCGCCTTTGATCGCGGACGTAGTCGAGGTTGTGCCACTCGAGGTGCGTCGCGTATCCCCTGGACGCCTCGTCGGAGGGGAAGTAGTCGGGAATCAGCTCGACGAGCTGGAAGCCGTTGGCCACCTGGGTGGTCAGGACCGGGTCGTAGAGCCCTCGCTCCATGACCTTCTCCACGTACTGGCGGGCCGTCATCTCCGATGCCTGGGCGCCGAACCCGGGGATTCGGCCCCCGATGACGATCCGCGCCAGGTTGAAGCGGCGGCACAGCTCCTTGCGGGCGTCGTAGAGACGACGAGCCAGG
>JAHEKM010000014.1:0-18252 GCA_024638325.1 Gemmatimonadota bacterium | reverse complement strand
ATACCCCGGAAGTCGGTGTCCACCATGAGCTCGATGCCATAGAGGGTGTCACCGTCGGGCGCGTGGTTACGGATGTAGCCCGCGTCGGCGACGAGCTTCCAGTCGTGCCATTCCTCGTAGCGCTCGTACTCGACGATGAGCGCGGAGGACGAGGCCACGATCCGGCCCTCGTACTCGAGGCAGAGCTGGCCCTCGGGGAACCGCTCCAGCTGACTCTCGATCTGGTCCAACCCCCACGACACCATGCCAGGGAAGCAGCGCTGCTGCATCTCCACGAGAGCCGGGTAGTCGTCGAGCGTGATCTCCCGGCACCGGATTTGTTTCTCGAAGTCCTGGAGCCGTAGCTTTCCGTCCGCCGAGTCCGGCGCGTCGTCTTCTGTCATGGGACACGGAATCTAACGGAGGGGGTCTACCCTCACATGCTGATCGACTGCCACGTTCATCTGAACAACTACCACACCGGCGAGGGGGCGACGCCGAGGCCCACAGAGGAGAACGTGCGGATCCTCTTCGAGGCGATGGCCGCGAACAACGTCGACCACTCGGTCGTTCTGACCTCGTACAAGGTGGACGTAGATCGGCCGAGTGTGGAGCATGTCCTCGAGGTGCTCAGCGAGGATCCCCGCACGACCGTCATCGAAGGCCTACGCTGGCGGGGTGACTCGCGGACGGACCTCTTCCACATGGAGGAGCGCATCCGCGACGGCGTCGTGAAGGGCATCAAGCTGTATCCAGGCTACGACCACTACGCCATCAACGACCCTTCGCTGGAGTCCGTCTTTCGCATCGCCGCCAAGCACGACGTGCCGGTCATGATCCACTGCGGGGATACGTACGCGCGCACCGCGAAGGTACGTCAGGCCCACCCACTGCTCGTGGACGATATCGCTGTCGACTACCCCGAGGTTCGATTCGTCATCTGCCACCTCGGCAACCCGTGGTTCCAGGACACCGCGGAGGTGCTGTACAAGAACGACAACGTGTACGCGGACATCTCCGGGCTGATCTTGGGCAACTTCACCTACGAGTTCGAGCGGTATCTGAACGCGCGCGTAAAAGACATGATCATGTACATGGGCCATCCCGGATCTCAGATCATGTACGGGAGCGATTGGCCGCTGGTGGAGATGGGCCCGTACGTGCGCTTTCTGGAGAGCCTCGAGTTCGACGACGAGGCGTGGGAGAACATCGCCTGGCGGACGGCGGCGAAGCTCTTCCGGATCGATACGTCGGAGCTTGGGGACGGGGAGGCCGCGACGACCCCCGAGTGACTGCCGGCCTCAGCGCCGCTTCCGCTGCCCGGCGCGCTTCTTGGCGCTCTCCTCGACGGTGGGCTGGTCGCGAACCAGGTCAATCAACTCTGGGGCCGACAGCGGACGAGCGAAGAGATAGCCCTGGACCTCGGTACATCCGAGATCCAACAGCCGTTGGCGCTGCTCCTCCGTCTCCACGCCTTCGCCGACGGATTCCAGGTTCATGGCCTCGCACATCATGATGACGGCCGCGGTGATCGAGAGCGACTCCTCGTTCGTGGCGAGATCCTGGATGAAGGATCGGTCGATCTTCACCGCATCGAGCGGAAGCTGGCGGACGTAGCTCAACGAGGAATAGCCGGTGCCGAAATCGTCGAGCGCAATTCTGAAGCCGTGATCCGAGAGTTGGTTGAGGAGACCCAGCGCCTGGTCCGGATCGCGGATCACCGCGCTCTCGGTCACCTCGAACTCGAGGGAGGTGGGATCGACCCCGGCAGTGATCTCCAGCACACGCTCCACCAGCCCCGGCAGGAGTTGTTGGGGGGACACGTTCACCGACACTCGGAGGTCGGTCAGGCCGAGCGCTTGCCACTCGAGCAGATCGCGCACCGCGGCCTTCAAGCACCAGTCGCCGAGGAGCTGGATCAGTCCTACGTCTTCCGCGATAGGGATGAACTCGCCCGGCGGGATCGGACCCAGGTCTTCGTGAGTCCACCGCGCCAGAGCCTCCGCGCCCACGATCCGCCCTGACTTCGGACGGACTCGGGGCTGGTAGTGCATCTCCAACTCCTCGCGCTCGATGGCGCGACGCAGGAGACTGGCCACGCGAAGGCGGCGGGCCTGCCGCTCGTGCATCGCCTCGTCGTAGAAGTGGTAGGGATCGGGGATCGAGCGGCCGGCCTGCAAGGCGGTCTTCCCGTACCGCACCAGCGAGTCGACCGTGCCCGCATCGTCGGGGAACAGGCTGATGCCGATGGACACGGCCAGAGAGACCTCGTGGTCTTCGATCACGTACGGCTCTTCCAGGACGCGGGCGACCGACTCGGCGAGCGTGGCCGCCTCGTCACGGTTCATCACGGTATCCACGGCCGCGAACTCGTCGTTGCCGAACCGCACGGCGGAGTACGAGCTCGGATCGCGCCTGCGACGGCGATCCTGCCGACGCGGCACGCCGAGCGTCGCGATCAGCCTCCGAGCCACCTCGCACAGGAGCTCGTCGCCCACCTGGTGACCCAGTGCCCCCTCGACGCTCGCGAACCCGTCGAGTCCGATGAGAAGGACCGCCACGGCGCTATCGTCGCGCGCAGCTTGTTTGAGCTGCAGTCCGAGGCGGTCGAGGAGATACTGGCGATTGCCCAGCCCGGTCACGGCATCGTGCAGGGAGAGATACTGAATCTGACGCGCGGAATTCCAGCGCTCGGTCACGTCCTGCGCGGAGGCCTCGACTCGCGGGCGTTGCCCCTCGGACAACCGATGCTGTCCACGGAGGTGGAGAATGCGATCACTTCCGTTCCGCAGCGGCACCCTCACATCCGCTCGAAAGGCCCCGCTCGGAGCCTCGACACGCGCCAGGCCGGCGATCAGCTCCCTGCGGTCGTCTACGTGGACCTTGTCGACCAGGTCGTCTACCAGGATGTCGGCCTGAGGGTCGAGCTCGAGGAGTCGCCTGAAGTCGTGCCCCGCATCGATCCCTCTCGTCTCCAGATCGAACGACCAGTTCGTAAAGCGCGCCAAGCGTTGCGCCCGCGCCAAGCGGGCTTCGCTGTCGCGAATTCGTCCCAGCATCTCACCGAACGCACGGCTGAGATCACCCAGCTCGTCGCTACGTTGGTTCTCGAACTGGACATCCAGAGCCTCCCCGCCGACACGGTCGGCCGCGCGCTTCATGTCTTGTATGGGACGTGCAAAGCTGTTCGCGAGGAACACCGCGGCCAGAACGGCCATCAAGAGCGCCGCCGATCCGGCGAGGACCAGATTCCGCCGGGCTCGACCGATCGCACGCAGCTCGGTCTCGTAGGTGGTCGACACTTGAACGCCCGCGTCGGGGAACGCACCGACCGCCGCGACGAGCGTGTCGGCCGAGGACGCTGCCGAAGCACCGACGCTCACGCGTGCGCCCAAAACATCCGACCACGCGGACAGGACGTCGGGTCTCACCTGCTCGACGGCCAAGAAGTAGCCGACCAGGACATTGGCGGTGCGGAGGGGAATCGAAGCTGCCGTGTACAGCCGCTCACCGGCCTCCAGGTATGTGCTCGTGCTGTCCAGGAGCCGCCCCGCGGCGAGCCGCGCCAGACCTCCCTCACCCGCCAGCGCGACGAGCTGACGCTGTGGGGATTGGAACTCGATCGCCGACGTGCCCAGGCGCTCGACCAAGCTCTCGGCGTGGTACTCCAGGGTGCGTTGGTCGCCTGCCTCGAGGTTGGCCCGAAACTCCGGCGTGGTGCTCACCGCGGTGTACCGTGCGACCACATCGGTGAGATGGTCTTCCATGAGGCGGCCGGCCCCTGCGGCCGCCCCCGTGAGACGATCGTTGGCCGCCTCTCTCAGATCGCCGCTGAGCGTGCGGTCTTGAATGACGAGTGCGAGAATCGTCGAGGTGGCCGCCACACCCCCCATCAACAAGATGAGCTTGGCGAAGACCCCGAAACGGATCGGCGGCCGGGTCACCGGTCGATGAGATCCGGATCGAGCCAGATGGTCTCGACGTGTGTTCGCCCCGACTCGACTTGCACTGTCCTGACCGGCCCACTCAAGCGTGGACTCCAGATCGAGAGTCGATAGGAGCCCCCGGGAAGGGGCCCGACGAAGAACTCACCGTTCCCGTCCACCACGCCGAAGAACGGCTCAGAGGTCACCAGGACGCTGAAGTTCTCGTCCGGGTGGAGGGAGCAGAAGAATCGCAGCTCGCCGATGCGTTCGATGAGTTGTGGCTCCGACGAGCTCCCTGGGCCAACGGAAATCTGGACGTCGGGGCCGATGTCGGCGGAGAAGAAGCGATGGCTGACCGCCCCGTCGTTCGCGAAGACGATGTAGTCGCCGACGCCCACGGCCGTGAAGGCAGGCTCGAAGCGGTCGGTGGCCGAGGTGATACCGAACAGCTGAGCGGGTCGAGCCGCGCCCGCGACAGAGTCGGTCGGCTCCAGCAGCACGACGACGGGTCCGATGGTCGCATCACCGACCTGCCCCTCTACGTATCGTAGCGTGCCCCTCACCGCGGCGGGCGTTCCGGAGCCGACGGACCCCTGTGCACACGCACAGGCCGCGACGGTCCCGATCATCGCCACCAGGCGCATCCATGACTGCGGTCGGTCTGTTCGTGTCCGACTCATGATCCTCGATCGCCCCGGTCTCGGGGCCAGCACCCGACGGTTCTGTGACGTACGGGCCCTCTGGGTGCCACTTTCAAGACTGCCGAGCGGTCAGTCCGGTAGCAAGGATTCTCGACGCGACCAGATCGATGTGAGGGATCGCCCGTCGTTAGCTTGATGATCGGTTCGGCGGGAGACACGCGACTGGTGCCAGGAGATCATCGTGCGAGTCACGTTCTGGGGAACGCGAGGATCGCTGGCCAAGCCCGGCCGGCAAACGCTGCGGTTCGGCGGCAATACGGCGTGCATACAGGTGGAGTCGGACGACGGCACCCTGATCGTCCTCGACTGCGGCACGAGCGCGCACGGGCTTGGGCAGCACCTGGTGCAAGGGGCGCGGGCGCCCTTGCACGGCCATGTCTTCATCAGCCACACGCACTGGGATCACATCCAGGGGCTGCCGTTCTTCGCCCCGTTCTTCCAGCCGGGCAACGAATGGGACGTGTACGGGCCCGGTGGACTCGCCGAGTCGATGCGCGAGACGCTCTCTGGCCAAATGCAGTACGAGTACTTCCCCATCACGCTGGAGGCGATGGGAGCGACCGTCCGCTACCACAACCTGGGCGAGGGACGGCTCGAGGTCGGAGGGGTGCGGGTGCGCACGCGCTACCTGAACCATCCAACGCTCACGCTCGGCTACCGGTTGGAGGTGGACGGGGCGACGCTGGTGTACGCGTGCGACCACGAGCCGCATGCGGGACTGTCGACGCTGGAGGGCGGAGCCCTGACGACACAGGACCGGGCGCACGTCGACTTCCTGCGTGGGGCGGATCTCGTGGTGCACGATGCCCAGTACACGGACGCCGAGTACCGGAAGAAGGTCGGCTGGGGTCACAGCCCCCTCGGGTACGCCGCGCGTGTCTGCCGCGAGGCCGGTGTGCAGCGGCTCGCCGTGACGCACCACGATCCGCTCCGTGCGGACGACGACCTGGAGAGCACGATCGCGGCGTTCTCGAAGAGCCTGGAGGGCGGAAGCGCTCGGCTCGAGGTCTTCGCGGCGGCGGAGGGCCAAGTCATAGAGCTGCGCGGTACCGCGCGGGAAGAGACCGGCGTGGAGACGCCGCCACGCGACGAGGCCAGCGCGTTCCGTGCCCCGTGGACGCCCGAGTCGCATCGCATCCTGGTCGGCATGCAGCCGGGGCGGTTGGCCGACCAGATCCTCGAGGCCGCCGCGGCCGACGAGCTGGAGTGTGAGCTCTGCCCAGAACCCGCTGCGTTTCTCAGTCGCTACCGTGAGGACCCTCCCTCCGTGGCCGTGCTCGACGGGGTGACTGGAACTCCGGAAGTCTGCCAGGCCATCCGAGCACTCGACGGTGAAAGGCAGGAGGAGGTCCCGGTCATTCTCGTCGCGGAGCGCCGGCGCGACGACGACGCTGTAACCGACTGGATCACCACCCCGTTCTCGACCGAGTACGCGCGTACGCGCTTGAGCTCGTGGCTGTTGCGTGTCGAGAGCCGGTGGCTCCAGCCCCCGGTCTTGGCGGACGAGGCCGGGCGCATCGCGGCGCTTCGTAGGCTCGCCGTGCTGGACACCGCCGCCGAGGAGCGCTTCGACCGCATCACGCGAATCGCGTCCGCGGTGCTCGGCACCCCTATCTCGCTGATCTCCCTCGTCGACGCGGATCGCCAGTGGTTCAAGTCGCGGGTCGGCCTCGAGGCACACGAGACGACTCGTGACATGTCGTTTTGCGCGCACGCCCTCGCTGATCCTGGGCCCCTGGTCGTGGCGGACACACTGCTCGACCGCCGCTTTGCCGACAATCCACTGGTCACCGGTCCACCGCACATCCGATTCTACGCGGGCTACCCTCTCGTGCTTCCCGACGGTCACAGTGTGGGGACGCTGTGCGTGATCGACTCGCAGGCACATGAGCTGGACGACGAGCAGGTCGGGATCCTGCGCGACCTCGCCGCGCTGGCCCAAGAAGAACTGGTACGCTCGATCGGGGAACTGCGAGGTCCCGATCCACACGGGCTCGCGCCCAGGAGTCACGATTGAAGCCTCCGGTAATCGTCGTCTCGAACCCGCCCCATGGAAACTTGGATCTGGAAGCCGCCGCTTCGCTCATCGGGCTCGACGTGTACAAGACGCGCCTGAAGCTCATCTTCCCGGCGCCCGAGGTGCTCGCGAGCTCGGATGGCGGGTACGCCGAGCAACTGGCCGATCGGTACAGGAGCGCGGGCGTGAGAGCGGAGACCTTCGACGGCCAGGAGCTGGCGGCCTTACCCTGGCCGGCACCGGTCACCGCATTCGAGTTCACGGGCAAGGGGCTGAACGCACGCTTGGGAGACCGAGACGTCGAGCTCTCCTATGACTCGGACCTCGTGGGCGTCTACTGCAAGCCCCCAGCTGATTTCCGCGCCGAGCCAGCCAAGAAGAAGCTCGGACCCCTGAGCTTCGGGATGGACGTCGTCGACGCCATCGAGTGGATGCCCACCCTAGACCTGTATTTCGTCCAGAGGGGCGCTCTTCAGCGAATCTCGATCGTCCAAGGGGTCACCGACTTCTCGGGCCTCGGCCCGATGCGGCAACGCACAGCTGCCCAAGACATGGAAGCGACGGTCGTCGGTTGTGTGCGCAGATTCACCAAACTGCACTTCGACGCGCGACTCGAGAACGTGCGGCCCCGGCGGAGATTCGTGGGTGGTGACTCGGCAGACAATCCGGACATGCGGGAGCGCTACTCGTTCGGCACGTTGCTTCTGCGGGGCATCCTGTCGTCTATTTCCCCAGAGCTGGGCGACCTCACGCAGTACGAGCTCGGGTCGCGACTCGGGTACCTCACGAGCCGCGCTCACGCGTCGGCCTAGACTCCCGACCGACCCCACACGCCCGAATCAGGCCAAGTCGAACCGGTCGAGGTTCATCACCTTGTCCCAGGCGGCCACGAAGTCACGCACGAACGCATCCTGCGCGTCGTCGCATCCATAGACTTCGGCGATCGCCCGAAGCTGTGAGTTCGACCCGAACACAAGGTCTACTCGCGTTCCGGTCCACTTCGGGTCACCAGTGGCACGGTCGCGTCCCTCGAACACGTCCTCGGCCTCCGAGGCCGCGGTCCACTCCGTGCCCATGTCGAGCAGGTTCACGAAGAAGTCGTTCGTCAGCGTCTCGGGGCGCTCGGTGAACACGCCGTGTTGCACCTGCCCGACATTCGCGTTCAATACGCGCATGCCGGCGACGAGCACGGTCATCTCGGGTGCGGTCAGTGTCAGCAGCTGCGCGCGATCGACCAGCAGCTCTTCCGCCGATTCCTCGTAGCGCGCCTTGAGGTAGTTCCGGAACCCGTCCGCGACCGGCTCCAAGACCGCGAACGAGTCCGCATCGGTCTGCTCCTCCGACGCGTCCGTGCGCCCGGGCGAGAAGGGAACGTCTACGTCATGCCCGGCCTTCTTCGCGGCCTGCTCGACCGCCGCACAACCGCCCAGGACGATCGTGTCGGCCAGGGAGATCTTCTTCCCGCCAGCCTGGGCGTCGTTGAACTTCTTTCGGACGGTCTCCAGCGCTTCGAGCACCTTCCCCAACTGCGAGGGCTGGTTCACCCCCCAGTCCTTCTGCGGTGCCAGGCGGATTCGCGCACCGTTCGCCCCACCGCGCTTGTCAGAGCCACGGAACGTGGCGGCCGAGGCCCAGGCCGTCGACACGAGCTCGGAAACGGAAAGCCCCGACTCGAGAATCTCGCTCTTCAATGCCGCGACGTCCGCAGCGTCGACCAGCTCGTGGTCGGCCGGGGGCACCGGATCTTGCCAGATGAGCTCCTCGTCGGGGACCAACGCGCCCAGATAGCGTGAGCGGGGTCCCATGTCGCGGTGCGTCAGCTTGTACCAGGCCCTGGCGAACGCGTCCGTCAGCTCGTCGGGGTTCTCGAGAAAGCGTCTCGCGATCGGCTCGTAGATCGGGTCCACTCGCAGCGCGAGGTCGGCCGTGGTCATGATGGGCGCGTGCCGCTTCGACGCATCGTAGGCGTCGGGCACCAGTTCCGCCGCCGACGGATCCGTCGGAACCCATTGCCACGCTCCGGCGGGGCTCTTCACCACCTCCCACTCGTAGCCGAACAGGGTCTCCAGGTAGGAGTGGTCCCATTCGATCGGAGTCGGGGTCCACGCACCTTCGAGCCCACTCGTGATCGCGTCTCCGCCTCTACCACTTCCGAAGCTGCTCTTCCACCCGAGTCCCTGCTCCTCGAGCCTGGCGCCTTCCGGCTCCGCGCCGACGAGCACCGCATCACCGGCGCCATGACATTTGCCGAAGGTGTGCCCCCCCGCAATGAGCGCGACGGTCTCGTAATCGTCCATCGCCATGCGCCCGAACGTCTCACGGATGTCGCGACCCGAAGCCGCGGGGTTCGGCTCTCCGTTCGGCCCCTCGGGGTTCACGTAGATCAGACCCATCTGGACGGCTCCGAGGGGGTTCTCCAGCTCGCGCTCGCCAGAGTAGCGCCGGTCTCCGAGCCACTCGGTCTCCGAGCCCCAGTAGATGTCTGCTTCGGGCTCCCACACGTCCTCGCGTCCCCCGGCGAACCCGAAGGTCGGAAATCCCATCGACTCCAGCGCGCAGTTGCCGGTGAGGATCATGAGGTCCGCCCAGGAGATCTTGTTGCCGTACTTCTGCTTGATCGGCCAGAGCAGGCGACGCGCCTTGTCGAGGTTTCCGTTGTCGGGCCAGCTGTTCAGTGGTGCGAAGCGGAGCGTGCCCGAAGATGCGCCGCCGCGCCCGTCTCCGATGCGGTAGGTGCCTGCGCTGTGCCACGCCATGCGAATGAAGAACGGCCCGTAGTGACCGTAGTCAGCCGGCCACCACTCCTGCGAATCCGTCATCAGCGCGACGAGGTCTTCCTTGAGGGTCTCGAGGTCCAGCTTCCCGAACTCCTCCGCGTAGTCGAACGCCTCTCCCATGGGATCGGCCAGCGGAGAGTTCTGGTGGAGGATTCCGAGGTTCAGCTGATTGGGCCACCAGTCCCGGTTCGACGTGCCCCCGGCAGTCGTATGTACGGGGCACTTACTTTCGTTTCGGCCAGCTGTTCGGTCCATGTTCGTCTTTTTCGTGGCTGCGGGAATGGGCACTAGAGGTCCACAATCCTCCAGGGTCCGTAAACTACAAAGTAGCGGCACGCACTACCGCCTCGGCTCCGCCGATGGCGCCCTCCGTCGGTGACGATCAACCCGAGTCGGTGCCCTGCCTCAGTTCATAGCGACGCTCAGCATACGCGCCGTCTTCGACCCAGAGCCTTCGAGCTCGCTTCTCGATCACCGGTCTGACGAACCGCCCAAAGGCCCTCATGAAAGGGAGGAACTGGGGGCGGTCGGACGTGGCGAGCGTCGTCTCGATCACGGCGCTGCGCCCCGGCTCTATGGGTGTCGCGTGGGTTTCCACCACGGAGCCCACACCTTCGCCCCGAATGATCGTCATGACGATGGTCCGCGGATCCGGGCAGTCGAAGACGGCATCGACCTCCATGCCGACACGCTTAGTGATGCGATAGACGACGCGGACCGTGATCGCCTCGTCGTCCTTCTCCAGCACCCTGAGGTTGCCGAAGGAATGGGGATGGAAGTGCGAGCCGTGCCACGGGTCCAGGCGATTGGCGAGCACGTCGCGCGGGTCGCAACGGGCCTCGAGCCTCATCGTCGCGTCGAAGTACGGATCGGGCCTGGCCGGAAGCATCGGCTTTTCAGTCGCGTCTCCGCCGCTCTCGGGCCGGATCCAGATCAGCACGCCGTCGTCGTAGCTGGTGAGAGGCTGCCACCTTCCGAGCCCCTCCTCGCCGAGCGCGAGCCCGTGCCAAGGACAGACGACGCACTCGTCACGCAGAAACCCGTCCGAGAGACGAGCGCCCATGTGCGGACAGCTGTCGGGGGCGACGGCGACTCCGCTCTTCGCCTTCCAGACGACATACTCCTGACCGTCGATGCGGTAGTGCTTCGGCCCATCGCCAATCGCTCGCTTCGAGTCGACGACGAACCATCCGCCGGACGGCTTCGCCAAAGCACGTTGGAGGGCCGACTCGATCCACGCCGGCTGAGCCTGCTTCCAGTCTGGCAGGTCCGAAATGGAGTCCGCGGGCGGGAGCCCACGGCCGATGTTGAGAAAGCTGGGTTCAGTCATGGCATCATTTCCACGGCACCCGAGGTGCGATCAGTCCGCGCTCGGGAATGGAGTAGACAGGCTCCGAGCGCACGTTGTCCATGGCAAGCAGTTGATTGGCGGCGAGGAAGCCGGACGCCGCCGCACGCTCCATGAGCGCGCTCGGGATCGGCAGCTTCACGAAGTCGCCCGCGATCGCCACTCCCTCAAAAGGCGTTTCGACTCTGGGTCGCTCAGCGAACGACCCAGGCGCGAACGCCGGACAGTCCTGGCGAAGAAGGTAGCGTTCCTCCAACACGTTCGCGTCGCGCGTTTCCGGGTACAGGTGGTGGAGACCGTCGAGAAGCTGAGAGCGCAACGTTTGCTCGGAGACCAACGGGTCGACCGCGTACGCGTGCAGCTCCACGACCGACCCTCCGTGACGCTCCTGCCAATCCCGGCTCTCGTCTTCGAAGAGGTGGAAGAGCGAGATGTTGTCGAGAGGTCCGAAGCCGGTCGTGCCGATGAACGGCGCTCGGCCGTCGGCGGTGGGTCGGTCGAGCCAGAGCCGCCAGACGACGAAAGGGTTCGTGAGGGCCAAGCTCGAGATGGACGAGCGCCAGCCCCAGTCGTTCAGGTCCGGGGAGGCGGCGACGAGCGCCTGAATGCCGGGCACCGTCAGACCGAGCACCAACCCGTCGGCACGGAGCACCCCGGCATCGGTCCGCACGACCCAGCAGTCGTCTTCCCCACGGGAAACCGCCTCCGCCTCGCACTCGAGCCTAAGCTCCACACCCAGACCCGTCAGGTACTCCGCGAAGGGATCCCAGATGGCCCTCGAGAACGGAGCGTTCGCGACGTCGAAGACCAAGCCCTCGGGGTTTCCGGTGAAGTAGAAGTGGAACATCATGAGCAGCTCACCCGCGGACATCTCGCGCTCGGGATTGAAGAACGAGTGCGCGAAGACGTCGAAGAAGAGGCGGCGCGCGCGCGGCGGAAAAGCCAGGGAATCGAGATAGGCGCCCGCGTCGGTGTCGTCCCACCGAGCGTACGTCCGCTGCTGCTCATACCTGAGCATCTCCAGCGCCCGAGGTCCGCTCACCTTGAACAGGTCGCGCAGCCCGATCGCGGGCGAGCGTCTGATGAGCGCCATGAGGTTCGCGGGCGTGCTGCTGGGCAGTCCACGAAAGCTCTGCTCTTCGCCTTCGGGTCCGTGGATGGGGTAGTCCTCGAGCTTCACCAGGCATGACAGCTCGGGATCGACGCGACGCAGCAGCGCGCGGAGGTTGTAGTACTGGCGGAAGAACGCATGAAATCCACGCTCCATCTCGAAGGACTCACCGTTCGCGAGCGTTTCCGTCCATGCTCCGGCACGTCCCCCGAGGAAGGACTCCTTCTCGACGAGCGTGACCTTCGCGCCTCGCTCGGCCAGCACAGTCGCCGCGGCGACGCCCGCGATGCCGCCGCCGACCACGACCGCCGACCGATCGACCGCCAGTCGAGCGTCCCCTGCGGCCAGTGGTTGCCTGAGCTCCTTCGGGCCCTGCGACATCAAGACGGCTTGCTGGCGAGGAAGCTGTGAACGATGCCTCGCTGCCAACCACCCATGGGCTCCGTCCGGACGTCCGTGAACCCGGCCTTACGAAGCCGCGCCTCGAGCGCGTCGACCGAATCGAAGGCCAGCACGCTCCGGCGCAGGTAGCGGAAGATCTTCGTCGTTCGAGCGAAGATGAGACCGAGCGGAATCACGATACCGAGCGTGACCACGTTCCATACCATCCGCGACCAGAGTGAGCCCCGTACGGAGTACTCGTGGAGGCAGAGCGTCCCTCCGTCGACCAGCAACCCCCGGAGCCTCTCCAGGCACAGGTCCGGCTCGGGCACGTTCCGGATCCCGTAGGCCATCAGGATGCCGTCGTAGCGTCCGGCGGCCCCGAAGGCGCCGGGGTCCATCGCGTCCCCCAGCAGCCACTCCACATCGCTCAGGTCGGACTTCTCCCTGGCGCTCTCGAGCATGCCCTCCGATGCGTCCATACCCGTGATCGTGGCGTCGGGATACGCGCGCCTGAGAGCAGCCGTCGAGAGTCCCGTCCCGCAGCAGAGGTCCAGGATCTTGGCTCCGGGGGCGAGCTCCATGCGCCGGGCGCTTCGCTCTAGATGCTCCGAGTACCCCGGGTTGAGGGCGCTCAGCAGGTCGTAGCTGCGCGATACCCTGTCGAACTCCTTGGGAACCGTTTGCTTCTCATTCATGCCGCCCCGCCTCCGAGCCTCAACGCGCCTCCTGGGGAGGAGGGATGTCCTCAGGGAACGCGAGCACGCGGGTCGGAACGGCCGGGCGTCGACCCCGATCGAAGAACACTCGGCGCGGCCCGTCGAGAGACCCGGCGAGAATCGACACGGACGCGAGCACCAGCTTACGGCCAAGCGGGACATAGGCCCGCCCGGCGACCGGGTCGAAGCGAACGCTCGCGAGCCGGATGCCGATGGACGAGTAGACCTTCCGGGCTGTTCGGATGGCCATCGCGCATCGCCATGAGAGCGCAGGCAGGCCGGCGTCCCCAGAGCGGTAGTAGTGGTCGGCTTCGCCGAGCACGTACTCGATCGCGCTCGCGACCGGCCAGCGCGCCTCCGCCGGGAACGGCTCTCCGAGCCGGTCCGCCAGACCGGGGCAGCCGCATTCGGACAACACGTCGTCAGGCAAATACAGTCGGTCGCGGCCCCAGTCCTCTTCGACGTCGCGGCAGATGTTGGTGAGCTGCATGGCCATGCCGAGGTGGGCGGCCTGCACGAGCGCCTCCTCGTCCTTCACACCCATCGCGTGACACATCATCAGCCCGACACAGCCGGCCACGTGATAGCAGTAGTCCAACAGCTCGTCGAACGTGTCGTAGCGCCGTCCGCGGACGTCCATCTCCATTCCCTTCAAGAGATCCTCGGCATACCGACGGGGAATCGCGCGCTCGACCGTCGTGTGCTGGAAGAGTGCAAGCACGGGGTCGTCCAGAGCGGCTCCGGCGTACACGTCGTCCAGCTCGGAGGCGAGCGCCCCGAGCGCGTCCTCCCGCCGCTCTGGCGGCGCGAGATCGATCGCGTCGTCGGCGTGTCGGCACCAGGCATAGAGCGAAACGGCGTGCCGCCGGGCCTCCGGCGGCAGGACGCGCGACGCGAGCGCGAAGCTCTTCGAGTGTCGCTGGATGCTCTCCTCGCTGACGTGCGAGGCCGGGGCCGTCACGCGAAGTCCTCGATTACCAGGCGGGCGGTTGCCTTGGCGGAGTTGACGACACCGGGCACGCCGGCCCCCGGGTGGGTGCCCGCCCCCACGAGGTACAGACCCGGGATCCGATCGTCGCGGTTGTGCGGCCGGAACCACGCGGACTGCGTCAGCGTGGGCGCACAGGAGAACGCGGACCCGTGGTGCGATCTCAGCACGTCGCGGAAGTCCGCCGGAGTGAGCCAGCGACGGGTGACGACGTGCTTCCTGAGGTCCGGCAGGCACCGCTCGAGATACTCCAGAATGCGGTCCGCGTATGCCTCGGCGACCGCGCTCCAGTCGAGGGGGGCGTTTCCGAGGTGCGGCACGGGAGCCAGCACGTAGAAGGCCTCGCACCCCGGGGGGGCCAACGACTCGTCGCTGACGGTCGGGGCATGGAGGTAGAGGCTGAAGTCGTCGGGTAGCTCGCTTCCGTGAAAGATCTCGGTCAGGAGCTCGCGGTACCGCGGCCCGAAGAGGATGGTGTGGTGAGCCACCTCCCCGGCGTAGCGCCGGTTCGTTCCGAAGTACAGCACGAACAGCGACATGGACCAGTCCATGCGTTCCAGGCGGCGGCGGGTGCGCTGAGCGTCGTTGTCGGAGCGGTAGAGCGTTCCGTACGTGTGCACCACGTCCGCGTTCGATACGACGGCGTCGAAGACCTCGATGCCCGCCCTGGTGGCCACCCAGTGCTTCGCGCCCGCACCGTTTCGCTTCAGCTCGATCGACTCGACGGGCTCCTCGAGTCTCAGGTCCCCGCCCAGCTCGTCGTAGAGCTTCACCAGCGCTCGCACGAGCGCACCGGTCCCCCCTCGCGGGAAGAAGACCCCCCACTCCCGCTCCAGATGGTGGATCAGCGTGTAGATCGCGCTCGTCTCGAACGGATTCCCTCCCACCAGGAGGGAATGGAAGCTCAGCGCCTGCCGAACGTGCTCGTTCTTTACGAAGCGACCGACGGCACGGTAAACGGATCGGTCGGCCCGCAGCCTGACGAGCTCGGGCGTGACCCGCACCATGTCCCAGAAACGGAGAAAGGGCGTCGCGGCCAGCTGCGTGTAGCCCGCGTCGAAGACCTCGCTAGCGTACTTCACGAAGGCGAGATACCCGTCGACGTCCCCCGGAGCGAGGCGCTGGATCTGCGCCACCATGTCCGAGGTCTTTCCGTTGTAGTCGAAGGCCGTCCCGTCCTCCCACAGCAGGCGATAGAACGGCTCGACCGGCATCATCTCGACGTACTCCCGCACGTCGCGGCCGGCCTCGCTGAACAGCTCCTCGAAGAGATTGGGAGCCGTGATGACCGTCGGGCCGCCGTCGAAGATGAAACCGTCCTGCTCGTAGACGTACGCGCGCCCTCCCGGCTTGTCCCTGGCCTCGAAGACCGTCGTCTCGAATCCGGCCGTTTGCAGCCGGATGGCGGCGGTCAGACCTCCGAAGCCGCTCCCGACGACCGCGACCCTTCGATGCGAGTCTGCTTCAGCCATACGCCTCGACCAGGGCCTCGAGCTCGGCCTCGACCGGCTCCAGGTCGACAGACCCATCGAGCTCCTGCCGCAGAGTGGACACCGCACGGGCGAAGTGGCCCCCAATCGATTCGACCGGCAGTGCACCGAGGCGACTGACCATGACCTTGCGGGCCTGATCGAACTCCCAGTCCGTCACCGAGTCCCGGACCTTGTGGGCGAGGTCCGCATAAGCCAACTGGTTCTCCCCCCGAGCCAGCCAGGCCCAGGGCCATGTCGGACGACCTAGTCGCAGGTCCTCGACCCCCTTGTCACGACGGGCCTCGACGTGGAGGCCGCTCCAGTCGTCGAGCATCTGAAGCCCGACACCGACCTCGGTGCCGAACGCCCCGATCGCCTCGACCACATGCGGCGGTGCGTTCGCTGTTCGAGCGCCGAGGGTCGAGGCCAAGCCCGTGAGCGCGCCGGTCTTCAGGCGGGTCACCGTCTCGACGACCCGAGGAACGGTCGCACGAGGCGCCGACGTCACTGCGACACTCAGGTCGAGCGCCTGCCCCTGGTGGCAGTGGAGCAGGCACAAGCTGATGTCCTCGAACAGCTCCAATCGCAGCGCCGGTCCGACAGGGAGACGCGAGAGCAGGGAGAGCGACAGGAAGTAGAGCCAGTTCCCCGTGTTCAGCGCGAGCGGTAGGCCGACCCGACGATGCAGCGTCGGCTCGCCCCGGCGCGTGCTGGAGTCGTCCTCGATGTCGTCGATGATCAAGGATCCCGCGTGAAGGACCTCGATCGCCAAGGGAAGCAGCTCCGGAATGTGCCCCGGCGCACCTCCCGCCAGCACCCAGGAGTGCTCGAGCAGGCGACCTCGAAAGCCCTTGCCTGAGCGCGAGAGAACGTCCAGCGCGGGCCCGATGAGAGCCCGGTCCCAGAGGTTCTCCTCGAGCCCCCCCGCCGTCCACACGCCCTCCGGAAGGTCTTCCAGAAGCGCCCGCAAGCGTGGGGCGAGCTCGTCACCGGGGCTCGCGGAGGAGGCGTGGGTGCTCATGACGGGTGGGGGGGCCGGAGGCGGTGGCGGATCGACAGACCCTTGGGGGGCCTGCCGATGAGCAGTCGGGCTCGGTCCCGCCATCCGAGACGGAGGGCGTAGAAGGCACGAACCGTTTCGGGGGGCAACCTGTACACCCGCTCGAATATGGTACGCCGGCTGGCGGGGGGATACCAGCGGAAGAGCAGGCGGTTCAGGAACTCGGAGAAGCGAGCCTGCCGACGGTGGGCGCGAGCGAACCGATCGAGCTCCCGGCCGTAGAGTGCGTTGGGAGATCGCGTCGCGATGAAATCGGCCAGGCGAAGAGCCACCGGAAACGAATAGCCGGTTCCCGGATGGAACCACCCGCCGCGGTACCCGGCCGCCAGGGGGCCACGGCCCGGTGGCGGAAACCGGCCCCACCAGGGCATGGGCAGAACCCCCTTCTCACGCCGCACGACCGAGGACACGCTCCACCCTCGCGTTCGGATGTAGGCTCGGATTCCCTCTTCGAGGCGGTCGGGGTCGAGCACCGGTGTGTCGTGGAAGTAGGTGTCCTCCACCAGGACCGTCCGCTCGTCGAAGGGCAGCAGGTACATGAAGCGATAGCCCTCCGACTGGTCCACCGTGGCGTCCATCACCACGGGCAGGTCGAGCCCATGTCCCTCCGTCAGCTCCACCTCCAGTCCGAAGAACTTCTGATACCCGGCACGCGCATTCGCCTCGAGCGGACGAGGCCCGCGGGCATCGACGACCACGGTCCCGAGGACCGTTTCCCCGCTCCGAAGCTCGATGCGATTCGCCTCGATGTGCACCACCTCTGTGCCGAGACGCAGCTCGGACTCCGGGTGACCCCGGAGCGCACCCGCGACGATATCGTGAAGCCGGGCGCTCGAGATGCCGGCGTAGGGCTCCGCGATCGTGTGCTGCACCCCGGGAAACTGGACCCGATATCCATCCCATCGGTACTCAACGAGCGGGTCGAGCCAGTCGCGGGTACCGCTCGGAACGTCGCCGTCGTGAAAACACCAAGTGTGATTTCCGCCCAGCCGGTCGTTCCGTTCAACCAGCGCGATGGTCGCGTCCGGCTGCCGTCGGCGCAGGGCTAGTGCGATGAGTCCGCTCTGGAGTCCACCGCCAACGAGCACGTAGTCGAATCGGGACATCCGACATTATAGACTGGCGACATGAGCGCATTCAAAGACAGGTCCCGGACGCGACCTCGGTGGGGGCACGGGAGTGGAACGGCCCTTTGCGTCGTGTTCGCATGGGTTGGCGCCCTGGCCGCGGTGTCGGCCAGTCCTGTCGCTGGACAGGTGGACGTCGCCACTTCGCAGACTACGGAAGCCTTCGAGCCCACGGATCTCGGCGACGGCCCCTATCACGAGATGTCCGCGCTGATGGAGGTCACAATCTTCAACATCGACGTGCTGCTACTGACGGTTCGGGTCGGACCCGAGACTGCGACGAGGCTCGGCGAGCTCGTGGCGGGACGCGAGTACAGCGAGGAGCTCGCCGACTCCGTTGCCGCCGTCATGTTGGACGCCGAGCACGCATGGGCCCGTCAGGTCTTCAAGCGCGGCGTGGGACTGGGTAGGCTCGCGGACGGCATGCGGGAGACCACCGAGAAAGCCGCCGATGCTGGATTCATCTCTCGGGAGTATGCCGACGAGTTCGCCTCGAACGTCCCCGTGTGGTTCGCCTTCCTGGAGGAGGAGGGGGCGCGGGAAGGCGACGCGATCTACTTCCGTCTACGCGGCGACGAAGTCCGTACGACGTACCGGACCGTGGACGGTCGCGTGCTCATGGACGAGGTGGGTGTGAGCGCCGAGG
>JAHEKM010000109.1:3160-10506 GCA_024638325.1 Gemmatimonadota bacterium | reverse complement strand
ATCCCCAGGATGTTCAGCTTGCCGGAGCCGTCGATCGTGGCCGCGTCCGCGAGCAACGCCATGTCTACATCCATTATGTGATCCTATCCGGTCTCGGATTGCGGGTCGGTTGCAGGGTCTTCGGTCGGCAGGAGCCAATCCGCCAGGACGAGTCCCGCGACCAAGTCGATCAGGGTGTGCGCCACCATCGCGGGCAGCAGGCTCCCCGACGCGAGAAAGCCCCACGCGAGAATTCCGCCCATCAACGCCGTCCTCACGGTCCCGAGCAACCCCTGATACCCGTGAAGGACGCCGAAGACGACGGAGGTCAGGACCGCCGCGGCGGGAACGCCCAGAAAGGTAGCGATCACGGGGATCGCGTAGCCCCGGTAGGCGATCTCTTCGCCGACACCCGCCGCGAGCGAGAGCAGGGCGAAGACGCCTTTCTCCTGCGGCGTCCGAGGAAGCAGCTGCCGCAGCATGGGGCTCTCGTCGGCCCCGATGGAGCGGGCGAACTGCCGGAAGACCACCATCACCCCGAGACCGGCCAGCGTCAGCCCGAGCGACCAGGCCAGGAGCCGCCCCGGGGGTACCCCCACGACGCCGATCGCCGCGGGCCCGTCCTCGCGGGCACCGGTGAGCCAGCACGCGGTCCCGATGAGCCAGAGTGTTGCGATCGAGCCCCAGTAGGCCGGCAGGCGATCGATCGGCCTGTCGTCGACGAGGGGCAGCTGCGCGAGGGCGAAGACCGGCATCGCCACCAAGAGGATGGCGAGCACGATCGCGTCCGGCAGGGGCAAACCGACCGGGAACATGAGCAGGAGCAGCACGGCCCAGAAGAGCGCCGCCCCGAGACCCGTGAGCACCCGCACGGTCCTCGGGAGGCGGCGCTCGTTCACGATGCGTCGAGCTCCTGCCCGAAGCGCTCGATCGCCTCGAGCGTCTCCCGCACGTCCTGCCAAGTCGTTTGATGATTCAAGATGCAGAAGCGCAGCGAGTAGCTCCCCCGCAGACGGGTAGAGGACATCATCGCCGTGCCGGTCTCGATCACGCGCGCCTGGACCTTCTTGTTCAGCGCCTCTAGACGGTCGGCGTCGTATCCGGAGCCCAGCGGGTTGTATCGAAAGCACACCACGCCGAGCGACGCCGGGTTCGCGATCTCCAGCCAATGCGAAGCGCGCACGTACTCCTCGGCTCGCTCCGCCAGCTCGATGCCCTTGCCGACCGCGCGACGGAACGCGGCGACCCCGAACGTCTGAATCGACATCCACACCTTGAGCGCGCGGAACTGGCGAGTGAGCTGCAGCCCGCGGTCGCTGAAGTTGGCGTGCTCTCGACCCCACTGCGTGTCCTGCAGGTACTCCGGCTGCACGGTGAAGGCGGCCTCGAGCCGGGCGACGTCCTTCACCAGCAGGCAGCCCGCTTCGAACGGCTGGAAGAGCCACTTGTGCGGGTCCATCGCGATGGAGTCGGCGCGCTCGAGACCGGCGAGGAGCTTACGCCCCTTCTCGGCGAGCACCGCGAAGGCGCCGTATGCGCCGTCGACGTGCAGCCAGATGCGCTCGCTCTCGCAGAAGTCCGCCATCGCGAGGAGCGGGTCCACCGCGCCCGTGTTCGTGGCGCCCGCGTTGCCGCAGACCGCCACGGGGTGGAAGCCTGCCGCGCGGTCCTCGGCCACGGCCGTCGCCAGCTCGCCCATGTCCAGGCGGAAGAATCGATCCGTCGGGACTTTCCGTACCCGCTCCGGTCGGATGCCTACGATCGTCGCCGCGCGTATGAGCGCCGAGTGACTCTGGTCGCTCATGTAGACCGTCGCCCGCTCCGGCGCCCCCGCCGCTTCGCGCGCGGCCACGAAGGCGTCCAGGCTCGCCGCCGAGCCCCCGCTGGTGAAGAGACCGCCGGCGGTGTCGGGATAGCCGATCCAGTCCTTGAACCAGTCGAGCACGACGAGCTCGACCTGGCTCGGTCCGCTCGCGCTCAGCCAGGTGCCCTGAAACGTGTTGTGGCCACCGCAGAGAAAGTCGGCGAGGACGCCCGGCCACGTCGCGGAGCCCGGCACGAATGCGAAGAAGCGCGGGTGGTCGACGCGGCTCGCGACGGGGAGGATGTCCGTGGCCGCCCGCTCCAGCACCTGTAAGGCCGGGCGTCCCTCCTCCGGGGCGGGCTCGCGCAGAGACGCCTCCAGGTCCGCGCGCGTGGCCCCGCGCCACGCGGGCTCGTGGGGAAGCCTCTCCAGCCGCTCGACGACGAGCTCGACAGCCCGCTCAGCCAGCGCGAGCATCTCGTCGCGCGGCAGAACGAGCTCGCTCTCCGCGGTGTCTTCCGCGGGCGACTTCATCTCGATACCCTTTCTCACATGTCTACTTCGACTTCGACGGCCACGAAGAACGGGGTCGTGTTCCGTGTGCTCGATGCCATGGACGGGCCCCATTCCGGGCGCATTCTACGCCTCCGACTCCAGTCGGGCGAAGCGCCCTCGGTCCGGTCGTTGCGTGGCGCGGAGCTGCTCGCCCAATCGCCCGACGGCCGCGAGTGCCGCGTCCGCGTGACGGGCTTCGCGTTGTTCGGCGGCAAGCCGAGCGACGACCGCCTGGCGCGCACGGGCCGGGTCGACGTGCATGTCGAGGAGCTCGACGAAGGCGGCCCGGTCGGTCTCAAGTGGGAGGTTCGGCCCCTCTAGGGACCTTCCTGCGGGGCTCAGGAGGCGCGCAGTCCCGGCGGCTCGCGATTGAACGTCTCCAAGAACCAGTCGCGGTAGCGCTCCATCCCCTGCGGATTCGCTCGCGCCCACTCCGTGCGGGCCGCTGCGAAGTCGGCGGGCCTCGCGGTGAAGATGAAGGCCTCCAGGAACCCATTCTCCTTGGCGTAGGCGATCTCGTCCAGCGGTGCATACGGCACCGTGTTGTAGACCGCCCGACCCAGGATCCATGCGTCGGCGACGCGGGACAGGATCGCGCGCTCCAACTCGAAGCCCACCGCGTCCGGGGCCTCGGGCAGCCACTCCTCCTGGCGCCCCATCCGCGCCATCAGGTGTTGGTGTCCGTAGATCTGGAAGACGAGCTGCGGATCCTGGGCGCCACGGGGCGTCTGCACCCACACCGAGTCGTTGCTGATGCGGAGCCCGTCCCAGGGATACGGCTCCTCGCCCGGCTCCGAGATCACCCAGAATGAAGGGTCCTGTTGGATGTTGCGCTGCTCAGCGGTCACCCACTCGTTGATCTCGTTCGCGCGCTCCTGCTCGACGCGCAGCCGCGCACCCGAGAAAATCACGACCGGTCGCGGCGTCGGGACCGCCCGCGCACCCGAGGTGCACCCGACCGGCAGGGTGACCAGAGCTATAAGACCAAGTCGGACCATAAGATAGCGCCCACGCACGCGCACAGGTGTGCCTCGAGGCGGTCCGGTTGGGTCGGCAGGGGAAATCATCAAGCTTGACACTGTGTAGTCCATACTCCGAATTGATGTTACATCAACCAAAGATCCTGGGGAATTGGTCGTGCAAACCACGCTGCTGGACGATACCAGAGAGTTCCGAGCGCCGCAGACGATGACGCCTGCGGAGCTCGGTGACAGCCTTGCTCGCCTCGTATGGGAAAGCTTTTCGGACTTCCTCGCCCAGGAGGACGTCGAAACCCCCTTGCCCGAGGTGGACACCCTGTATGACGACGAGCGCACCGCTCGTCGCACAGCGGAAGAGGCGTTGATCTTCTTTCTCTGGGCCCACACGCGGGGAGCCCAGCTGGCCTTCATGGGTCGCGCGCCCGATTCGCTCATCCGCCAGGGACTCGACGAACTGCACCGCGCGGTCTTCGAGGACATGGTCGAGCACGGGACGCCGTCGGGCCAGCTTCCCCTCTTCGAGCAGCGCGTGAGCGCCCGCTACGCCGAGTACCATCAGGCGGCCTCGGAAACGGACGAGCGGCTCGGCCAGGCGGTCTCGCGGCATCTCGTGGGCGAGGCCTCGCGGGCCGGACTCGTGGACGCGATTCGCGAGCGCGCGATCGCGGTGGCGAACCCCCTGCGAGACTTCCTCGAGGACGTGGAGCTCGTCTCGAGCTAGAGCGCCTGCCCGGACTCCCACTCGTCGGAAGAGCGACTCACAGCCCCAGCGAGGAGCGGACCAGCGGGCTGATCCGTTCCGGCGTCCAAGGCGGATCGAAGGTCAGCTCGACCTCCGCGCTCGTGACGCCCTCCACCCCCTCGATCGCCTTCTTCGCGTCCTCGACGATCTGCCCGGCGACCGGACACATGGGTGAGGTCAAAGAGATCGTCGCCTTCACGTCCGAGTCGCTGACCTCGACGTCGTAGACGAGTCCCAGCACCACGAGATCGAGACCCAGCTCCGGGTCCTTCACGCCCCGAAGGGCGGTGCGGACGGCCTTTTCGGTGACTTCCATCGTTCTCCCTGCGCTGATGTTCCACGGTCGCGACAACGGCCGAAGGCCGCCACCCTAGCCCGCCGGCTTCGAGCGCGTGAGCACCGCGCCCGTGAGATCGGCGCCGCTGCGGCCGGGCTCGGCCTCCCCCAGCCGACCGAAGAGCTTGTTCAGCGCGTCCCGCGAGCTGGACGTGTAGCCCTCGGTCACCACCGAGGCGACGAGCCGGGCTGCGTCCGGCGGCCGGTCCGACAGGAGGATGACCTTGTCTCGGTTACCCAGGACCACCGGAATCGATTCGTACTCCTGGCCGGATCGCTCCCCGAGAGGGAGGGTCTCGCGGCCGACCTCGGCCATGGAACCGGAGGCCCGCACGACCAGCGCGCAAACGCCCCCGGCGCCCACCACCTCCGCGGCTTCGTCGGAAACCGCGACGGCCGCGCACGAAACCGGTCCCGAGAGGCCGTCGACCCATCCGTTCCGCAGGGCCTCGCCTGCCTCGGCCAGCAGCGCAGCGAGCGTGGGGTGCTCGTGCTCGGCGAGCGCGCGCAGAAGGGACCGCAGCGACGCCAGCCGCTGGGCTGAGAAGATGTCGGCCCGCTCCGCCTTCATCACCACCACGACGGGCCGGCCGTCGGTCAGGAGGAACCAGTCCCAGGCCGAGCTGCCGATGCCCTGGCGCGGCGCGACCGTCGCCGCCGCGAGGTCGAAGCCGCTCACCCGCGGAGTGACCCTCGGCAGGAGCCGCGACCGCAACAGCCGATTGAAGTCTGCGAGCGCCTGTTTGGACGTGGTCAGGCCCGCGGTCGGCGCCTGCTTCGACGCCAGTCGGACCGAAGTGGCCCAGAGAGCGCGGGAGAGGTTCCTGAGGAGCCGAACCGCCAGAGTGTCCCCTCCGAGGATCTGCCCGAACGATGCCCGCGAGATCGACAGCATGTAGGTGTCGACGAGCGCGTGAGCCGACGCAGAGCGCGGCGTCTGATTGAGGAGCGCCATCTCGCCGAAGGCCTGACCGGCCCTGAGGACCGCGAGCCGCTTCTCCTCCGTCCCGGATCTCTTACGGAGCTCGATCTCGCCCCGGACGATGATGAAGAAGTGGTCGCCCCGATCGCCTTCCTCGAACACAGCTTCGCCGGCTTCCACGAGGACCGACTCCGAGATCCCGAGAATCCGATCGAGATCAGCAGTGGCGAGGCCCTGAAAGAGGGCGACCGAATGGAGCTTCTCCCGCACCTGCGCGGCGGTCAGAGACTCGCTTTCGCGCTCGCGCACTCGGGTGCCCGGCTCTGGCTGCATGGGGGACAGGTCTGATGCGGGTGGGATGCAGGCGCCGTGACGCCGTGGGGCGGGGGATCGAAAGCTACGCATCCACCCCACGGCCCGCGAGAATTCCGACGGCGGGGACCCCCCGCCTCCCCCTGAACGTAGACGGATAAGTGCTCGCGACCTGGGCCGGGGGCCATGTACATTGGAGTCACCGCACGTCGCGCGACGCCCCCTCCACTCCCCATGGAGCGCCATCTCCTTGGATTCCGTCAGCCGAGCCGAGTCGCTGGCAGCCACTTCCGTCGACCTCGGAAGCGCCGTGACGGTCCGTTGCTGGGGCACCCGGGGCTCGATCCCTTCGCCGGGGCCGACGACGGTGCGCTACGGGGGCAACACGACGTGTTTCGAGGTTCGCCACGGGCGACAGCGGCTGATCTTCGACGCGGGCACCGGCGTCCGCCCGCTCGGAAACGACCTCGTCGAGAAGGGCCCGAACGCGATCCACATCTTCCTGACGCACTTCCACTGGGATCACATCCAGGGCTTCCCGTTCTTCGCGCCGCTCTACGACCCGGAGGACAAGATCAAGGTCGTGGGGCCGAAGCAGCGGGACATCGACGTCCAGAATCTCTTCGCAGGACAGATGGGGCCCATCTACTTCCCGGTCCCGTTCAGCGTCGTGGCTGCCGAGATGGACTTCGAGCACCTCAACGAGGGCACGTTCGAGGCCGGAGACGTGATGTTGGACGTCATGCGCGTCCGGCACCCTTCGTTCGTGCTCGGCTACCGTATCCAGGTGGCCGGGCTGACGATCTGCTTCATTCCCGACAACGAGATGGACGGAAAGGGCTACGAGGTCGGCCAGGGATGGGAGAAGCGGATTACGGATTTCGTGGGGGACGCGGATCTTCTGATCCACGACTCGATGTATACGGAGGAGGAGTATCGCTCGCGCGCCGGGTGGGGTCACTCGACGTTCGAGCAATCGGTGAGGCTGGCGGAAGAGGGAGGCGTCAAACGCCTTCTCCTGTTCCACCACGACCCGATGCGCTCCGACGACGAGCTGGACGGCATCGTGAGCCGGCTGCGCGACGAATCGCTCGCGCGCGGGTCGGCCCTCGAGCTCGAAGCCGCGGCGGAGGGCGTCGACCTGAGTCTGGGAGAGTAGTGTGAGACGATACGCATCCGTGGCGGCCGTGCTGGCCGTCCTGCCCTTGATGGCTTTCGGGCCGCAGGAGCGCACCGCGCTGACGCATTGGGCGCTCCTGATCGGCATCAGCGACTACATCAACTTCGACGACGTCGAGGGGGGCGACCTGCCCGGCGCCGAGCACGACGCCAGGCGAGTTCGGGACGTCCTGGTGATGAAGCAGTACGTACCGGAAGAGAACGTGCGGCTCCTCCTGAATCGGGACGCGACGCGCGCAGCGATCGAGGAAGCGATCACCGGCTGGTTGGGCCAGAACGCGAGGCCCGGCGACAACGTCACCATCTTCTTCGCCGGCCACGGCTCCCAGATGTGGGACGAGGACGGCGACGAGGACGATGGCCTCGACGAGACGCTCGCCCCGGCCGACGTCCTCGCGACGAGCACCGAGAACGACATCAGCGACGACACGTTCAACACCTGGCTCTCGAGCCTGCCCACGCAGAACGTCGTCGTGATTCTCGACAACTGTAACTCCGGCACCGGTACGCGCGACGTGACCCCGTTCAGCCGCGGCC
>JAHEKM010000109.1:0-3150 GCA_024638325.1 Gemmatimonadota bacterium | reverse complement strand
ATGAACCTGATCACGCGCCCGCCGGCCGCCGCGCGTCGGGCCATCGGGGACCGGGTCGACGATACGGGCTTCGACGCCGCGCAGACTCGGGTGCTCGAGCTCGCCGCCGCGCAACCGCACCAGGTGGCCGTCGACGCGTTCTTCCCGGCCGTGGGGGGCTCCGAGGCGTTCCACGGCGGCGCCTTCACGACCTATCTGGTGCAGCAACTCTGGAAGGCGCCCAACGACGCGACCTACGAGCAGGTCTTCGTGCAGGCCTACGAAGCGCTCAAGCGGAACCGCTTCCAACAGGATCCCTACCTCTCGCGTGAGGTGGCGCTGAAGGACCGCCCCCTCTTCTTCGTCGAGGGAGGCTCACGGGGCAGCTCCGAGGTGTCGCTGCCCGTCACGGCGGTTTCGGGTGGGCGCGCCGAGCTCGGCGCCGGCCTCGGCCTGGGCATCACCCCAGGCTCGGTCTTCGAGACCCCCGGCGGCGCCCGCTTGGTCGTCGAGTCGGTCGCCCAGCGGAGTACCACCACGCGCGTCGCGTCGGGCTCGGTCCGCCAAGGTGACCGCGCGAACCTCGTGGCGCATCGCTACCAGGACAGTCCGCTCCTCGTCAGCGTCGCCGGGATTGACTCGCGACTCATCGAGGACCTGCGGGGACGACTGCAGGGCGCAGAGGCCATCCGCCTCGTCGAGCGCGAGGACGCTTTTGCCCACCTGATCGTCCGTCGCGGCGGCGATCGACTGAGGGTGGTCGGCTCGGACGGCTTCGTCCGCCACGCTGAAATTGCCGCCTCCGCGGACGGCATCGCGCGCCTCGGCGACGCCCTCCGCAAGGAAGCCGCCTCCAAGCGGCTCGCCGACATGGACAACCCTGCGCAGCGCTTCGCCGTCGACCTGCAGCTACTCGGCGGACGGACGACGTTCGGCGTCGGCGAAGACATCAACTTCAGCGTGACGTCGGAGCGCGAGGGGTACCTGACCCTGGTCGACCTCGGTACGGACGGAACGGTCACGGTGCTCATCCCCAACGCGGACTTCCCCTCGCCGCGGCTGCGGGCCCGCCAGGCGCTGACCTACCCCGAGGAGGAGGGCGTCTTCTTCGTGGCCGAGCCACCTGCGGGAGGCGGGCTCGTGCGCGCCTTCGTGACCCCCAGCCCGCTCGACATCCGCATCCCTGCGGGCGCGGTCGCGGCGCGTGGGGGTCAGGAGCTGGCCGAGACGGTGGCCGCCCGGGTCGTTGCCGCCGCCGGCCAGTTGGATGGCGCGGTACGGCTGGACTCGTGGGGCACGGCCTCGATCGTCTACGAAATCCAGAACTGAGGCCGCAGCCGGGGTGCCGGCGCCGAAGGTGATCGAGCGATGAAGAAGCTCCGTCGGCTCCTGGCCCTCGCTCTGATCGTCGTCGGAGCCGTCGCGCTCGCTTCGCTCCTCGAGGCGGCCGGCGGCCTCACGGGCGTGCAGGCGTTCGAGGACTTCACCCTCGATCTCCGCCAGCAGACCACCCCGGAGTCCTTCCAGGAAGGCCGGGGTGAGCGGCAGAGCGAGGTCGCCCTCGTGCTCTTCGACGAGTTCACAGTCCTGGACACGATCGACGGCTGGGATTGGATCTCTCCGTTCCCCCGCGCACATCTGGCCGAGCTCATCGACGCCCTCTCCGATGCCGGCGCGCGCACGATCGGCGTCGACGTCTTCCTCGATCGTCTCTTTCCCGGACTGAACGAGATCGACCGCGGCGACGAGCTGCTGCGCGACGCCATGGAGCGGGCGGGCAACGTGATCCTCGTCACGCCGGTCGAGCAGACCGACGCGGGGCCCGTCATGAGTCCGGTGCACCCCTACTTCGCCGCGGTGGCGGCCGGAATCGGTTCGGCCGAGCTCCCCTCTTCCTTCGAGACGTTTCGAGACGGCACGCTCCTGGTACGCTCGGGCACCGGCCTCGAGCCCTCGTTCGCGCTCGCGATGTACGCACACGCGCGTCGACTCGACCTCGATTCCATCCTGAGGGATGCGGAGAGGACTCGGCGCGTCGCGCTCCCGGGTCTCCCGGAGCAGGTGGGCCGCATCCCCGACGCTTGGTTCGATGCCGACGCCGGCGCCGTGGGGTCGATCGTGCCGTTCCGCATTCGTTACGTCGGACCTCCCTCGGGTGTCGACGCCGATGCGCCGCCCGGGACCTTCCAAGCGTCGGCCTCGGGCACCGTACCCGACCTCGCGCTCTTCCTGCCCGATCTCTTCCGCGACAAGATCGTCCTCCTCGGCACCGGCTTCCACGCCGAGGATCGGTTTCGCACACCGTTCTTCTCGTATCGTCCAACGGTCGCGGCCCGGAACTCGGCCGGCACCGTGGAGGGGGAGCCGTACGGCTGGATGTACGGCGTCGAGATCCACGCGAACGCGCTGCAGAACATCCTCGACGGTGAGTACGTGAAGCCGATGGGCGGCGGCGGACGGCTGCTCCTGCTGGTGCTCGTCGCGCTCCTGTCTGGCGGCGTCGCCTTCTGGCAGGGCGCGGGCTGGGGCGCCGTTGCGGCGCTCTTCGCGGGCACTGCCACTTGGGTCTACGCGTGGTGGGCGTGGGCCGGCGTCGCGTACGTACCCGGCGGCGAGCTCTTCGCCTTCGACGCGCGCTTCGCCTGGATTCCGGTCGGCGCGCCGATTCTCGCGGGAATCCTATCGTACGTGGGCTCGGTGGCGTACGTCGCGGTCGTGGAGGGGCGCGAGAAGCGCTTCATCAAGGGCGCGTTCGGCAAGCACGTCTCGCCCGAGCTCGTCGACCAGATCGCCGAAAACCCGGCGCTCCTCGAGCTCGGCGGGGAGAAGCGGCCGCTCAGCCTGCTCTTCTCCGACCTCGCCGGGTTCACGACACTCTCGGAGAACATGGACCCGGAGGACTTGCTCTCCCTCCTCAACGAGTACCTCGATGACATGACTCACATCGTGCTCGAGGAGGGCGGCTTTCTCGACAAGTACATTGGCGACGCGATCATGGCCTTCTGGACCCGACAGCTCAGCGGCCGCCGACGGGCTGAATCCCCCGCCCCGGCGTCCAAGGCACCCCGGCACGATCGAGCGACTCCTTCAAGCTATCGTAACGCTCATCCACGAGCTTGCGCAGCGCGCCGAGCACCTCCGCATACACATCCCGCGCAATATTGAGCGACA
>JAHEKM010000196.1 GCA_024638325.1 Gemmatimonadota bacterium | reverse complement strand
GCGAGGTGCTCGTGTCGCGGTCGGACAACAGCGGGGCCGAAGACGGCGATGTGGTCGTGGTCCGACTCCTCGGCTTTGGTGACGCTCACGCGCGGGCGAGCGGGACCGTCGAGAAGGTGCTCGGCCCCCTCTCCGATCCGGGCGTGGACGTGCTGGCGATCGCGCACGGCTACGACCTGCCGCTCGAGTTCGGGGAGGACGTCATCCGAGCAGCGGAGGAGGCAGCCGAGACGCTGTCCACCGACCCCGGTACGGCTCGAGTCGACCGGACGGCTCTGCTCTGCTTCACGATCGACCCGGCCGACGCCAAGGACCATGACGACGCCTTGTCGGTTCGCGCCCTGGACGACGGACTCTGGGAGGTGGGGGTCCACATCGCCGACGTCTCGCACTTCGTCGTGCTCGGAGGCAGCGTCGACGAGGAGGCTTTCGCTCGGGGGACGAGCGTGTACCTCGTCGATCGCGCGATCCCGATGCTCCCGCCGGTGCTCTCGTCCGACGTGTGCTCGCTCCTGCTGGAAGCGCCGCGCTTCGCGCTGTCCCTCTTCATGACGCTCGATCGGGCGGCGCGGGTGCGCGAGCGCCGCTACGAGCGGACGACGATCCGGTGCCGCCATGCGCTCTCGTACGAGGAAGCGCAGGAGATCCTCGAAGGGCAGGGCGGGCGCGACCCCGACTTGGACGCCGCGCTCCGCACCCTCGACGATCTCGCGCGGCGGGTGCGAGAAGAGCGCGGCGACCGGGGCGCTTTGGATCTCGATCTACCCGAGGCCGAGGTCCTGCTGGACCGGGAAGGCCTCCCGGTGGACATCAAGCGGCGGGTACGCCTCGAGAGCCACCGGCTGATCGAGGACTTCATGGTCCTGGCCAACGAGGTCGTCGCGAACGACCTGGTCGCGCACGACCTGCCGGGCCTCTTCCGGGTCCACGAGCCGCCGACGCCCGAAAAGGTGCAGGACCTGGCCGACGTCCTCGCTCCGTTGGGACTCGAGGTGCCCAGACGAAAAACGCTGCGGCCCAAGGACTTGCAGAAACTTCTCGAAGCGGGGCGGAGCCCCGAGGAACGGTCGCTCGTCTCGGGTCTCGTCCTGCGGACGCTCACCAAGGCTCGCTACGATCCAGAGAACCTGGGTCACTTCGGGTTGGCCTCGGGGGGGTACGCGCACTTCACCTCTCCGATCCGGCGGTACCCCGACCTGGTCGTGCACCGGGCGATCGCGGCGAAGTTCTGCGGAGGGCATCCGCTCCCGGAAGGTACGGCCGACCTTCTCCCGGGCGTCGCCGATTGGGCGAGTCAGCGCGAGCAGGCGGCGGAGGAGGCGGAGCGGGACACCATCGCGCTCAAGAAGGTGGAGTTCATGCAGCGTCACCTGGGCGAGGTCTTTCGGGGACGCGTGAGCGGTGTCGCGCCTTTCGGCATCTTCGTCACGCTCGAGGAGTATTTCGTGGACGGGCTCGTTCACGTGCGCAGCCTCGAGGACGACTTCTACCGCTTCAGCCCGAAGGACTACGCGCTCATAGGCGAGCGACGGGGTCGGAAATACCGTCTCGGGGATCGCCTGGACGTACAGGTGTCGAGGGTGGACAAGGAAGCACGGCACATAGACTTCCTGGCTCTCGCCAAGCGTTCGCGTCTAGATTGACACCCACGGCGGCACCGCGGTAACCTCTGCACTGGTGCGCCCCCGATCGAGGATTCATGGCCTCCGACAAGACCGTTCTCTATTTCGGACCCGGTCGCTCGGCTCCGTCCGCGCTCGTCACCCGATTCGCTCGGGAGCACGGTTTGGAGGTGGTCAGCGTCGATGAAGCCGGCGACGTGCGCGCGCTCCTCAACCAGTCGTATCCGGGTTGCGTCATCTTGCAGGGCGACGCGGACTTGGGCGGCGTCGCGGAGCTCGCTCAAGCCCTCAAGCAGGATGCGTTCACGGGGATCGTACCGGTCGTGGTCATGATCCCGCAGTCCGATACCGGTGTGGCGGCCGACATGCTCGCCGCGGGTGCGGACGAGGTCGTGAGCGAAGGGCTGCCCGAGCGCGAGTTCTTGCTGCGTCTAGGGCAGGTCCTCAGGAGGGCCGATCGGGACGTCTCCGTGCACCCGACGACGCGCCTTCCGGGCACCAACCACATCGCTCGGGATATGCAGGCCCGACTCGAGGCCGGCGAGCACTTCGCGGTTTGCTACGCCGATCTCGATCACTTCAAGGAGTTCAACGACCGCTACGGGTACGCCTACGGGGACGGCGTTATCCGTCTACTGTCGAAGATCCTCCGGGACATGGTCCGCGGGCTCGCCCCGGGTGGCTTCGTCGGTCACATCGGAGGAGACGACTTCATCTTCAACGTGCCGCTCGAGTACCTCGAGCAGACCTGTGACGGCATCATCCGGCTCTTCGACGAGCTGATCCCCTATCAGTACACCGAGGAGGATCGCCGAGCCGGGTACTTTCTCGGCAAGGACCGACGGGGCAATATCCATCGGATTCCGCTGATGGCGCTCTCGATCGGTGTCGTGACGAATCAGTTCCAGGTCTTTGAGCATACCGGGCAGATCAGCGAGCTGGCGGCCGAGATGAAGGCCTATGCGAAGTCGCTGCCCGGGTCCAAGTATGTGGTCGACCGCCGGCACCAATCCCCCGCGCTGCCGACCGCCGGGGCGGCCGAAGCGGACAGCCTAGTGGCGCAGGAGCAGAGAA
>JAHEKM010000195.1 GCA_024638325.1 Gemmatimonadota bacterium | reverse complement strand
CGAACGTCGTCGGGTTCGACGTCTTGGAGTCGAGCCCATCGCACGACGCCAAGGGATGACGGCGCAGACGGTCAACCGATCGTGCTCGAGTTCCTGCGCGCGTTCGCTGAAGCGGCGGCCAGAAGCGAGGACCGGATGCCTGCACAGATGAACGGATACATCGCCTCTTCGATCGGTGCCGGAGCGGCCAGCTACGGTGCTGCGGCGAAGTACGTAGACGGGACGTGCACCTGGGTCCTGATCGAGCAGCTGACGCAGCGAGAGCAGATGGTGCTCGAGCTGCTGCCCTCCGGCCGGTCCTACAAGGAGCTGGCGCATGAACTTGGCGTATCACTCAACACGGTCAAGTCGCATCTGAAGAGCACGTACCGAAAGCTCGCTGCAGGCTCGCGTCGCGAGGCGGTCGAACGGGCAGACAGGCTCGGGCTGCTTGCCAGTGGCGGGTCGTCCGACGTGCCCTCAGGCGGCGTACCACAGGCGGCCGCGTGAGCGGTGCCCGAGGGGTGCCGACGCTGGCGGACGCATTGTGGCGCAACCAACGCTCACGAAACACCACGGACATGGGCCCAGTGGCGTCCGAGGAACGCGGCCATGTCACGCCAGGCGCTCTCGGATTCGGGCAGCGGGTATGCCTGGAACACGTGCCACATGCCCTCGTGGACTACGAGCTGATTGTCGATTCCGGCATCGAGCAGCTTCCGTTGCAGCCGCGCGCAATGGCTGAGAAACAGATCGCGGGTGCCGGACGAGATGTACGACGGGGGGAATCCACGCTCGAAGTCTGCGTACAGCGGCGAGATGCTTGGATCCCGCAGATCCTGACCGGTGGCGTAGAGCCTGGCCGGCGCTCGGAGATTGCCTTCGTAGTCGAGTGTCGGATCAGCGCCCTCGAGCAACGTCAGCGAGTCACCCGTCTTGGTGACATCGGCCCACGGGGAGAGCAAGGCCAGCGCGGCCGGTAACGGCATGCCGTCGTCCCGCGCCTTCAACACGGCCGACATGACCAGCGCTGCTCCCGCCGAATCGCCTGCGATCGCGACTCGTTGCGGCGAATACGACTCAAGGAGCTCGCCATAGACGGCGATTACCGTATCCCGTGATGCCGGATGCGGAGCCTGCCACGCGAGTGGGTACCTCACCGCCAGTACCTGCGAGCGGGTGAAGTGGGCCGCCGGCAGGATGCCGATCAGCATCGACTCAGGAGTGCTGACCGTATGGGCACCGCCGTGGACATAGACGAGGATGCGATTCGGTTCCACATCGTCGTGCGTGCTCGGCGTGACGAAGAGATGATCCACGCCCGCGATCGATCGTCGGTCGATCGTCGCCGGATACTGCTCCACGGCCTGAGCGTTGAGATCCTGGAATGCCTCCTCGGTCGCTTCCCAGATCGCTCGCCACGCCTCTGTGGTGTCGGCGCCAAGGCTGTCCGGCTCGAGCTCACGGAGCAGCTCCGCGGCTTGGTCACTGATCGTGGACGGGACGGATTTCTCCCGGCCTGAAGCCATCGACTGCTCCCCCACCATGGTCTCCTCATCCAGGGCTTCTGGGTGTTCTCGCTATACGGTACCGTATAGCGAGATAACCCGGGACTGACGACGAGAGGATCGGCAATGGCTGGTGGCGACGTATTCGGTGACAGTCTGACGGTTCAGGGGACCCGGACGTTGCTCGGAGCTCCCCACGTGCACGACCTCGACACGCTCGAAGCCGATCTCGCCCTGTTCGGGGTGCCGTATGACATGGGCACGTCGGTACCGTTGCGCACCGGGCAGAGTCGCGGTCCGCACGCTGCCCGTCAGGAAGCGTTCGCGTACTGGCAGGACATCACCGAACTGGACTGGGTCGACCCGGACACCGGCGAGACGCCGCTGATGGGGTATCGATTCGCCGACTGCGGCGACGTGCACATCGCCGGAGGCCAGATCCACGAGAACCTCGACCGCATCAGTGAGGTTGGACGCCGCCTGGCCGCACGCGATGCCGTGGTCGGTGCCATCGGCGGCGATCACTCCATCTCCTTTCCGGTGGGGCGCGGCGTGTGCGAGAAGTACGAGAAGGTCGATGTGGTCCACTTCGACGCCCACGCCGACTTCGCCGATGTTCAGGGTGGCTCGAAGTACACGCACGGATCGAACCTGCGCCGCCTGTCCGAGCTGCCCTACATCAACCACATCACGGCGCTCGGAATCCGTAACACCTACAAGGCTCAGCGTGACGATCTCCTCGCCTACGGCGGGACCATGACCAGCGTCCGCAAGATGCGCGCTGACGGGATCGAAGCCACCGTGCAAGGTGTCGTCCCCGACTCGGAGCACATCTACGTCTCGATCGACATCGACGTACTCGACGCCGCCCTCGTGCCCGGCACCACCCTGCCCGAGCCCGGCGGCTTCACCTACGACGAACTCGTCCGCGGCCTCGCCGCAGTTTCGCAGAAGGGAACCATCGTCGGCTTCGACATCGTCGAGCTCAGCCCACCCCACGACGTGAACGGACTCACGGCCCGCACCGTGAACTGGGTCATGTTCGAGTTCCTGCGCGCGATCGCCGAGTCAGCACGATAGGCACCGGCGATCTCCGCGGTCAGGACGCAGACCCCGAAGGACTGTCGAACGCGTCGAGCAGATCTTCACTCCCAGCCTCGCGGACCGAATCCCGCCAGCGGTTGAAGGCGATCCCGCCGAAGGGGATCGGG
>JAHEKM010000194.1 GCA_024638325.1 Gemmatimonadota bacterium | reverse complement strand
CGAGCTCGGGGTGGCGCTCTCGGTCGAGCGCATCATGGAGTTCGAGGTCCCGGACCGGGCCCAGTGGATCCGGATGCTGATGGCCGAGTGGGGCCGCATCCTCAACCACCTGATGTTCATCGGGTCGTACGCGATCGAGCTCGGCGCCATCACGCCGATGTTCTACGCCTTCCGCGAGCGCGAGGACATCCAGTTCCTGCTGGAGTCCGCGACCGGCGGCCGGCTGCACTTCACCTACAACCAGGTCGGCGGCCTCAAGATCGACCTGCCGAAGGGCTTCCTGCACCGCTCCGAGGAGCTCTCCGCCCTGGTGCGCAAGCGGCTCCAGGACTACAAGGACCTGCTCCTCGGCAACGAGATCTTCCTCGCCCGCACCAAGGGCATCGGCCCGATGCCGCCCGAGGTCGCCCTCTCGCACGGCGTCACCGGTCCGACCCTCCAGGCGACCGGCGTGGCCGAGGACGCACGCGTCACCGAGCCGTACCTCAAGTACGGCGAGATCGACGTCCCCGTCCCGGTCGGCGAGAACGGCGACAGCTGGGACCGGTTCTACGTCCTGCTCGGTCGCATCGAGGCCTCACTCGACATCATCGACCAGATCCACGGGAACGTGCCCGCGGGTCCGGTCAACCAGAAGCTGCCGAAGATCGTGAAGGCTCCCGAGGGCTTCGCGTACATCCGCACCGAGAACCCGCTCGGGCAGCTCGGCTACTGGCTCGAGTCCGACGGCGGCAAGACGCCGTGGCGCTTCAAGATGCGCACGCCCTCGTTCAACAACGTGTCGGCGCTGCCGTACCTGCTGCGTGGGGCCCTGATCCCCGACGCCGTCTCGATCCTCGGGTCCGTGTTCTTCGTGGTGGGGGACGTCGACCGATGATGCACTCGCTCGCGACCACCCTCGGCACGGTGGCCACGGAGTCGGCCGTCGTCACCCAGACGTCGCTGCTCAACGTCGGTGACGGCTTCTGGCTGCCGGTGCTGCTCAAGGTCCTGCTGGTCCTGGTGCTCGCCTTCACCGTCCCGCTCGTCGTGGGCTACATGGAGCACAAGGTGATGGGCCACATGCAGGCCCGCACCGGTCCCATGGAGGCGGGCCCCCACGGGGTCCTCCAGCTCGTGGCCGACGGCATCAAGTTCGTCCAGAAGGAGGACATCATCCCGGCTGCGGCCGACCGACGCGTGTTCGCGCTCGCGCCCGGCCTCGCCCTGGTCCCGGTGATCCTCTCCTTCTTCGTGCTCCCCATCGGCCCCGGTATCTGGGCCGAGGACCTCGAGCTCGGCCTCTTCTACGCCCTCGCCATCGGCTCCATCGGCTCGCTCGGCGTCCTGATGGGCGGCTGGGCCAGCGCGAACAAGTTCTCGCTCATCGGTGGCATCCGTGCCGCCGCCCAGCTGATCGCGTACGAGCTGCCGCTGATCCTCGCGGCCGCCGCGGTCGCGCTCCAGGCGGGCACGATGTCGCTGGTCGGCATCGTGCACGCGCAGGCGACCTTCATGATCCCGGGGACCCAGATCAACGTCTGGTACATCTTCCCGCAGATCCTCGGCTTCGCGATCTTCTTCACGGCCGCGCTCGCCGAGACGAACCGCCCGCCCTTCGACATGCCGATCGCCGACTCCGAGCTCGTGTTCGGCTACATGACCGAGTACTCGGGCATCAAGTTCGCGATGTACCTCCTCACGGAGTACGCGGGCATGGTCATCATGGCCGGGCTCGCGGTGGTCCTGTACCTGGGCGGCTGGCAGATCCTGCCGGGCGTCCCGCTGCCGGGCTGCGAGACGGTGGGGATGTTCGACTGCAACGTGCTCGGCGTGCTCCTCGGCGTCGGCGTCACGCTCGGCAAGATCGTCGCTCTGACCTTCCTCATGGTCTGGTTCCGTGTCGCGTGGCCGCGTCTGCGCGAGGACCAGCTCCAGCGCTTCTCGTGGCTCGTCCTCATCCCGCTGTCGCTGGTCAACCTGGCCGTGATCGCCGTCGGCAAGGTGGTGTTCTGAGTTGTCCACCAAGACCGCACCCGGCCTGGGGCTGCTGAAGGGCCTCGGCGTCACGCTGAAGCACCTGCTGAAGCCTGCCGCCACCCAGCAGTACCCCCACGAGCGCCCGACCCTGGAGCCTCGTACCCGCGGCGTCATCGCGCTGATGGACGAGAACTGCACCGTCTGCATGCTCTGCAGCCGCGAGTGCCCCGACTGGTGCATCTACATCGACTCCCACAAGGAGACGGTGCCGCCGGCCAAGGAGGGCGGCCGCGCTCGCACGCGCAACGTCCTCGACCGCTTCGCGATCGACTTCGCGCTCTGCATGTACTGCGGCATCTGCGTCGAGGTGTGCCCGTTCGACGCGCTCTTCTGGAGCCCGGAGTTCGAGTACGCCGAGTACGACCAGCGCCACCTCCTCCACGAGATGGACAAGCTGCGCGAGTGGGCCGACACGGTCGTCCCGCCCCCGCCGCTCGAGGAGGGCGCCGACCAGCCCGCCGAGGTCACCGACGCGCTCGCCAAGGCCGAGCGTGAGCTCGAGGCCCAGCGTCAGGCGGCCGTCGAGGCCGCGCAGCCGAAGGAGGCCGCGGCCGCTGGGGGCGACGCTCCGAAGGCCGCTGCGGCCGCGCCCGCGCAGGACGACGTCCACGTCGACGACGCCGGGGAGATCGACCAGGAGACCTACGACCAGCTCATCGCCGAGGGCAAGAGCGAGCGCATCGC
>JAHEKM010000108.1 GCA_024638325.1 Gemmatimonadota bacterium | reverse complement strand
CGGCCCGCGAGCTGGGACCCGAGATCATCCCGATTACGGACGCAGGTTTGACCCAGGTCATCGCCCGCTTCGACATGCCCGGTGAGTACGTGCTCCGCGGCCAGGTGGACAACTTCCGCCGTCCGGACAGCTCGTCCGGTGACCAGTGCTGCTGGTCGAACGGCTACGTCCGCGTGAACGTCACGGAGTAGCGGTACCGATCGCAATCGGCTATCGCTCAGCGTTACGGGGGACCGGGTGCACCCGGTCCCCCTTTTTTCGACATGAATCGATTTGAGGAGGTCACCATGCGCATGACTCTCGGAGTCGCGTTCTCCGTTCTATTGGTGGGCGCGGTCGGTGCCCAAGGTGCTTCGGCGCAGGGGACCTTCTCGGTGCACCCGGCGACGCAGGACCCGTCCGTCCGCGTCACGCTCGACAAGCTCGCCGAATGGGAGGAGGAGCTGTCGAACTGGGGACGGTGGGGGCCAGACGACCAGCGGGGCACTCTGAATCTCATCACACCCGCCAAGAGCCGGCGGGCCGCGAGCCTCGTCCGGGAGGGTGTCACCGTCAGCCTGGCCCACTTCGTCACTGAAGAAGAGGCGATGGACAGCCAGACGTTCGGACCCACGGAGCACTGGATGACCTCCGTCGACCCGGCGACCGGCCTTCCGCGGTTCGCGCTCGACGCGATCAGCTTCTCGCTGCACGACGGCCAGCTTTCGCACCTCGACGCCCTCTGCCACTACCGCACCGAAGTGAACGGGGAGTATCTGATCTTCAACGGCTACCCGCAGAACCTCGACGCCGACGGGTGCAAGGATCTGGCGATCGATCGGATGGGACCGGGCTACGTGACCCGGGGCATCCTCGTCGACATGCCGCTGCTCCGCGGCGTGGATTGGCTCGAGCCCAGCACGCCGATCTTCGTGTCGGACCTCGAAGAGTGGGAGGAGTTCGCCGGTGTGACGGTCGAGCCCGGAGACGTCCTGATCGTGCGTACGGGTCGGTGGGCGAAGAGAGATCAGGAAGGCCCGTGGGCCTACGGACAGGGTGGGGCGGGTCTCCACGCTTCCGTGTTGCCCTGGCTACACGAGCGCGGCGTGTCGTTGTTGGTCGGGGACGCGGTCAACGACGTGCAGCCCTCCGGTGTCGAAGGGATCAACCGCCCGGTGCATCAGCTGACCCAGGTGAACATCGGACTCCCCCTCGTCGACAACGGCTATCCCGAGGACGTGGCTCGTGAAGCAGCCAGGCTGGGCCGGTGGGAGTTCATGGTCACATGGCAGATCCCGGCCATCATCGGCGGTACCGCCGCACCGTTCAACGCCATCGCGACCTTCTAGCAGCCGGCTGCGATACGCCGACAATCGAAGTTCTGCCCAACCTCTCCGGAGCGCCCTACTGTTGCGTCCCTACGTTCTCCTGAGTGCCCTCACGCTCGCCGCCGCCGCGCCCGCCTTGGGCCAGGACGAGGCCTCGAGGGCGCTTCAAGCCGGCGGCTCCTACGACCACGCCCTCGCGCCGACCGCGACGGCGACGCGACGGGCCGGCCCTATCGATCTGGACGGGAGGTTGCTCGAGGCGGATTGGGCGGCGGCGCCGGCGATCACGGAGTTCCGTCAGACCGTGCCATTGGAGGGCGAGGCGGTCTCCGAGCTCACCGACGTCCGCATTCTGTACGACACGGAGTCGGTCTATGTGGGTGCCCGCCTCCAGGACCGGAGTCCGGTCACGACGCGACTGGCGAGGCGTGACTCCGGCCTTGGTGATTCCGACCGTCTGGTCGTCCTCTTCGACAGCTATCACGACCACGAGACCGCCTATCGGTTCTGGACGAACCCGTCCGGGGTAAAGGGCGACGCCATCGTGACCGGGAACAGCACGGGTAGCGGCGACTCCTCCTGGGACCCGGTGTGGGATCTGGCCGTCTCGGTCGACGACGAGGGTTGGGTCGTGGAAATGCGGATCCCCTTCAGCCAGCTGCGCTTCGGAGGCGCCGCAGAGCTGGTCTGGGGCGTACAAGTGGAGCGCAACATCCACCGAAACCAGGAGAACGCGACGTTCCCGTTCACGCCGCTGCTGGAGCGGGCGGGCGTGTCGCGCTTCGCGCACCTCGAGGGTCTCGAGGATCTGGACGCCGGGCGGCCGCTGGAACTACTCCCGTACGTCGTCGCTCGTGGCGAGTACACACAGGTGGAGACACCCAGCGGCGCGACGTACCCCAACCCATATCGCAGCGGCGACGACTATTTCGGGGGCGTCGGCCTCGACCTGAAATACCGCCTGGCGTCCAACGTTACACTCGATGCCACGGTGAACCCCGACTTCGGGCAGGTGGAGCTCGATCCGTCGGTGATCAACCTCACGGCCTTCGAGACCCGCTACGACGAGCGGCGCCCGTTCTTCGTGGAGGGTGCCGACATCTTCTCCTTCGGAGAGGCGGGGCCGTCAGGAAGCGTGGGCCGTGTTCCAGAGCTGTTCTACTCCCGTAGGATCGGCGGACCGCCGACTGGTTCGGTGCCTTCGAGCGCGGTCTACGTCAACGAGCCTTCGCAGACCACGATTCTGGGGGCGGGGAAGGTGACCGGGCGCTTCGGAGACGGCTGGTCGATCGGCATCATGGAGGCGGCGACCTCCTCGGAGACGGCGGCGTATCAGGACGCCGGAGCCGTGCCCGGAGAGGCCACGGTGGAGCCCTTCACGAACCACTTCGTGGGGCGCGTGCGACGCCAGGTTCGCGGGGGCACCACGCGCTTCGGAATGCTCGGGGGCGCCGTCCATCGCGACATCTCGACCACCGCGCTTCGAGACCGCATGCACACCAGCGCGTATACGGGTGGCTTCGACTTCGCGCACGAGTCCACGGATCGGGTGTGGCTCTTCACCGGCGCGTTGGCAGGAAGTCGCGTCGGGGGAAGCACCGATGCCATTCTGCGGACGCAACGCTCATCGGCGCGCTACTACCAACGCCCTGACGCGGATCACGTCAGTCTGGACCCGGCGGCGACGTCGCTGAATGGCTTCTACGCGATGGGCTATGTCGGAAAGCAGGCGGGGACGTTCACGATGAGGAACGGCTTCGCCTTCATCAGCCCCGGCTTCGAGTCGAACGATCTGGGCTTCCATTCGGATGCCGACCGCATCCTGTTCGACACGCACTACCAGTACAATCAGCCCAATCCCGGCCGGCTCTTCCGGTCCTGGAGCCTGAACGGCAGCCCCGACGCAAAGTGGAACACGGCCGGGGACATGATCTTTGCGAACTTCAACACGCAGGTGAGTCTCGAGCTCCTCAACTATTGGAGAGGGTCGCTTCGCCTGCAGTTCGATCCATGGACCGACGACGATCGTCTCACCCGGGGCGGACCCATGGCCCGCGAACCAGGAGCGTTCGACGCTCGTCTCAACCTGAACTCGGACGGTCGTAGGCCACTGGTGGGTCGCGCTTCGTACCGTTGGGGATCGGACGCCGCGGGGGGTTGGACCCGTCAGCTTTCGGTCAGCTTCGACGCCCGCCTGAGGGAGACCTTCCGCCTGAGCTTCGGCCCCTCGTACTCGCGCAACCGGACGACTGCGCAGTATGTGACGCGTGTGACCGACGCCCTGGCGACGCAGACCTTCGGGACTCGCTACGTCTTTGCCGACCTCGAGCGCAGCACGCTGTCCTTCGATACACGGCTCGACGTGACGTTCACGCCCACGCTCTCCCTACAGCTCTACCTGGAGCCCTTCATCTCCGTGGGAGACTACGACGCCTTCAAGGAGTTCGAGGCGCCGCGCACGTTCGACTTCCTGGAGTACGGTACCGACGTCGGTACCGTGACGGACTTCCCGGACGGCAGCGTGGAGATCGACCCGGACGGGGGCGGCCCCGCCACCTCGTTCACGGTGGGGAGCCGTGACTTCAGCTACCGGAGCCTCCTCGGGAACGCCGTGCTCCGATGGGAGTGGAGGCCCGGCTCGACGATCTTCCTCGTGTGGCAGCAGCGCCGCATCAACTCGGTCACCGGGCAGGGCGCCGCCGGTGAGGATCCATGGGTGGGCAGCTTCGACTTCGGCCGGGACCTCGGCGACATGTTCGGCACTCCGTCCGACAACGTCTTCATGGTCAAGGTGAACTACTGGTTCAACCCCTAGGACACCTGGGGGCGGCCGCAGCGACTCAGACGGCGCCTTCGATCGCTCGCACGCGGTGGCTCTCGCTGTCGGTCACGTAGACCACACCCTGGTGCACGAAGACCCCATGCGGACGGTCGAGCCGGCAGCCGAGTGGATCGCCGTCGGGGCCGTCGCCGCGCTCGCCCGTGCCGAGGACGGTTTCGAGGCGACCGTCGTCCAGCGTCATGCGGCGTATGACGTGGTTCTCGGTGTCCACGATGTAGAGGCTCCGGTCCTCCGCCGAGTAGGCGATTCCCTTGGGTCCGTTGAACGTTGCGTTCAGGGCCGGGCCGCCGTCGCCGGTATAGCCTCGCTCGCCGGTGCCGGCGATGCGCCTCAGGCGCCCGGCGCGCAGGTCCACGCGGAACACCGCGTTGCCCTCTCGCAGCACCAGGTAGGCGTTGCCCTCGGGGTCCGTGTCGACCGAGCGCGGCCCTAGGAGGGGCGTGCCAGCCAAGGGGGCCTCGTCGGGCGTGGCGACCCGCTCGCCCGTGCCGCCGAGCGTCTCGATCGTCCCGGTGTTCATGTCGACGCGACGGAGCCGGTGGTTCCCGATGTCGCACACGAGGAGTCCGCCCAGCGCGTCGAAAGCGATGCTGTGCGGCTGACGGAGCTGCGCCGCGGTGGCAGGCCCCCCGTCTCCCGAAAAGCCCGGCTCGCCGGTGCCTGCGACCGTCGTCGTGATTCCCGTCCCGGCGTCGACGCGTCGGACGGCGTGCGCGTCCCGCTCCACGACGAACAGGTGGCCTTCCCGGTCGAAGCGGATCTCGTGCGGCGCCGAGAAGCCCGCGGCGAGCGCCGGTCCGCCGTCGCCCGTGTAGGTCGCTTCGCCGGTGCCGGCGACCGTCGTCAGCCGACCGGTCCCGAGGTCTAGTCGACGCGTGCGCCCGGTATCCACCTCACAGAAGTAGAGGTGACCATCGGGGCCGACCACGACACCGTAGGGATTGTTGACCGGTGTCGAGGTGGCGGGGACGCCGCCCGTCCCCTCGGGCTCGTAGCCGGCGACACCGGTCCCCGCCACGGTGCGTACGGTGGCCGCCTGTAGCCATACCCGAGGGAGGGGGCGCGCGACGGCAGCGGCCAGCGCGCCGCGAAGGAAGCCTCTCCGACTGATCTCGACCATGATCGCAACGTGAGCGACGACCCTCCCGCCCGCCAGAGGAGAACGCATGCCTTTCGCGTGGCGCCCGGCGTGACCATTGTGGACGCCATGAAGACTACCCTCGTCGTCGCCACACTGCTGGCTGCTTTTGCCCATCCGCTCGCGGCGCAGGAGCTCCGCCTCGAGCTGCCCGACCGCACGCCGGCGCAGGTCATGAGCTACCGGGGCGCGGACTGGCTCGAGCGTCCTGAGCGTGTGGCGGAAGAGATGCCGGAGGAGGTGCTGGCCGTCCTCGGTCTGCGCGAGGGTGAAGTCGTGGCTGACCTGGGCGCCGGATCCGGGTTCTACACACGGCGGATGGCACGGCTGGTCGCGCCCAGCGGCAGTGTGTATGCCGTCGACATCCAGCCGGAGATGCTCGAGATCCTCGGTCGGAGCATCGAGGAAGAGGGGTTGGACAACGTCGTACCGGTGCTCGGAGAGGCGGACGACGCGCGGCTCCCAGAGGGCACCGTCGACTGGATTCTGCTCGTGGACGTGTACCACGAGTTCGGGAATCCCGAGGCGATGCTGCAGAGCATGCGTGCGTCCCTCGCGGAAGGCGGCCGGATCGCGCTCCTGGAGTACCGGGTCGAGGACGGCACTGGCGACCACATCCTCGCGGATCATCGGATGTCGGTGCGGCAGGTCATGCTCGAGTGGGAACCGGCGGGATTCGATCTCGTCGAGCTGCACGAGTTCCTTCCGGGGCAGCACCTCTTCGTATTCCAAGCGTCCGGCGGTGAGGGCACGCCCATCCGCCACCACGACCTGCTGCAGGCCGTGAGCGAGGGTCTCGTCGAGGTCGAGGTGCGGTCCGACGGACCCCAGTCCGTGAGGATCACGGTACGCCGGAGCACGCCCGAGCCCATTGTCGCTACATACCCGGTAGGGACCTACTTCCCGGCTACGGACGAGGACACCAGCGACATGGTCGCGTTGCGCGACGGGATGGTCCTGCTCACGGAAGAGACGGCGACATGGACCGCCCCCGTGCGGCTCGCCCATCCGACGAACCGAGTGCCGAGGGCGGGGGAACTCCTCGGCATCGAGTCAGCGGACGACCACAGGCGCGAGCGCAACGTGATGTGGGTCTTCCAGGGACTCGATTTTCCGCCCCAGATCGCCCCGGTCCTCGAGCAGCTCACGCTTTGGATCGCTTCCGCGGACGCGGGCTATGACGACCTGGCCCGGTACCTCCAAGGCAGCGCGTTACCGCCGGCCAACGGAATCGCGCTGGCCCTGGCGTATCTCGAGAACGCCGGCATGGACGTGATGGCCACCCGGCTCTGGGGCGAGCGTGACCGCTTCGTGCCGCAGCTCACCGATCCGAGCCTCGGGGCGCTCTTCGACAACTGGGGTCGCTGACGCCCGTGACGCGTGTGGTGCTCGTCGGGGTCCTCGCCGCGCTGGCGACGTCCCCTCTGCCAGCGCAAGCCCAGGGCCCGGCGGACGCGCTTTTGCCCCAATTGCTCGCGGACTACTCGTTGGTCTCCGAGGCCATGCTGCTCGATCCGCCCGAGGGCGAGTGGCTGATGTGGCGGCGGACGTACAACCACTGGGGATACAGCCCGCTCGCCCAGATCGATCGCTCCAACGTCGGCACGCTCAGGCTCGCCTGGGCCTGGACCATGGAGCGAGGCCTCCAGGAGACCACGCCCTTGGTGCACGACGGAGTGATGTTCCTCCCGCAGGCGTGTGACTTCATCGAGGCCGTCGACGCCCGGGACGGGACGCTGCTGTGGGACTACCGTCGCGTACGAGTGGAACACTCGGCCACGCTGGCGTGCGCGAATCGCAACGCGACGCTCTACCGCGACCGGCTCTACATCGCCACGCACGATGCCCACCTGGTGGCCCTGGATGTCCGCACCGGGGAGGTGGTCTGGGACCGGAAGGTCGGCGAGTGGGAAGTCGGCCAGCACTACTCAGGGGGCCCCATGGTCATCAACGGGCGGGTGGTCGCGGGTATGTCGGGCTGCTACTACATCAACACCCGGTGTTGGATCTCCGCCCACGACGCCGACACGGGAGACGAGGTGTGGCGCACCCACACCATCGCCTACGACGGCGAGCCGGGTGGGGAGACGTGGGGCGACGTGCCCAACGAGCAGCGCCGGGGAGGCTCGGCGTGGATCGCGCCCAGCTTCGACCCGGAGCTGAACCTGATCTTCTCGGGGGTGGCGGTTCCGGTCCCGTGGGTCGCGGCCCAGCGGGGCACGACTCCGGCCGACGACATCCTCTACACGAACTCGACCATCGCGCTGGACGCCGACACCGGGGAGATGGTGTGGTACTTCCAGCACCTTCCGGGTGACGAGTGGGACCAGGACCATCCGTTCGAGCGGCTCGTCGTCGAGACCGAGGTCGCTCCGAACCCCAGCGCCGTCGACTGGCTCAACCCGGGCATCGTCCACGGCGAGACGCGGAAGGTGATCACCGGGATTCCGGGCAAGCCGGGCATCGTTTGGACTCTGGACGCGGCCACCGGCGAGTTCCTGTGGGCCAAGAACACGATCTATCAGACCGCCATCGTCGGTGTCGACATCGAGAACCGTAGGGGCATCGCAAACCCGGAGAACCGCAACCTACAGATCGGGCAGGAGGTCATCCTGTGTCCGAGCATCCAGGGTGGCATCAACTGGAACGCCGTCGCCTATAGCCCGCAGACCAACGTGCTCTACGGCCCGACCAACAACGCGTGCATGAGCTATACGCCGAGCGAGGTGGAGCCTACGCTCGGCGGATACCACTCTTCCGCCGAGTACCGCCGGATCGCGGTGCCGGGCGGCGGGCCCGACGTCGGTCAGCTGACCGCGGTCGACGTCGCCACCGGCGAGACCCGCTGGCAGCACGTCCAGAGGGCGGGCATCGGCGGCTCCGTGCTGACCACCGGTGGCGGCCTGGTCTTCGTCACCGACGACGCGCGCCGCTTCCGGGCGTTCGACGCCGATACCGGCGAGATCCTCTGGGAGCAGGTCCTCAACGCGGGGGCCGGCGGCTACCCGGTCTCGTACAGCGTGGACGGCGTCCAATACATCGCCATCGCCGCCGGCGGCGGCGTGAACTACCGAAACCTCACGCCTGAGATCCGACAGCGTTCCGGAGGCAACACGCTCTACGTCTTCACGTTGCCCTGACCGAAAGGCGGCCCGCTGCCGCGCTCAGTCGTCGAGCGCGAACGTGTAGTACACGCTCCCGGCGGCGACCCCCACGTACTGCCGCCCGTTGACCATGTAGCTCATGGGACCCGAGTGGACACGCGAGCCGAGGTTGATGTACCAGAGCTCCTCGCCCGTGTTGGCATCGAGAGCAAAGAAGTATCCGTCGACGGTGCCACTGAAGACGACGTCGCCCGCCGTGGTCATCACACCGGCGGTGGACCTGGGCTGGACCGGGTACTCCCAGATCGTCTCCCCGGATTGCGGCGAGATCGCCCTGAGTGCGCTGTAGTACGTGTCCTGCGGCTCGGGTGTCTGGCCGCCCCCTCCGGTGAAGCGCTCACCGGGGATGTACTCATCGTCGCGCTTGAAGAACGTCGTCTCGCCGTCATACGCCATCACATAGACCAGGTCCGACTTGGGGCTGTAGCTCGGTGACCACCAGTTCGAGCCTCCACCGATGGACGGCGACACCGTGACGCCCTCGATGGTCGGTGACGTCCCGGGCACGCGGATGGGCCGTCCGTCCTCGTCCAGCCCTTCCGCCCAGGTCTGGCGGGCGTATGGGCGGCCCATGAGGAACCGCCCCGTCTCCCGGTCGAGCGCATAGAACCACGCATTCCGGTTGGGCCAGAGCATCAGCTTGCGCTCCTCGCCGGCGAAGTCGGTGTCGGCCAAGAGCGGGATCTGGGTCGCGTCCCAATCGTGCACATCGTGAGGCGTGAACTGGAAATGCCACGCCAGCTCCCCCGTGTCGGCGTCCAGCGCCACCACGGCGCTCGAGTACAGGTTGTCGCCCAGCCGGACGTCTCCGTTCCAGTCTGGGCCGGGGTTCCCCGTGCCCCAGTAGACGAGATTGAGGTCGGGGTCGTAGGCGCCCGTCATCCAGGTGCCCGCGCCGCCTGTCATCCAGGAGTCTCCTGCCCAGGTCGCGTTGTCTGGATGGCCAGGACCCGGAATGGTCCAGAACCTCCACACCCGTTCGCCGGTCTCGGCGTCGTACGCGTCCACGAAGCCGCGGATTCCGAACTCCCCACCCGCGATGCCGGTCACGACCTTGTCGCCGACGACGAGGGGGGCAGCGGTCTTGCTGTACCCGTTTGCCGCGGAGGCGACTTCGGCGTCCCACAGTAGGGTGCCCGTGCGCGCATCAATCGCGACCAGGTGCGCATCGAGGGTGCTCATGAACAGACGGTCGCCGAGAATGGCGACGCCGCGGTTGTTCCGGCCGCAGCAGTAGTTCAGCTCCTCGCCGAGCGGATAGTTGTAGCGCCAGTACTGCTCGCCCGTGGCGGCGTCGACCGCGATGACGTTGCTCGGGGCCTCGGTGATGAACATCACCCCGTCCACCACGAGAGGCGTGGTCTCCGCCCGGTCGAGGGCCGTCATCTGGAAGGCCCACTGCAGCTCCAGGTCACCAGCGTTCTCGGAATTGATCTGATCGAGCTGCGTGTACCGCTGGCTATAGTAGTTGCCCGAATAGTGGAGCCAGTTCTGGGGCTCGGCATCCGAGTTCACGAGTCGCTCGTTCGTGACCGGGCTGAACGAAGGGGCGGCGACGTTGCCGCGCGTCTGCGGGCTCAGGGAGCCGGGCACGACCTGCTGAGCCGATAGCGGGGCCGCCACCAGCACGAGGGCGAGTGTTGTGAGAGCCTTCATCTTGGTCTCGATCCTTTGCCGACTAGGAGTCGGTCCGCGTGAGTCCGTAGAGATACGCCACCAGATCCTCGAGCTCGTCGTTGCTCAAGGACGCGTAGGACGGCATGCCAGATGTCTCGACCCGCTGCATGTCGGCGAGGTCGCGCTTCTGGAGTGACCACATGCGGCCCGCTTCGTCGAGGATGCGGACCGAGTAGGTGCCCTCGCCCATCCGACGCCCCTCGATGCGCGTGCCGTCGTTGTGGGTGACGCGCATGCCCCACCACTCCGTCTGGACGCGGGCGTCGGGATCGATGATGTCGGACAGAAGCTCGTCCGGCGAGCGGCGGCTTCCGATGGTGGAGAGGTCGGGGCCGCTCAGCCCGCCTACGCCGTCGATGGTGTGGCAGTCGGAGCAGTCGGAGCGGGCGTAGACCCGCGCGCCTGTTTCCGGATCGCCGGGGACCTCGACACGAACACCCCCCGTGAGGGACCGCAGGTACGCCACAATCTGCCAGACCGTTTGGTCGCTCTGGCTGCTCGCGATGTCCCGCATCTCGGTGTTCGGCACGCCATCCCGCACGACCACGAAGAGCCCACCGTCGGTGCTGGCTCGCTGAAAGCCACTAGTCAGGTCGGGGCCACGCTCGCCACCTGTGCCGCCGATTCCATGGCAGCGAGAGCAGTGCCGGTCGAACTGGCGCTCTCCGGTCGCGACGTCGCGACCGGTGGTGAAGATGTTCGTGC
>JAHEKM010000107.1 GCA_024638325.1 Gemmatimonadota bacterium | reverse complement strand
TCACCGGCCCTCTGCTGTCGCCTCACCTAGAGTGCGATGTCTTCCTTGTCACTTCCCGTCGAGATGATCGTGCCGACGCCGTAATACGCATGTCGGTAGAGATGATCGACGAGGTTGTCCCGCGTGAAGTTCTGCGACCCCCACGTGCCGTAGCCTTCCCAGCCCAGGTGCGCATGGGTATTGACCAGGGCGGGCATCACCGTGCGACCGGCAAGGTCGACGACGGCGGCGCCTTCCGCTTCGACCTCGCCCACAGGCCCGATGGCGGCGATCACATTGCCACGAACGAGGATGCTCGCGTTCTCGAGCACCGAGCCGTCACCCACGATGACTCGGGCACCGACGAACAACGTCTCCGTGGATCCCGACGCGGACCGGCCTGGGTCAGAAGGGCCGCAGGCGACCGCCGAAGCGGTGACGAGGGCCGCGAGCCCCAGCGCGCGTGTCCAAGGACGTGTTGCCGACGTGCGCATGCCGGCCAACGAGGCAGACGAGCAGCGAGTGGCGGCGCTCACGCTCACTCGAGGCCGAGAGGTCAGTTACTGTCCGCCTGGCGCTCTTCGTAGCGCGCTCCGCTCAAGATGTTGCCCATCGCGTAGTTGCCTTCGTGGCAGGCGTACTCGTACACGAGGTCGTCGAGCTTCCAGAACGGGACCTCGCCGCCCCACGGCTCGGTGTACGTCTCCGGGTCGTCGATCGTGAACTCGTAGAGGATCGTCTCCTCGTCGACCCGTGTGAAGCGCTCCACGACCTTCCGGCTCTCGGAGGAGCCACCGCCGAATCGCTGGAGCGGGTGCATCCCGGTGGTCTCGACGACGAGCGTCTCGCCCTCCCAGCGGCCCCACGAGTCGCCGAACCACTGCCGCACGCCATCGGGCAACGGATCGCGCTCGCCCAGTCGGATGATCCGCGTGTCGTGGACCATTTCGGTGTGGATCATCACGTGGTCGGCCGTCTGCACGATGGTGTAGTTGTTGTTGTAGAACCCGTTGGGCGTCATGGGTGGGCCCATGTTGGACCCGAACGACACCAGGCAGCGGTCCGCGTTCGTTCGGTTCTCCGGGTTGTCGGACGGTCCGAACTGGCTCCGGAACGCCTGGTACTCCGCGGCTCGTCGCTCACCCTCGGGTGTCATCGGCGGAATGCGGCCGTTGGCGGGACGAGAGAGGAGCGAGCTCCTCGGCTCTCCATTGACGACGGCCACCACCTCACCCCGATCCAGGTAGACGGAGTTGTAGCTGAGGTCACTGCCCAAGCCGTCGGAGCCGCCGACTCTGCCGCCCGCAGTGGCCGGCGGTCGTTCCGCGTCACTCCGGGTATTCTCGGCCGCGCGACCCTCCAGCTCGTCGACCTCGTCCCAGCTGAGAATGGGCTCCCGCCCCTCGGGGCGTTGCAGGGGAGTGACGGTCGCGTTGCTCCAGTTCCCTTGGAGGTCGGGATGGCCATGCGCCGTCCGCGGGGCGACCCACTCCTGTGCAGAGGTAGGTGTGAGGATACCAGCCACCGCCGTGGCCACTAGCAAGCACAACATCGAGGTCGAGTATCGCACGCTCACGCTCCCTCCTGCGGTCCGTCGGTCAGCTATGGCACCCAAGATGCGGCGGGTGCGGGAAAACCGCGAGCCTCCGGAGCCGTGTCGTGGCAACTGCGAAATTCTTGAGATCAGCGCTCGTCCCCACGTACCTTGCGTGCCAGCGAGATCTTAGGTGGACAAGCACGAAAGCCTTGGGAAGGTGATGAATGCCAGGTGCCCCGCTACCCGCGGACGAAGACGAACGCCTCGACGCGCTGCGTTCCTACGACATCCTGGACTCCCTTCCTGAGCAGGCCTACGACGACATCGTCCTCCTCGCCTCAGCCCTCTCGGGGACGCCGATCGCCCTGATGAGCCTCATCGATGACGAACGTCAGTGGTTCAAGGCGAGGGTAGGTCTCGATGTTTCCGAGACCGCACGTGAACTCGCGTTCTGTGCACATGCGATTCTGACGCCCGGAGAGATGCTCATTGTAGAGGATGCCCGCGACGATGAGCGGTTCGCATCGAATCCACTTGTGGTGTCGGACCCCAGTATCCGTTTCTACGCCGGGGCTCCGCTCGTGACTTCTGAAGGAGCGCCACTTGGAACGCTTTGCGTGATCGACCGTGTGCCGCGAGAACTCGACCCTGATCAGATCGCGATGCTTCGAGCGTTGGCCCGTCAAGTCATGGCACAGCTAGAGCTCCGACGTTCGGTGGCCCAGCTCACCAAAGCGGCGCTGGTGAACGAAGCCCTCCAAAAGCAGCACGTGATCTATCAGCAACAGCTCGAGGAGGCGAACGAGTCGCTGAGAACCGCGAGTGTCACGGACCCCCTGACCAAACTGATGAACCGTGGGGCATTCGAGCAGCGCCTGGACGAGGAATACGACCGGGCGCATCGCTATGGTACTGAGTTGTCTCTACTCATGATCGACCTGGATGACTTCAAGGCCATGAACGACGTTTACGGCCACTCCGCTGGGGATTCAGCGTTGGTCAAGGTGGGCGAAGTCCTCGCGGACGGCACTCGCGGGAGCGATTCGCTGGCCCGTTACGGCGGAGAGGAGTTCGTGGTCTTGCTCCCCAACACCGGGGCTGCGAACGCTTTCTTGCTTGCTGAGCGGTTCCGTTCGGCGATCGAGGAGACAGAGTGGGACAAGCGGCCGATGACGATCAGCGTGGGGACGGCGACGCTGTCCGACTTCGTTCAGAACCGCTCGGCGCTCGTCGAGGCCGCGGACCGTGCCCTCTATGAGGCCAAGGCCGCGGGGAGGAATCAAGTGAAGCAGTCTGCGAGCTAAGATGGCGCTCCACGCGTCTAGCTCCTGACGCCGCTGCCAGACCCGTTCTGGCGCCAGCGGCTGATTCCAGGAATCGCCCCTGACTCTGCCCCCTACGTCGGTGGCTCGGCGGGGCTACCCGAGACCAAGCGCGCCCGCGATCTCCGCCCAACCTACGTCGACGAGCTGGGACCAGCCGGTCCCCTTGCCCCGGAGGTGTTCCTGCATGCGCAGGGCTCCTCGCTCGAAGTCCTCGCCGAGCTCCGGTGGCGTTCCGGCCCATTTCAGTCTCATGCGGCGAACGGTCCCCTCAGTCGGAGTTGTAGTCCGAGTCGGCCCTGCCTTCAGCATCCGCGCCGCTCGCTGTATATGCGCCGTCCCTTGACGATTCGGGGTTGCCGACCTGCCGATTCACGTCTTGCGGACACCGCGACTCGCATCCGCACCTAGCGCACCTGCCAGAGGCCGTGGTCGTTTCCGCCGAGGAGATAGATCGCGAAGGTCCCATGACCGGGGATCTCCATCGGTGGGTGCGCGATGGTGCCTCCGGCCTTCTCCGCAGCCGCTGCGGCCGACTCGATGTCGTCGACCAGCCAGTAAGGGCGGACGACCGGCTCTTCCGTATCACGTAAGGGCCCCCGCACGGCCACCGAGCCTCCTCCCGAGAGGGCGGCCGTGCGCGCACCTCCTAGGCCGGGGTCCGGCTCGCCGAACACGACACCGTGCGTCGCGCTGTACGCCGCGCACACACCATCCACGTCACGTGTGACGATCTCGAGGTAGTACACCTTCATGGGACTCTCCTGTGTGATTGGGTGACCCACCTACTCGTCGAGCGTGACGACAACCAACACGCCGAAGATCAGCGGCGCGGTGGGCCGCAGCTCGGCGAAGATCGCTTTCCTGTACTCCGGATCGTCGCGCACCGCCCTAGCCGAACCACGGAGAACCTCGCCACGCAGTGTGATCTCGACGGGCCGCGGCTCAGGGCCGCTCAGCTCCCGCCACCACCGCCCGTCGGCACCCGCGAAGACGAGGTTGTCCCGTCGCAGATAGTTGACCGGAATCTCGCGGCCGCTGGGGAGCTTCAGCAGCATGACACGCCTGGCAGTCTCGCTGTCGGGGTCGCTCCGAATCTCCTCGGCCACGCGGGGATTGGCGACGAGCGAAGCGTATCCGTAGACCCCGAGGACGAGGACGAGGAGGATCGCGAAGACGGTGCCCGTCGTTCGAATGAAGCGCTTACGGGTCAATATTCGGGCACGTTCCGCTGGAACAGGCGCCAGTAGCGCCACTCCTCAGTGACGACCTCGTTCCCGTCGGCGTCGATCTCCGTCACGATGGGGTCTCTGCCCCCTCGAAATTGGGCCGCCTCGGCCCGGTCTCGGACCAACACCGCCGTCATCTCGTAGATCTTTCCGCCGATCTTCAGGCGCACACGCGGATCACGCTCGACGTTGGTCCACCATCGCTTGCTGTACGGGAACGGCCTGTTCAGCCTGAACGTCTGCGCACTCGACTGCAGATACAGCTCGTCTCCACGTGGCACCAGTAGGACCCTGACGGAGTGCGGGATCCCGTACCAGGTACGAGTCTCGAGCGAGGTCGCGTTCTCACCGAATGTGTCATCGAACTGGTTGACCCAGTCCCAGTTCGTCACCGGCTCACGGACGACCTCGCCCGCTAACCACAGGCCCGGCCTTGCCGACCGGCCGGCCTCCGCGTATTCCGCGGCACTGGGATGTCCCGGCTCCAGCCCGGTAACGCGGAGCGTCAGGAGTGTCCCGACGATGAGGACGCCGACGACCAGCAAGCCGATCTTCAGAGACCTCATCATCTTCGCTCCACCTACGATGGCTGGGCGGCTCGGTGGTGTGGCTATTGGACTCGCATTGTGCTGGCGCGGCAGGTGAGTACACAAGGCTGGGGCAACCAAGCTTACCCGCCACAGCCTCGCACCGGACACAGAAGCGAGCTCCGTCGAGCGCTGCTCACGACGTCAGTCACGTCGGGAGACTGGACGGGTCCTTGAGCGATAGTTCCTTGCTAGAGAGCGAGCCGCCTCCGCTCAGCCACCCTCGAAGACCTTGCCACACTTCGAGCACCACCACGAACGCTGCCAAGCGGCCAAGTGACCAGGAAGCTCGGTCCGGTTGTAGCGGAGTGCCCGGGACGTTCGGGAGAAGACCCAGTACAAGACCGCAGCGGCGGCGATGGGCATCAGGACGAAGGCAAGCGGCTCTGACACGAGCGCAGCGACGACCACGCCACCGAAGAAGATAGAGACTGCGCTGACTCCCAGCGTGACGACGGCATCGCGCAGGGGTGTCTCCGGTTCGGGTCGGGCGACCCTCTTGGCGAGCTCGCTCATACCCCGGGTCTCGGTACGAGTCGTTCCGGTCTGACGACCGGAGGACAGCCCCCATCTGTCCGCCCCCGAACACGTTGGACGTGACCTTTGCCGTGGTCTTGGCCGTCGAGACCTGGGTGTAGGTACCCTCTTCCCAGACCACGGCCACGCGCCGCGTGTTGTCCGAGTCGCAAGCCGGACACTTCATTTGGTCCTCCGGTCTCTGGGACGCTGGAAACAACGACTGCCCGCTAGCGAATACTCCCCGTCGGTTATCTTCGCAAGAGGCGGGACTATGTCGGTGGCCGCGAGCGGGCGAAGGGCCCGCCGGGGCTCCTTCCTCCCGCCCCGGGGTCCTCAACGCAGGGATCCCGAACGAGTCCCTATCGACAGACGGTGTGTTGCCGTCGCTCCCCTTCCCGACCTCTCGAGGCCATACGATATGAAGCTCCCATCTCCTCGGATCGCGCTTGCATCGGCCCTGCTCAGCGTTGTCTTCACGGCCGCGCCCGCTGCGGCCCAGCTCACGATGGCGCAGGCCCGGACGGCGGTCGACGCCGCGGAGGCCGAGGCCCGCGCCAACGGCTGGAACCTCACCCTCTACGTGACGGACGCTGAGGGCGCGCCGGTCTACCTCCGCCGCATGGACGGCGCCTCGCCCCGCACGACGGAGGTCGTGCGCATGAAGGTGACCGCGGTGATCGCGACCGGCGGCACGTCTGAAGCGTACGGCCAGGCACTCGCGGCTGGCGCCACCGATTCCATCCCGGGGGCCATTCACTTTCCGGGTGGCCTTCCGATCATCATGAACGGCGAGATGGTCGGCGCGATGTCCGCGAGCGGTGCGAGCGGTGCCGACGACGCGGCGGCCGTGCGGGCCGGGCTGGCTGCGATCGGAGCCGATCCGGCCGGCTGATCGACGCGTCGCGCGAGCTCGATGCGGTAGCGACCTTCGAGGGCTGCGTTCAAACGGAGCACGGGAACGGGCGGGGAACGTGTCCGGCCGAGGTTGATGGAACCTTCCATCGACCCGGAGGCTCCCATGAGCACGCTGAAGGCCACTCTCGAAGCGACCACCGATGCCGTCACCCTGAACCCGGGGCGTGCCTCGGTGAAGCTCGAAGCCGATGGGGCCCTCGTGGGACCGTGCGAAGTCCGGGCCCGGGTTGGAGATTGGACGCTGGTGGTAGACGAGCCCGAGGCGCTGGGTGGGGCGGACGCGGCGCCGAACCCCCTGCAGATGGCGCTGGTGGCCCTCTGCTCGTGCCAGGCGATCACGTATCGACTCTGGGCGGAGAAGAAGGGAATCACCCTGGACGACGTGGAGGTCAGTGTGCGGGGAACGACGGACATACGTGGCCTGCTGGGGGTCTCCGGTGCGGCGCGGCCGGGATTCACCGGTGTGTCCATCGACGTGCGCATCAGCGGACCCGAAGACCGAGACACGTACGAGGAGCTCCGCCGCACGGTCGATGCGCACTGCCCCGTCTTCGACGTCTTCGCGGCGCCGCTCACGGTAACCACCCGACTTCGAGGAACGTGATCCGTTGAACGCGGCCCCCGGGGTGACGACGATCCGGCTGCTAGGAGGCTTCGTCGTGTCAACGCGAGGAGTGGACGTGCCCGAAGCTGCCTGGAGCGTCCGACGGGCCCGGGAGCTCGTCCAATTCCTCGCACTCTCACCTCGGCGCACCGCCCGGCGCGAAGCCATCGTCGAGGCCCTGTGGCCCAGCCTGAGCCCGGAGGCAGGAAGCGCCAATCTGCGTAAGGCCGTGCACTTCGCGAGGAAGGCCCTCGGCGAGTCGGAGGCGCTGGACCTCTTGAAGGGCAGCGTCACCCTCTTCCCCTCGAGCGATGTCTCGGTCGACGTCGACGTCTGGGAGTCCGAGGCAAACACTGCGCTGCACGGGGGTGACGCCGAGGCATGTCGCGGTGTGGCCCACCGCTACGACGGTCCTCTCCTTCCGGATGTGGCGAACGTCGACTGGGTGGAGCTTCCCCGTAGCCGCCTCGAAGCGAAGTACGACCAGCTCCTGAGGGCGTGCAGCGGATGGCGCGACCTGCTCTCGAGGGACCCGACCGACGAGGAAGCGGTGCGCGGTCTCATGCACGAAGCCCTCGCGCGCGGATCGCCGTCCGCCGCCGTTCGCCACTACGGCAAGCTCGTGGGGGCGCTCGCGCGCGATCACGACGCGCAGCCTTCGGACGAGACCATCGCCCTGTACGACCGCTGCGTCGCGGGCATGGAAACCGCCTCGAGCACACTCGTCGGACGCCACGCGGAGCTCGCGGCGATCGCCGACGCCCTACGAGGTGGCCCGCGCGAGCGACCGAACACCTTCGTCGTCCGTGGACCTGCGGGGATCGGCAAGACGGCTCTGTGTCGCCAGGCGATGCTCCTCGCCCGGCAGGAGCGGTGGGCTACCGTCGAGCTCGATACCGCGCGCCGCGATCAGCCACTCGCGCCGCTGGTGGACCTCGCGGAGCGCGTTCTGGCGGGTCCCGGGGGCGTGATCGAAACCCTGCCCGAAGGCACGCGTCACACCCTCGCCCAGCTCTCACCCGGTGCCGATACGGTGGACCCCCCAGCCGGTCCGCTTGGACGGCATCAGGTCGTGGGCGCGATCCGCAGCCTGGTCTTCGCGCATGCCGAGGGCGAGCCGGTGGCACTGCTCGTCGACGACGCGGACGCGCTCGACCTCGCGACCATGGAGATCGTATTCCAGATCGCCGACTCCGGTGGTCCCATCCTCCTCGTTCTCACCTACCGCTCCGACCGGGGCGCCGAAGCGCTGGGTCGAGGTGTCGCCCGCCTCGTAAGGAGTGGACGTGCACGGACCATCGATCTCCGGCCCCTGGATCAGGAGGACGCCGAGCACCTCGTGTTGCGCTCCGCCCCGTTCCAAGTGACCCCCGAAGTGGCGCGCCGAGTTGCCCGCCTAGGCGAGGGGAACCCGTTCGTGACGGCGGAGATCGCGCAGGCTCTCGACGCCGACCATCCGGACACCCTGCCGCCGGACGCGGTGTCGGCCATCACCCGCCGTTTCGTGGACCTCGCGCCCGACGTGGTCGACGTGCTGCAGCGGGTGGCCCTGGCCACCGAGGACGTCGACCTGAAGAACGTCGTCGCACTCACCGGCGACACCGAGGATGCCGCGGCACGCGTGCTCGACGTCGCCCTCAAGGCCGGCGTCCTGGTCGTCTTCGAGGGCCGATACCGCTTTCGCCACGCGCTCGTGCGACAGGCCCTGGTCGATCGCGTTCCTCCCCACGAGAGGCTCGCGGTCCACCGGGACGCCGCGCGCCGCCTGACTGCCCTGTCCGGGTCTCCGAGCGTCATCGCCGATCATTGGATCGCGGGCGATCGTCCTGCCGAAGCCGTCCCGTGGCTCCTGCGGGCAGCCGAGCAGGCGATGGCTGTAGGAGCCCTCTCCGACGCTCTCGCTCACCTCGATCGACTGCTGGATCACGACCCTCACCACGCCGCAGCACTGCGTGCGAGGGCCGAAGCACTCGACCTCTCGGGCCACGCCGCCACCCTCGCGGCGTACGACCTCGCGATCCAGGCCGCGCCGGAAACGGAGCGGGGCGACCTCAGGGCCATGCGCGCGCTGGCCCAGTTGAAGCAGGGTGATCCCTCCGGCGCCCTGAAGGCCATCCGCGGCGTCGAGACCGAGTCGGTCCAGGGGCGGCTCTCGGAGGCGCTGACCTATGCGGGCGCCGCCGCGCTCGGTGTCACCGACCCGGCGCTCGGCACGGAGAAGGCGGCCGAGTGTCGCCGACTGGCGCTGGAGTCCGGAGACACGGCCGCGATCGTGGTCGCCTCGTGGGCTCACGCGGCGGCCGCCCATGCGCGCGGCGAGCTCCGAACGTCGGTGCTGACCGACCTCAGAGACACCAAGGAGCTCCCCCATCTCGCCGTGCGCGTGTTCGACGGTCAGCTCTGCATCACCCAGCGGCTGCTCTATGGGGCGCGACCGTATCCAGACGTCGTCGCGTTCGGCGAACGCCTCGCGGACGAGGCCCGCCGCTTAGGGGCGCCGCGGGGAGAAGCGTTCGGAGTCACTCTGGCCGGTGAGGCCCTCCTCCTGTCGGGTCGCTTGGAGGAGGCCGGCGAGCGCCTGAGCCTGGGGGCTGAACTCCACGAAGCCATCGGGGGCGCGACCGGACGCGCCCTGGCCCTGCAGCGGTTGGCGGAGGCCGCGCTCTACGCGGGCCGCAGGGACCGGGCTGCGGCCCTGCTGGACGAGGCCCTCGATGTCGCGCGGCAGACCGACATCGGCTTCCACCTTCTCGACCGCATCTACGGGACGAAGGTGGCGCTGGCGGCCGATGGGGATGAGGCCCTCCGCGTCGTGGAGGAGGCCGAGTACGCCGTGAGAGGGCCTCTCGAGACCTGTCCGGGCTGCCGGATCACGTACGCGGTGCCGGCGGCCATCGCTTCGGCCAAGGCCGGAGATCTGGTCCGAGCCAAGGAGTATGAGGAATCCACTCGTTGGCTCGCCGAAGTCGTCATGCGGCTCCCCGCGTGGGACGCGGCCCTGGAGGAGGTCCGGGGCCACCTCGCTGGGGCCCAGGGCCGAGCCGCGGACGTGGTCCGACACTTCCGCGCGGCCGCGCACCAGTTCGAGGTCGTAGGTCAGCCACTCGACGCGGCCCGGTGCTCGGAGCTCGCAGAAGCTGCCCGATGACTGCAGGGCCCCCGACCACCCGCTGAGCCGAGGGAACGCTCCGGGAACGCGCCCCACCGACCTTCCTCTCGTACCCTAGCGAAAGGAGGCGACAGCATGGAGCAAGCGACCCTGTTCGAGCGACTCGGTGAGCGCGACGGCATCTCCCGACTCGTCGACCGCATCATGAGCAACCACCTGGCCAATCCGTTGGTGAAAACGAGGTTCGAGCACGCAACCCAATCGATCGCGCAGGTGAGTGAGCACGCCGTCGAGTTCTTCTGCACGGGGCTGTCGGGCGTGGAGACCTACAGCGGGCGACCGCTGGCTGAAGCCCACACCGGCATGAACGTTTCCGAGCAGGAGTACCTCGCGGTGCTGGACGACATCGTGGCGGCGATGGAGTCCGAGGGCGTCGGTGAGCTGGAGCAGGCGGAAGTCCTGAAGATCCTGTATGGAATGAAGCCGGAGATCGTGAGGCTCTGAGTGGCGCCCTGAAGCGTAGTCGCTTCGGTTCCCTTGGCTGAGAACCGACCTGCCGATCTTCGTGAGCTGTTCCCCAGGTAGCGTGGGCGATCGAGCGGGTGCATTCTCCGGGAGCATGTCGAGGGCGCACGTTCCACGTTGACCAGCAGCGGAGGACTCGCAGCATGTCCGACGTCCGAGGGGGACCTCGCGCACCATGGATCGCGCTGGTGTGCGGCGCCGCTGGCCTCCTGCTCCAGGTCGGTCCCACCGCCCGCGCGGCAGCCGCGCAGCTCAGCGTAGAGCGGCTGCCGGTGGGCGACACTCGCACGACCGCACGCGCGGCGGACGGAGCGTACATCAGCTGGCGGGAGCACATCATCGACGAGGCGGCGACCGCCGGCTTCGCGCTGAGCGGCAGCGATGGGCTGGTGATGGCCGACCTCGACAACGACGGCTACGAGGACATCGTGTCCGTGCACGAGTCGGACAGCGAGTACGACTCTTCGGTGGCAGACCCGGCGTTCGTGCCCGATCCCGAGGGCCACGTGCGCATCGCGTTCGGCTCGGCGGACCCGGACCGATGGACGAACGTCACGCTCGCGCAGGGCTCCGACGCCCCTGCCCCGGAGGATGCTGACATCGGCGACGTGAACGG
>JAHEKM010000106.1 GCA_024638325.1 Gemmatimonadota bacterium | reverse complement strand
GCTGTACGTCTTCTTCACCCAGCGCGGTGACGCGCCCGAGCGGATTCTGCTCTCGACCATCGACCTGGCCGGCCCGTGGACCGAATGGCGCGAGTCCGAGCCGGTCGAGGTGCTCCGCCCGGAGCGGGATTGGGAGGGAGCCAACCTGCCGGTCGAGCCGTCCAGAGCGGGCTCGGTCAACGTGCCGGTGAACCAGCTCAGGGACCCCGCCATCTTCCAGGAGAACGGCGAGGTCTACCTCCTCTATTCGGTCGCTGGGGAGCGCGGGATCGCGCTGGCGCGGGTAGAGATCTCGCAGTAGTGTCTCACCCTCGAATCAGTCCTGTAATCGGGGGTCGTGCCCCGAGGAGATCCGTTTCATGCGTGTGAACAGACTTACGGCCCTGGTCGCTGCCGCTCTCGCCACCGGTGCATGTGCCGGCGACGGAGGCGACGGTGCATCGATGGCGATGGGCATGGTCCACGGCCCGGTCGAGTTCCAGGGTCACGATATCGCCGAGATCAGGGGCGGATACGCGGTCTCGGTGGCCGACTTCAACAACGACGGCCGAACGGACGTCATCGCCAACGCACTGGGCGTCCCAGAGGTCGCTTGGCACGAGAACCCCTCCTGGGAGCGGCACGTCATCTACACGGGCGCGAGCCGGATCGTGAATCAGGCCGTGGCCGACATCACCGGGGACGGCATCCCGGAGGTGGCGATCCAGAGTGACTTCGCGATGCAGGCCGCCAACAGCGATGGCTCGAACTGGGTGCTGCAGAGCGGCGGCGACCCGACCAACATGGCCTGGCAGGGCGAGCTGGTGGACCAGTGGGAGACCTCGCACCACGTGCAGTGGGCCGACGCCGACGCGGACGGCGAACTGGAGCTCTACAATGCTCCGCTCCTGGGGCCGGAGAGCCTCGCACCGACCTACGATCAGGACATGGCGTCGTTCTTCTGGTACGACCAGGAGACGTGGACGCGTCACCTCATCGACGACCAGATCCCCGGCATCATCCACCGTATCCGGCCGGTCAAATGGGACAGCAACAGGGACGCTTTCCTCATGGCGAGCTTCGAGGGCATCACGCTCTATCAGGCGTCCGGCACGGGCATGAACAAGTCGTGGAGCAAGAACGTGCTCTCGCCCGGCTACACCGCCGAGCCGGCGCCTCGTCTGGGCGCGAGCGACGTCGGTATGGCTGCCAGCGGCGACAGCCGCATCATCGCTTCGGTCGAGCCGTGGCACGGCAACCAGGTCGTCGTTTACACGGACAACAACGGCTCGTGGCAGCGGCGCGTGATCTACGAGGACATTGGCGGCGGACACGAGGTCTGGGTCGAGGACCTGAACGGTGACGGCTACGCCGACATCGTCGCCAACGACAACAGCCGCGTGACGGAGAACAACCCGAACGGGACCCCGGGCGTGAACGTGTTCTTCTCACCGGGCGACCCCGCCACCGGCGAGTGGACGCACGTGAAGATCGAGGATGAGTACGCGATGAACGGGTGCGCGTCCGCCGACATCAACGTCGACGGTCGCCCGGACCTCGTCTGCACCGGCAGCGGTGGCATGATCCGTTGGTACGAGAACATGGGCGGCGGGATGTAGGGCTCCGACGCCACCTAGTAGCGCGAAGCCCCTGCCTGGCAAATGGAGCCGGGCAGGGGCTTTCGTCGTTCTGGGGACTCGGCTCGGCCTAGCCGCACTCCCCGCCCAGGTAGCCGCCGCCGCCGCAGTACGTGTTGTCTTGCAGCTGGATCGAGAGCCCGTCCGGGTCGCTGAAGTAGAGCTCGGGCGTTCCGCCCGGGGCGCCGCCCCGGTTCGGCATGCGCATGGAGATCCAGTGACGCATGGGTCCGGCGCCGTTGTCTTCGCGGGAGGAGATGCCGTGGCGCTCCAAGGTGGCGAGCACACCATCGACCTCGAAGTCGTCCATGTAGAAGCACGCGTGGTTGACCCGGGCGCCTCCGTTTCCGGCCCCGATGAACATGAGGAAGTCGGAGCCCTGACCGACGCCCAGGATCGGGGACGCGGCCTGGTACGCCTGGATGTCGAAGCCGAAGACGCGCTGGTAGAACGCGTTCGACACGTCCGGATCGGTCACGTTGATGGTCAGGTGGCTGATTCCGGTCAGGTGCAGGTCACCCTCGACCGGTGACTCCTCGATGATCGAGCAGCTGTCACCCAGCAGCCCGGCCCCGCCGCAATACGAGGGATCCGAGAGCTGAGCCACGAGCCCGTCCGGATCGCCCATGAACACCTCGGGGATGCCGTCCCTGGCCGTGAGGCGGGCTCGGAGCGGACCTCCACTGAGACCGGGCCCTGGGAGCGAGCGCTCGAGCCCCAGCGCCTCGAGGCGCTGCATGATGTTGCGGAGGTTGTAGTCCTGGAGCGCGATGCCCCAGTGGTCGATGCGAGGCCCATCTGCGCCGGCCTGCATGAGGGCCATGAACCGCGGACCCTCACCGATGCGAAGCAGGATCTTGTCCCGGTGCCGCGCCTGGACCGGCATGCCGAACAGCGTCTGATAGAAGTCCAGCGACCGCTCGACGTCCGACACCGCCAGCGTCACGCTGTGGAGTCCCGTCGTGCCGAGCGGCGCCTCCTGCACCGCCTGCGCGACGAGGACCTTCCGTGTCGCGACAACGGCGGGAATCGAGAGAAGGAGCTCTCTGCGTGTCAGAACGCTCATGGGGCCGGACTCCTCACGAATTTCTTGAGGTTTCGGTAGATGACCTCGCCCACGTAGACGTTGCGGTCCGCGTCGACCGACACGCCCTCACCGAGCGCGTCGTCGATGAAGCCGATCTCCTGGAAGTCGTTCGCGCGGGCGATGACGATGCCCTGTCGGAGCTGGTAGTCGGCCACGTAGACGATGTCGTCCGGCGTGATGTGCATCCCACTCGCCATGATGGCGGGCCAGGACGCCATGAAGCGGCCGTTCTGATCAAAGACCTGGATCCGCTGATTCATGCGGTCGCCGACGAAGAGCCTGCCGCGGGAGTCCATCTCCAGCGAGTGCGGCTCGTTGAAGAGGCCGTAGTCAGTGCCCTCCTCGCCCCACTCCATGAGGTACTCCCCCTCGGGGGAGAACTTCACGACCCTATCGTTGCCGTGCCCGTCCGCGACGAAGATGCTGCCGTCCGGAGCCACGAGGACGTCTGCAGGTCCGTCGAAGGTGTCCTCTCCGGCGCCGGCTACGCCGGGCGTGCCGAGCGTCATGAGCAACTCGCCCTCGGGGCTGAACTTCATGACCGTGTGCCCGATGCCTCCGGCTCCCTGGGCGTCCGTCGTCCAGATGTTCCCCTCGGCGTCGATATGGAAGCCGTGGGGCCACACGAACATGCCCTCGCCCCAGCTGTCGACGAGCCGGCCGGAGAGGTCGTAACGAAGAACCGCGGGCACGTCGTCCCGGTCCCTGCAGTTCTGGGCGAAGCAACGATGGAAGATCCACAGGTTCTCGTTGCGGTCCATGTCCACGCCGATGTTCTGTCCCCAGGCGTCGACGCCGCGGGGGAGTTGGGCCCACCCTTCGACGAGTCGATAGGTGGATGCCTGAGCCGCGGCGGCGCTGGCACCGGCGAGAAAAGCGGCGAGGGCGGCGGCGAAGACGATTCGGGCTGGTGACGCGGTGGGCATCTGGGCCCCTCCGAGTTGGAACAGAGTAGAACGTGCGTGGACCGGGTGGGTAAGCTGTGGCGACGCCTGGCCGGCCGCAAACGCAACCGAGGCGGCCGCTCGGGTGTCCTAGTGAAGAGCCGCGAAGAGAATCACGAGGAGTCGATCGACATGAGGATGACCTGCCTGCTCACGAGCGTTTTCCTGCTGGCGGCCCCGTTGGCCGCGCAGGTGTCCAACGATCCGTTCCCGGATCCGATCGGTGACGATTGGGCGCCCTTGGTCGTGGACTACACCGACTTCGCGCGGATTCCGGGCGTGGGCGGCGAAGCGGCACTCATGACGACGCTGATCGACGAGCCGGCCACGCAGCGGATGTTCGTCAACGACATGAACGGTCCCATCCACAGCATCAGCTACGACGGGCGCACGGTGAGGCAGTACGTCGATACGAACGATGCGCGTTGGGGCTACCGCATCCAGACGCAGGGCTCCGAACGAGGACTCCAAAGCTTCACGTTCCACCCGCAGTTCGGGCAGCAGGGGAGCCCGGGATACGGGAAGTTCTACACCTGGGTCGACATCGTGGACACCGCGCCGACGCCGGACTTCCGGCCCGGTCCGGACGGGCGGGACACGCACGATACGGTTCTACTGGAGTGGACGGCTCAGAACGCCGCCGCGGCTACCTACGACGGCGGCCCGCCGCGCGAGATCATGCGGCTCGAGCAGCCGTACCCGAACCACAACGCGGGTCAGCTGGGCTTCAATCCGACCGCGACGCCGGGCAGCGCCGACTTCGGCATGCTCTACATCGGCTCGGCCGACGGTGGGAGCGGCGGCGACCCGATGAACATGTCGCAGGATCTCGGCTCGATCTTCGGCAAGATCCTACGCATCGACCCGCTGGGCTCGAGCAGCGCCAACGGCGAGTACGGCATTCCAGCCGACAACCCCTTCGTCGGTCGCGCAGGCGCGCTGGGGGAGATCTACGCGTACGGCGCCCGCAATCCGCAAAAGTTCGCCTGGGATCCGGCCAACGGAAATCTCTTCATGGCCGACATCGGTCAGAACACGGTCGAGAAGCTGACGCTCGTCCCGCGCGGTGCGAACCTCGGTTGGAACACGTGGGAGGGAAGCTTCCGCTACGTCGGTCGCAACGGGGTCGAGCTGAGCAACCCGAGAAGCGACCGCTCCGTCACGTACCCGGTGGCAGAGTACGGTCAGCCCGATCCGTTGCTCCAGGGTCAGTCGGCCGCCGTGGGCGTCGCCGTGTACCGCGCCAACCGAATCCGCGCGATCTCGAACATGGTCCTGTGGGGCGACAATCCGAGCGGCGAGGTGTTCGCCATCCCGGCGGACGACCTGCCGGACGGAGGTCAGGACGCGATGCGGCGCGTGCTGTTCAACGACGGCGGACAGGCGCGCAATCTGGTCGCTCTCATCCGCAAGACCGTACCAGGCGCGAACCAGGCGGATCTCCGTATGGGGACCGGCCCGAACGGCACCGTCTACCTGCTGAACAAGTTCGACGGGATCGTGAGGCGGCTGGGGCGCTAGGCCTACCAACGGGGGCCCGTCCGGGCTTTGCGGTCCGGACGGCCGTCGCCTAATCTCGGTGCCTCTCAACTCGTGCCGTGGAGGGCCCCATGCCCAAGTTTCTCCTCGAGGCTTCCTATTCGCCCGAAGGTGTTCAAGGCCTCATCAAGGACGGCGGCACGAAGCGCCTGGCGGTCGCGACCGGGCTCGTGGAGTCGCTGGGCGGAAAGGTGGAGAGCCTCTATTTCGCGTTCGGATCCAGCGACGTCTACGGCATCGTCGACATGCCGGACAACGAGAGCGCCACGGCCGTCTCGCTCGCGGTGAACCAGAGCGGCGCGGTGGGCGTGAGCCTCGTTCCGCTTCTGACCGCAGCCGAGGTCGACGCGGCCTGCGGTAAGGTCCCCAGCTACCAGGCTCCCGGTTCCTGAGCGGAGTGAACCCATGAGCCAACGGGGAGCGAAGTCCGCGAGCGCTCGGAGAAGCCGTCGCTCGACGATGGCGCCCATCGGCGCGCTGCTGGTCGGCCTGGGACTCTTCGTGTCCCATGCCACCGTCTCGCTGGCGCAGGGCGTGCCCGCGAGTCAGGAGTCGGTCCGGACCGTCGAGTTCTACAGCCCGGCGGTAGACCGCACAATGAAGTACAACATCGTGCTCCCGTACGGCTACGAGGACTCGGACGTGAGCTACCCCGTCCTCTACCTCATGCACGGCGTCACGCAGAACTACACGGTCTGGGGCCGGATGGCCGTGCCGTTCTACGCCGACATGTACAGCCTCATCGTGGTCATGCCCGACGGCGGAAACAGCTGGTACGTGAACTGGGCCGAGAGCGAGGGCGGGCAGAAGAACGACTGGGAGGACCACATCGTCGAGGACGTGGTCGGCCAAGTCGACGCCAACTTTCGCACCATCCCGCGTCGAGAGGGCAGGGCGCTGACCGGGCTGTCCATGGGCGGCTACGGTGCGATCACGCTCGGACTCCGCAACCCCGAGATGTTCGTGTCGATCGGAAGCACGAGCGGGGCGCTCGAGCACGGGCGCCAAGCTGCTGCCCGCCTACGGGCCGGCGAGCCGCCGCGCGCACGGAGGGAGCGGTCGAGCGAGCCCAATCCAGCCATCGGCATCGCTGGCTTCAGCAGTCAGGCCGAGCGCACGCCGTTGGGCCGGGAGTTCGCGACCCCCGAGCAAGCCGACGCGTATGACCCGTTCGTCCTCATCGAGCGGGTGCCGGCGGCGCAGGTGCCGCACATCTATCTGGACTCCGGCACCGAGGACCGTCTCATCGACGGCGCCCGCGAGCTCGCCGCGGTCCTCATGCAGAAGGACCTCCCGTTCGACTACATGCAGATGGCGGGCCGGCACAACGGAGCGTACTGGATCCAGTCGATCGGCCGGATCATTCCGGTGCAGTACCAGGTCATGCGGACGGCGCTGGGTGAGCGGCCGGTGGGCCGGAGGTAGGGGCAACACCCTGAAAGCCGTCTACGGCACGCACGACCAGCAAACCCTCGCGCAGTTCGACCAAGTAGCCGAGCACGCCGTACACGCCGCCCTCATGGCCGACGGACATATCGGCTATGTCATGCCGATCGGCGGCGTGGCCGCGTACAAGGAGCTGGTGAGTCCGATCGGGGTGGGCGTCGACATCGCGTGCGGGAACGCGGCGATTCTGACCGACCTGAGGGGGGAGGACATCGCGCCTCGCCTCGGGCAGATCGCCGACGAGATCGCCGCGACCATCGGCTTCGGACTCGACAGGCCTCGCAACGTGGCCGACGACGCGCCGGTCGACCACCCGCTGTTCGAGTCGGACGCGTGGGGCGCGCTGCCCGACCCGGTAGCCGGCCAGCTCAAGGAGCGGGCGCGCTCCCAGCTGGGCACGGTCGGAAGTGGCAACCACTACGTGGACGTCTTCGCGGACGAGCGGGGTCGGGTCTGGGTGGGGGTCCACTTCGGCTCGCGGGGGTTGGGCTTCATCACGGCGCACGGGTTCATGGCGCTGGCGCAGGACATGCCATGGAGAGACCTGAGGCCGCGCCCGAACATGAACCGGGAGATGCTCCTCGAAGTCGACTCACCCCTCGGGGAGAAGTACTGGGCGGCGATGTCACTGGCTGGCGAGTACGCCTACGCGGGCCGAGAGTGGGTAGCGCGTAAGGTCGTCGGCCTCATGGGCGGCCGTGAGCTCGATCTGGTCCACAACCATCACAACTTCGCGTGGCGGGAAGAGCACGCGGGCGAGGACCTGATCGTCGTCCGCAAGGGTGCGACGCCGGCCTTCCCCGGTCAGCGGGGCTTCGTGGGCGGCAGCATGGGCGACACGTCCGTGATCCTGAGGGGCGTGGAGACCGACGAGCCGACGCTGCACTCCACGGTCCACGGAGCAGGGCGCGTGATGGGTCGCATGCAGGCCAAGGGGAAGTGGCGGAAGGGCAGGTGCGTCCGGCCGGGCCTGGTTACGCCGGAGGAGATGCGGCGCGCGACCCGGGGTGTCGTGCTGCGGGGAGGCGACCTCGACGAGGCGCCCCAGGTCTATCGGAAGCTGGACGATGTCCTCACCGCTCAGGGCGCCACGATCGAGGTGTTGCACACGCTGACGCCGCTCATCGTGTGCATGGCGCCCGCGCGGACACGCGACCCGTACAGGGATTGAGCCTCGAGCCGGGCTCTGCGCCCGCTTACAGCGCGTAGTGCCGGATACTCTCGTACTGAATCGACGTCTGGAGTATGCCGATCACGTCCCGGAGCTTCAGCTCGTCCTGCCCCGCGAACGCGGTCATCACGCGGGGCACGTTCCCCTCGTCGTTGTCCCCCATGACGATCGCCACGGGCGCCCCATAGCGCGCGCTGATCTCCCGCGCCACTTCCTCGAGCTCTCGCTCACGGTCGTGGGTCATGTGTTGACGCATCTGGTCTCTCCGTCGAAGCACAGGTCCGTACTCATCCCAAGATGAGACGACGGACGTGCCGAGGGGAGGGAGGCGCGGGTCTCCGTTCCTGCGGGCCGGCCTTCAGCTCAGCGGAAACGCGGGAACTGGAAGCGGCGGTTCGAGCGGTCGCAGAGCTCGGTCGGCTCGGTGCCGGGGACGTAGTACTCCACGTACTGGTCCTCCACCGGGCACCAGCGCGACGCGAGATTCCCCGTCACCCTGTCGACGAGCACTGCGTTGAGGCCCGGATGCGGCTCCCAGGGCGCCGGAATCGGCAGGAGCGGGTCCATCGGCTCGATGCCGTTCTCCTCGTCGCCTTCCACCCCGTAATAGACGCGACGCATGAAATCGCCCCACACCGGGGCGGGGATCGAGGCGCCCGTGGCGGCCCTCCGTCCCGGTCCCAAATCGAAGATCGGCTGGGGCGCGTCCATGCCGAACCAGACGACCGCGAGCAGATTGGGCGTGAAGCCGTTGAACCAGACGTCGACGCCGTCGTTGGTCGTGCCGGTCTTGCCTGCGGCGGGCACCTCGCGCGGCAGGCCTGCGACGGTTCGGACCGCGGTGGCCGCGGTGCCCCGGATCACGACGTCCTCGAGCATATCGACCATGATGCTCGCCACCAGGCTGTCGAGAACCACGGTGCGCTCCGGCTGGGGCTCCCAGATGAGATTACCGTTGGCGTCCTCGACCCGCGCGATGGGGATCGGCTCGACCTTGGTCCCCAGCGTCGGAAACGCCGAGTACGCCTCGGCGACCTCGATGGGTCTCACCGCTGCCGCGCCGATGAGGGTGGAAGGAACCGGCGGAATGTCCGTGGAGATGCCCATTCGGCGGGCGGTCTGGACGACGGTCTGGATTCCGACTTCGTCCCAACCCAGGTGAATCGCTATCAGGTTCCGCGACGTGTACAGTCCCTCGCGAAGCGTAAGCGGCCCGACGAAGTCCTGCGAGAAGTTCTCGGGGCGCCAGTCGGGGCCGGTGAGCTGCGGCGTGACGAACGGTCCGTCGACCACGATGTGAGAGGCCGGGATGCCGCTGTTGATCGCGGCGGCGTACACGAACGGCTTGAAGCCCGAGCCGGCCTGACGCCGTGCCTGACGGGCTCGGTCGAACTCCGATTGGTTGAAGTCGCGGCCGCCGACCATCGCCTTGACCTGCCCGGTGATGGGGTCGAGCGCCACGAGCGCGCCTTGCAGGTAGGGCGTCTCTTGCTGGAACTCAGGGACGGTGTCGAACTCGGCGTACCGTGGGTGACGGAAGTTGAGGGTATCGGCCTCGACCGCCGCCCAGCCGGCCTCCATGGCCTCCTGCGCCGCACGCTGCATGTCGACGTCCAGCGTGGTGTACACCCGAAGGCCACCCGTGTACACCTCGCTGCCGTAGCGGTCGTCGAGGATCTGACGGACCCATTCGGTGAAGTAGGGGGCGGTCTCGTTCACCTCGCCTGTCGGCTCGGACTCGGGCAGCGGGAAGCGCTGCCAGTCGGCGGCTTCCTCCTCGGTGAGGTAGCCCTGTTGGGCCATCAGGCGCAGCGCGAGGTCCCTGCGGCTTTTGGCGTTCTCCGGATACCGGAACGGGTTGTAGGCAGCCGGCCGATTCAGGATCGCGGCCAGGAGCGCGGCCTCCGCGGGGTTGACGTCCGCGAGGTTCTTCCCGAGGTAGCTGCGAGCTGCATTCTGGAAGCCGTACCCGCGACCCATCCAGATCTCGTTCAGATAGTACTCGAGGATCTGGTCCTTGGTATAGGCGCGTTCCAGGTCCAGCGCGACCTGGACCTCCTTCAGCTTGCGGACGTAGCGCCGCTCGAAGCCGATCTCGTCGAACATGTTCCGCGCCAGCTGCTGCGTGATGGTGCTCCCGCCTCCGAGGTTCCGGAAGGTCAGCACACCCCAGGCGGCGCGCGCGATGCCCAGCGGATCGAAGCCACCGTGCTCGTAGTAGCGTTGATCCTCGATGGCGATGACCGCCTGGGCGACGTACGGCGGGAGGGCATGGATCGACACGGGTGTCCGCCGCTCGATGCCCAGCTCGGCGATCTGGCGTCCGTCGGCCGCGTAGACCTTGCTCGTCTGGTCGTGCTCCAACACGCGGACCTGGGCGATGGACGGACACGCGGCGCCCGCACAGAGGTTTTGCCAGGTGCCCCACAAGCCGCCGGCCCCGAGCGCCGCCAGGAAGGCCGTCCCGAGCAGGAACTCCCGGGGACGCCAGTACTTGGCGAGCTTGGCCTTGAGGCCGCCCTCGGTGGGAGCTTCTTCGGGTGTGGGTGTCGCTATCGCCATCGGCCACGGATTGTCAGGTCGGCGCGCACGTTTCATCAGATGCAAGCAGGGTGCCATCCGTTGCCACCCGGTGAACGTAGCGCAACGGCTGCACAGGGCTCAAGACATTCTTGACCGGGGCCAGCAGCCGCGCGAACCTCCGGCATGACATATCGCCCCCGAAGGGTCGAGAAGCCGTGGGGACACGAGCTGATCTGGGCCGAGACCGATCTCTACGTGGGTAAGATCCTGCACGTGAAGGCCGGCGAAGCTCTCTCGATCCAGATGCACGAACAGAAAGACGAGACGCTTCACCTCCTCAGCGGTGAGATGATCCTGCTCGCTGGCCCGTCTCCCGAGGAGCTCGAGCAGGTCCCGTTCGAGGAGGGCGACTCCTTTCGCGTGCGGCCCCGCACGGTCCACATGATCGAGGCCGTCACGGACGTGGACGTGCTGGAGGCTTCCACGGCGCATCTGGACGACGTCGTGCGATTCAAGGACCGCTACGGACGGGCGCCAGCGGACGCATCATGACCCCCGGACGGATCCCCGGCACCGCGCTACTCACACTATTCGCTTTCAGTGTCCTGGCTGCGGCCGCGGAGGCGCAGAGCAGTCGCGGGAGGATGGTTGTCTCCTCCGATCCCGAGCTGGCCGAGTTGGCCGAGTCACT
>JAHEKM010000013.1 GCA_024638325.1 Gemmatimonadota bacterium | reverse complement strand
GTGATGCCCGCGTCGAGCAACGCGAACCAGATCGCTTCGTTCAGGGTGGATCTGAGCAGGGGCGAGGTCCATGGATCGTTGGCCCACACGGAGACGGACCAGTTGACTGACGAGTCCCCGAATTCGGTCATGTGGACCACTGGCTCTCTCTCGAGTGCCCGCCCCTCCATACTCACGGCCGTCGCCGTGAGGACCTCGCGCACGCGCTTCATGTCCGAGCCGTAGCTCACGCCGACGGTCGACATTACCCGGTAGAACGAATCCTCGAGCGTATAGTTCGTCACGATGCTCTGCACGAGGTCGGAGTTGGGAATGATCATCTGCTCGTCATTCCGCGTGCGAGCGACGGTCGCCCGCGTACCGATCCGCTCCACGCGGATGGTGCGCCCGTTCACCTCGAGGATGTCGGTTTCCTTGATGGTGCGCTCGGCTAGCAGGATGACCCCCGACACGAAGTTCTGCAGGATGTTCTGGAGCGCGAAACCGACACCCACGGCTACGACCGCACCGGCCGCGAACGCAGTCGCCAGGCTGATCCCGATCGTCTGGAGCGCTACCGCGACCCCCGCGACGAGCACCAGATAGTGGAGGCCGCGTTGCAGCAACAGGACCGTGCCCTGCTCCTTCACCCCACCGCGCGCGAGCATTCGTCCCGCAACGCGCTGCACGATCCTCGACACCCAGAATGTCGCGACGACGAGGATCACGAACGTCGTTACGGACGCGACCGTGACGGTCGTGCCACCGACCTCGAAGAGTCGGAGGTCTAGAATCTGCCGGAGGGCGGTGACGAATTCCGCCAAGCTCAGCTCGCCTTTCGGAGGGGGATCGGGGACCGGGCGTCGCCCAAGATGGTCTGCGGGACGGGTCCCCCGCCACCCCGCCCCGGAGGCCGGATCGGCAGCGCCGTTTGACCGTCACGGTGACGCCGGACGATGTTCCGTGCCCATGACCTACCAGGCGATCGATCCGCACTCAGGCCGCAGCGTCCGACGCGTCGACACGGCCACTTCCGCCGAGCTGAAGAGCGCCCTCGAGCGCTCCGCCGACGCCTTCCGCGCGTGGCGCCGTACGAGTCTCACCGACAGAGCCGCCGTCCTCCACCGCGCTGCCACGCTACTACGAGAGGACTCCAACGAGCACGCGCTCCTCATGGCCGAGGAGATGGGCAAGCCGGTCACCGCCGGCCGCGCGGAAGCCGAGAAGTGTGCCTGGGTCTGCGACTACTACGCCGAGCACGCCGAGCGATTCCTCGCCGATGAGCCAGCGGCGACCGAGGCCCTGCACAGCTACGTCGCGTACCGGCCCCTCGGTCCGGTCCTCGCCATCATGCCTTGGAACTTCCCCTACTGGCAGGTCTTCCGGTTCGGGGCTCCGGCGCTGATGGCAGGGAACACCGTGCTCCTCAAGCACGCGCCGAACGTGCCGGGCTGCTCGGCCCGTCTCGAACAATTGCTCGTCGAAGCCGGGCTGCCGGAGGCCTGCTTTCAGAATCTCTACTTGACCGACAAGCAGGCAGGGGCGGCGATACGGTCGCGGCACGTCCGGGCGGTCACCCTCACCGGAAGCGTGCGCGCGGGAAAGGCCGTTGCCAAGCAGGCGGGCACGCACATCAAGAAGACGGTGCTCGAGCTCGGCGGAAGCGATCCCTATTTGATCTTCGCCGACGCTGACATCGAACACGCCGCGAGCCAGTGCGTGCAGAGCCGACTCGTGAACTCAGGCCAGAGCTGCATCGCGGCGAAGCGCTTCATCGTCGAGAAGGCGGTGGCCGATCGCTTCACCGAAGCCGTGGTCGAGCGCATGCGCGACGCGGTCGTCGGCAACCCGGTCGACGAAGCGACCGAGGTGGGTCCCCAGGCCCGCGAGGACCTACGGGACGCGCTCGACCGCCAGGTGACCAAGAGCGTGGCGAAGGGCGCCCGTTGCCTCCTCGGGGGCGAAGTGCCCGGAAGCCCGGGTTGGTACTACCCGCCCACCGTGTTGTCCGACGTGCGACGCGGCATGCCCGCGTACAAAGAGGAGCTGTTCGGCCCCGTCGCTTCGATCCTGACGGTGTCCGGGCGTGCGCGCGCCATCGAGGTCGCCAACGACACGTCGTTCGGCTTGGGCGCGGCGATCTTCACGGCCGACGTGGACGAGGGTGAGCGCATCGCACGCGACGAACTGAACGCCGGATGTTGCTTCGTGAACAGCTTCGTACGGTCCGATCCCAGGCTGCCCTTCGGGGGCATCATGGACAGTGGCTACGGTCGCGAGTTGGGCCGCCACGGGATCCATGAGTTCGTGAACACCAAGACGGTCTACGTCGCCTGAGGCGAGCCGGTCACCCAACGTCACTCCGGCGGCTCGCTGCCCTCCTCGACATCTGTACCGAACATACGCGGGTTGGTCTCGATGAATCCGTCGATCCACTGTTCCAGGAAGGACTCGTTCCCCGCGGTCTTCAAATAGCCGAAGCCCATGACGGCGATGACCGCGGCCCCGATCGTGTCCACGATCAAGTCCCACATCGTGTCGACCAGACCGGTCTTCTGCATGTTCATCCCGAAGATCTGATCCATACCGAACTCGAAGATCTCCCAGATCGCGCCCATCCCCACGGCGAACATGAACGCGAACAGCGCCACGAAAGCCGGCCGCATGTGGAGCTCGATGTCCTCCTTTTCGTTCAGAACGTGCACCAGCAGGAAGCCGAGGATGCCGAGCAGGAAACCGGAAGCCGTGTGGAGCACGGTGTCCCACCACCAAAAGCGCACGTAGTACCCCCGCACCTCGCCCAGGAAGAGCGAGGCGAACACGAAGACGATCGCGAGCGCCTCGAACTCGGGCGGGACGAAGACCCGAAACCGCTTTCCGAGGACGACGGGTGCCAGCGTCACCATGATGATGCCGAGCACCGAGATGGTAGTCACCCACTGACCCTGGAACGCGGAGAGCACGGCTCCGATCAGGAGCACCGCTTGGAGCGCGACGGTGATCCGCCTGTGCGCGGACCTCGATACTCTGGAAGGACTCATCGCCGCCTAGTCGATGTCGATCTGTTCCTCGGCCGACACGAACAGGGTATCGCGCAGCGAAGGGAAGCGCTGGAAGATCTCAGTGCCACGGCGTTGCAGGCGCTCGCTGGTGAAGCCCAGGAGTACGAGGTCGGCGGACTCCGACCGTGCCTCGACCAACCGCTCGAAGTCGATCCCGTCGTCCGTCGCGATGACCAGGATGTTCTTCTCGCTGATGAGCAGGCGCCCTTCGGTGATCATCTCGTGGAGGTCCTCGCTCCGCTCGTGCACCTCGCTCCGCGGATACGCAGCGAAGATGGAGACCTCGGCGCCCTTCCAGTCCCGGTGACCCAGCAAGATGTAGGTCAGCAGGATCATGAGATTGGCGTTGCGCGCGTCGTGCCAGGTCAGCCACACGTGGATCGACTTCCGCGAGCCGAAGAAGTTCTCGCCATGCCGCAGCACGAGGCGGTTCATGTGCGTGGGACCCGAGAGGCTCAGCCCGGAGAGCACCTCGTCGAGCACCTCGGGGCCGTCGTGCACGCCGTACTCGAAGAGGATCGTGTTGTTCTCCATGCCCGAGACGCCGGGCATCTGCAGACTCTGGGCAATGGCCGACTGGATGGAGGGACTGATCATGGTGTCCACGTAGATGGCGCCGCGCCGTTCCTGGACGGCGCGGATCAGGCGCTGCTGCACGTCTCGGCTTTCCTTGAACGTCTTGTTCTCCAGGAAGCCCTTCATGTAGTGCAGGTACGTGCCGAAGCCATGCCGATCACACAGCCAGTCCAAGAGCTGGACCGGCGCCGAGCGGTCGAACGTGCGCGGCGTGATCATGATCAGGCTCGGCCGCCAATCGCTGGGCGGCGTCTTCTGGAGGCGAATCTGGAGATACCGCGTCGCCTGCGTCATGACCCCCTGGAAGATCGCTGCCAGGTCGTCGACCCCGGTCCGGTTTCGTTTGATCACCTGGTAGAGCACACCCATGACGAGCACTGCGACCATGGCGTAGACGACGTCCATCTGGAGCATGAGTACGAAGCACATCACGGCGCCCGTCAGGCTCACGTACCACTTGGAGCGGAAGCTCGGCCGATACGACGGACGCGCGGCGAAGTGCTCCAGCGCCGAGATCGCGCACAGGGCGCCGTACGTCACCATGAAAAACATCGACACGATACGCGCCACGAGGTTCACGTCGCCCATGATCACGAAGAGCACGGCGATGACGGACGTGACCAACGTGGCGTTCCGCGGCTCGTTGGCTTCGCCGACTCCCTGCGACACCACCGCGTTCACCCGAGCCGATGGCGCGATGGAGTCACCGCCCAGCGCCTGCAGCGTGCGCGGTGCCACGAGGATGGACCCGATCGCCGACGAGAGCGTGGCACACGCGAGGCCGATGGGGATGATGGGCCCCCACACCGCGATGCGTGACATGATGAGCTGGTCTTCGGCGAGCGAGGCCGAGTCGACCGACACCGCGAGCTTCACCACGACGAACACGTAGACGATCATGCCCGCGACGGTCGCCGACATGATCCCCAGCGGGATGGACTTGCGGGGGTTCGCCAGGTCGCCCGACAGACCGACGCCCGCCGTCATGCCGGTAAACGCCGGGAAGACGATCGCGAAGACCAGCATGAAGGCATCCGGATCACCCAGGTCGGTGACCAGTGCCACGGTCTCGGGCCGTATCTCGGAGGGCGAGCTCCCCAGGAAGAACATGGCAAGCGAGACCCCAAGGATCGACGCCACGCCCCACAGCGCCTTGACCCCGAGGTCAGCCCCCTTGGAGAGCACGAGCGCAACGAGCGCCACGGTCGCAGGCAACGAGATGATGCGCGGATCGAACGCGAAGCCGGTCCAGCTCGTGTAGAGCCCCTCCAGCGGCCGGAACGCTTCTGCGAAGGCGATCATGTAGAACGCCACCGAGATCGCCTGCGACATGTACAGGCTGATGCCGATCGCCCCGCCGATGGTCGTCCCGAACGAGCGCGAGATGATGAAGTACTCGCCTCCGCCCTCGACGCGCCGGTTGGTGGCGATCTCGGCGATGGCGAGCGCCGTAGGGACCGTGACCGCGTGCCCGACCAGGATGATCAGCAGCGCACCCAACAGCCCGGTATGTCCCACCGCGTAGCCGAAGCGGAGGAACATGATGGCACCGAGAATGGTGCTGACGCTGGCCAGGAAGACCGGGCCGGTGCCGAACCCGTGGCCCCCTTGGGTATCTTTTTCGTCGATGGCCTGCGACATGGCACGCTCCGGGAAGAACGTCAGAAGGTCGCACCCGGCGCCGTCGTCCCACAACGCGGGCGCCGCCCACGCCACTTTTTGGACCCACCGAAACCGGGGACCCGAGGGCCTCGCCCGCGGTACCCTTTGACGCGGCCGTACGGACACGGCACCCACGGCCCTCACGCCAAGAGTCACAAAGGAGTCCCGCAGCATGCGTCCGACCCGAGTCACGATCCTCGCCCTCGCGACCGTGAGCGCCGTAGCCTGCACCGAGGCTCCGCAGGCGCAGCAGCCCTTCGTCGCCGGCGAGCCACTCGAAACGACGCCGAACGTGCGCGTGTACGGGAGCTTCCACTTCACGGAGAGCTGCTCGTACGACCCGGTGCGTGACCTGTACCTCGCGCCGAGCGCGGGCAACCGCGGACCCGACTCCGAGAGCGACGGCTACGTCTCGCTGATCAACCCGGACGGCACGGTCCACACGCTCAAGTGGATCGGCGAGACGCGAGACGGGCTGACCCTGAACGACCCGCTTGGAAGCGACGTGGCGAACGATCGCCTCTACGTCGTCGACGGCAACGTGGTGCGTTGGTTCGACCTGACGTCGGGGACGCCGCTCGGAAGCCAGGTCATCGGCGGCGGGGTGCGCTTCAACGACCTCGAGGTCGCCGACGACGGCACCGTCTACATGACGCAGACGGGCGCCGAGGATGGCTCGATCCCGGAGCGCGTCTTCCGCATGAACCCGGACGGCTCCAGTGAGCTCTTCGTCGACGGTGCTCCGCTGATGCGGCCGAACGGCATCGCGTTCGACCCCGACGGGAACGTGGTGGTGGTCAACGTGGGCAGCGCGGACATTCTCACCTTCTCGCCGAGCGGGGAGCTGCTTCGCACCGAGCAGTCGCTCGACCCCGGCAACGACGGCCTCGTCATCGTGGAGGACGGCACCAAGTACGTGAGCAGCGTCCGCCAGGGCACGGTGGCACGCGTCCGTCCCGGCGAGCCCGCCGAGATGGTCGCTTCCGGCATCCCCAGCGCGGCGTCCATGTGCTACGACCCCAGGCGTGATCGGCTGATCGTTCCCATGAACAGCTGGTTCGCTCTGGCCTTCGTGGAGCTGAGCTGAAGACGGACATGCCGGCTTCCGCACCGAGCCTGGAGGCCCCGGAGGTTGAAGCCCTCGAGTCGTTGAGCGGGGGCGGGCGCGCGCTCCTGGTGGTCGGTCCGCTCGCGGGGTTCGCCCTGCTTCTCCTGGTCACCCATCTCGTCTCCGGCGGCGGAGCCTCGGGCTTCGCAGCCGGGATGGCGGCCGGCGCGTTCGTCGGCGGGGGCAAGCTCGTCATTCTTGCCGGAGCCGTGTCCGAGGCCCCCCTGGGGACATGGTCCCTCGCCGCTCTCATCGTGTATCTGGACGTCGCGACCGCGTTGGTGCTCATGGGCGGTATGCCGCTCCTCTACCGTATGCCGGGCGCGGGGCCCCGCATCGCGGCGGCTCGCGGCGCCGGCTCGCGGTTCCTCGGTCGGCACCCGGGGGCCTACCGAGCCACATGGATGAGTCTCGCCGGCTTCGTCGCCGTCCCGTTCAACGGAACGGGCGCCCTGGTCGGGGCGTTTCTCGGCCGCATGCTGGGCCTGACACGTTGGGCGATCGCGACTGCGACGCTGGTCGGCTCGCTGGCCGGCGCAGTCTCGATGGCCGCGGCCGGTGACCTTTGGGCGGAACGCATCGACGCCATCGCGGGCCACCCGGTTCTCGCTCCCATCGGTGTTCTGACCGTCGCCGCCTTGGCGATCTTCTTCTCGAAGTGGATGTTCGGTGAGCGAACCGATACGTCGGCCTCTACGAGCACAGGGGAGTAGTCGCAATGCAGCTGGTTTTCGAGCAGGTCCGCCTCGGCGGTGATCGCAACTTCGGATATCTCATCGGAGACCGGAGCGCCGGCGTCTGCGTGATCGTCGACCCGGCCTACGCTCCCGAGCTCCTCGTGGAGCGGGCTGAAGCCCAGGGCCTGAAGGTCACCCATATCGTGAACACGCATGGTCACAGCGACCACATCGAGGGGAATCCGCGCGCCATCGAGATGACCGGCGCGCCTGTCGCGGCGTTCCCGGGCGACGCCGAGCCCGACATCCGTCTCGGCGACGGAGCCTCGGTCGAGGTCGGGGCCTTCTCCCTCACCTGCCTGCACACACCCGGCCACGCAGTGGACCACCTCGTGCTCTACGAACCCGGAGAGCAGATCCTGATCACGGGAGACCTGATCTTCGTGGGCAAGGTCGGCGGCACCAAGACCGACGAAGATGGTCGGGTAGAGTGGGAGAGTATCCAGAAGGTATTGGCGGCTGCGCCGGACGAGGCGACGGTCTGGCCCGCGCACGACTACGGCGCCCGCGCAAGCTCCACCATCGGACTCGAGAAGAAGACGAACCCCTTCCTCCAGTGCGCCGATGTCGAGGCCTTCTTACAGTTCAAGAAGGACTGGTCGACGTTCAAGCAGGAGAACGGCCTCAAGTGAGGTCCCCTCCCCGCGCTCCGCTCCACGTGATACCGTTGGGGCCGAATCCAGCAGACCCGAGGACCATATAGTGCCGCAGAGCATGTCGACAAGCACGGTCACGGCTGGCCACCGCCTTCTGGGGGAGGTCGAGCGGTCGGTGCACGAGAAGGTCGTGGGCCAGGACGACACCATCCGCGGCCTTCTCATAGCGATGCTCACGGGAGGGCACGTCCTGCTCGAAGGCCTGCCGGGCCTGGCCAAGACGCTGTTGGTTCGCTCCCTGGCCGACGCGCTGCACACCACGTTCCGCCGCATTCAGTTCACCCCGGACCTGCTTCCAGGCGACGTCGTCGGTGTGCCGGTCTACCACCAGGGCACGGGTGAATTCCGGGTCTACAAGGGTCCGATCTTCGCGAATCTCGTGCTCGCCGACGAGGTGAACCGCGCGCCGCCCAAGGTGCAGTCGGCTCTGCTCGAGGCGATGGAGGAGGGCCAGGTCACCATCGACGGGACTACGTACCCACTCCCGTCACCGTTCCTGGTGCTGGCCACGCAAAACCCCATCGAGCAGCAGGGAACGTATCCCCTGGCCGAGGCGCAGCTCGACCGGTTCATGATGAAGCTCCGCATCGACTACCCGGACCGGGAGGAGGAGCGCGAGATCCTCGAGCGGATCGCGCTCAAGCCGGCGCAGTCGGACGGCGCGGCCGCGGTCGGGTCCGCCACGCACGACCCCGATGCGGCCGAGGCCAGCTCCGCCGCCGTCATGGAGGCGCGAGCCGAGCTCGACGGGGTCACTGTGGACCGGAAGATCCAGGAATACATCGTGAGCCTGGTGTTCGCGACGCGGGAGCCCGCGGAGGCCGGGCTCCCCGAACTGGAGCACCTCATCGAGTTCGGCACCTCTCCGAGAGCCACCATCTTTCTGGCCCGGGCAGCGCGGGCGCTCGCCTACCTGGAAGGACGGGACTTCGTTCTGCCCGACGACGTGAAGGCGATCGCGCACCTGGTGCTGCGCCACCGACTCCGCACGACGTACGAGGCGGATGCCAAAGGCATCGACGCAGACGAGCTGATCGACCGCCTCCTGGATACCGTCCCGGCGCCCTAGGGCGTCGGACGGGGAGCTCGGGCGATGTTGATCAGTCTCTGGAGACACGCCCTCGACAGGCTGCGCCGGCCGACCGAGGGGACGCCGGCGCCCGATGCATTGCGCGAGGTGCGGCGGCTCGAACTTCGCACGCGCGGCCTCGTCGACTCGCTCTTCGCAGGCGGGTACGCGTCCATCTTCCACGGGCGTGGCCTCGAGTTCTCACACGTGCGGGTGTACCAGCACGGGGACGACGTGCGGGCCATCGACTGGAAGGTGACCGCCCGCAGGGGCACTCCCTTCGTTCGACAGTTCGTGGAGGAGCGAGACCTGTCGGTGGTCCTGGTGGTCGACGTCTCGGGCTCCGGGCGGTTTGTTGCGGGAGAGCGAAGCGCGCACGAGGTAGCGGCCGAGATCGCCTCGGCGCTCGCCTTCGCCGCGGCGCGCAACAACGACCGCGTCTCGTTGCTGCTCGTGAGCGACCACGTCGAGCACTTCGTCCCTCCGGCGTCGGGCCGGCGGCACGTCATCCAGCTGCTTGCGGATCTCATCTCACACGAGCCCACGGGTCGTGGCACCGCACTCAGCAGCGCGCTGGACCGGCTGACCAAGACGCTGCTCGACCGAGCGACCGTGTTCGTCATCAGCGATTTCATCCAGAGCACGCCGGACTCGCCGTTCCGCGACACGCTTGTGCGGCTGGCTCAGGCGAACGACCTGGTCGCGGTTCGACTCGTCAGCAGAGCCACACTCGAGCTGCCGGACATCGGGTGGATGGAGACGACCGACCCGGAGACAGGACGCCGGGTACTCCTGGACACCGGCAAGAAGAGGGTCCGCGAGCACTATCGACACAGTGTACTCCGTGCCCAGGCGGACACCGCTGCCCTCCTGGGACAGGTGGGCGCCGAGCTCGTCGACGTCGACACCGCCAGCGATCCTCTTGCGGTGCTGTCGAGCTTCTTCCGCATGAGGCGGGGGACGTTCGCATGAGCGGGACGTTCGCGCGGGCGTGGCGCGGCGCCGGACTCGCCGCCTGGCTCGCGCTCGCGTCGCTGCCCACGCTCGGCACCGGCCCCCTGGCCGCTCAAGAGCGCCTGGCGCAGTCCAGCTCGGCTCGCATCGTCGCGTTCCTGAACGAACCGCGCGAGCCAGAGTTCGGCGAGGTCTTCGACCTCGAGGTGCAGGTGCGCGTCGCCCCCGATGTAGTCGCCTTCCTCTCTGATACGATGACCGACGCCGCGAGCTCGGTCAGCGCGGGCCCGGGGACCTGGACTGTCACGGTCGGCGCCGCCGATTCGCTCGACGTCCGGGCCACGTACCCTGTCATGGCGTTCCTGCCCGGAGGGGTCGAGCTGCCCTTCGTGGAGCTGTGGACCCGGCCGCTGCGACCCGGCGAGAGCGCGACCGTGCGTCCCTCCTCGGAGCTCCCGGACGCCGACCGCAACGCACCCGACGTCGAGCACGCACAGCTCTACTTGGGCGGGATCTTCGTGATGCCACCCTCAGAGATGATCGGCGACGACGCCATGCTCGAGCCCCGCCCGCCGGCCGACGTGCTGGGCGGCGAACGAAGCGCCTGGCTGGTAGCCGCCCTGCTCCTGCTCGCGGTCGCCGGTGGGACCGTCGCCTGGGTGGTCCTGGCCGGGAGATCGGCCAGGGCAGGCTCGCCGCCACCGCTGGAGCTCTCCCCTCGCGAGGAGGCCCTGCGCGAGCTGGACCGCATCCGTGAGCTGGGTTGGCACACCAACGGACGCGTCGCCGACTTCTACCGAGCCACGACCGACGTGCTGCGGTACTACGCCGAGCGGCGCGAGCCGTCCCGGTGGCGGACTGCGCTGACCAGCTCCGAGCTCCTGGACCGCCTGCGGGAGCACGGCGGCACGGAGATCGAGCCTCTCGACGCCACGGTCTGGACGGCCGAGTGCGTCAAGTTCGGGGGGCGCCGTCCCGACCCCGGTACGGCGCAGGCGGACTGGTCGCTCGTGCGGGACTGGATCGAAACGGACGGGCCAGGCACATGACCGTCGAGTTCGTGCGCCCCGACGTCCTCTACGGACTGCTGCTCCTGCCCGTTTGGGCCCTTCTGGTTTGGCCACGGGCGGGCCGTGGCGTCCTGTTCACGCGTGGCCCCGGCCACGGCCGTCGGCCGACGGCGACTTGGGCTCCGGCCGTTTTCGTTCTCCTCGCACCCAAGCTGCTGACCGGGGCCGCCCTCGCCTGCCTGGTCGTGGCCCTGGCGGGGCCGCAGCGCGTCGAGGTCGTGCAGGAGCAGATGCTCGAGGGACGTGGCCTGAGTCTCGTGGTCGACCTGTCGAGCTCGATGCTCGCGGAGGATATGGGAGAGCGGCAGAGTCGTATCTCGTTGGCACGCGAGGCCGCAGTGCGCTTCGCCCGTCGACGCGAGCACGATGAGCTCAGCCTCGTGGCGTTCGGCAGCGACGCGGTGACGCGCGTCCCGCCCACGATCGACCGGGAGCTCATCGTCCAGGGGGTCGAGTCCCTGGAGATCCAGCTCGTGAGAGACGGAACGGACATCTCGGGCGCCGTGCTGACGTCCATCGCGCGACTGCTGGAATCCGAGCGGGAGCCCCGAGTGATCGTGCTGCTGACCGACGGCGCCCACAACGGTCCGGAGATCCCTCCGCTCGTGCCCGCGCGCGCGGCCGCCGCGGTCGACGTACGCATTCACGCCATCAGCATCCTGGCCCCCGAGGACGCGGACGTCGGGCGCGCCGGCGCCATCGTCCGAGATCGGTTCGGCGCCGAGCGTGAGACCGTGTTGCAGGGCATCGCCGACATCACAGGGGGTCAGTATTTCCGTGCAGTCAGCCCCGCGGCTCTCGACTCGATCTACGACGAGATCGACCGCATCGAGACGCCCCGCCCGCGGATCCTGGAAAGCGAGGTACGTCACCCCCTCGCCGGTTGGCTGTACCTGGTGAGTCTCGGGCTGCTCGCGATCGATGCGCTCCTCAGGGGCTCCCGTTGGGGGTTGGTGCATTGATCTTCACCGACGCCTCACTCCTGGTTCTGGGCGCCGTGCTCACCGCGCTCGTCCTTGTCGGATTGTGGAGCCACGGCGCGCGTCGTCGCCGGCTGGCGCACTTCCTCGGAGGACGTCGGGCTCTGGACCGGGTGTCACGCGCCGATCTGTCCCGCTTCGGCATGCGCCGGACGCTCCTGCTCGGGCTCGGCGGGCTGGCCCTGGCCGCCGCGGCAGCCGATCCACATTGGGACCAGGCACCGGAGCCGATCGCTCCCTTGAAGCGTGTCGTCCTGGCCCTCGACGTCTCCGCGTCCATGCAGGCCACCGACTCCGAGCCTACGCGGCTCGCGCGAGCGAACGACGTCGCGCTACGTCTGCTCGACGACCTCGAGGGGCATCAGGTCGGGCTCCTCCTGTACGCGGGCCAGCCGTATCCGCTCGCCCCACCCACGCTCGACCTGGACGCCCTCCGCTTCCTGCTCGGCGGGGTCGCGCCGACCATGGCCAGCTCGTACGACCCCGGGACCCGCATGTCGCTCGCGATCGACGAGGCCATGACACTGCTGGCTCGGGACACGGCGGCGGCGCAGGCTGTACCACCGCCCGAGCAGCTGATCGTCTTCATCAGCGACGGGGACTCCGAGGCACCGGACGAGGGCCTGGACGACGCGTTGGTCCGCGCCGGCGAGTCGGACATCGCGGTTCATGCGGTCGGCGTCGGCGGATCCGAGGGCTCGGGCATGGTCCTTCCCCGCGGGACGTACCAGCTGGGTGGGCCGGTGACCGACGCCCGCGGGGCGGCGGGAGTCACGCGCATCGACGAGGCCGCTCTGCGACGACTGGCTTCCGAAGGAGGCGGCCTCTACGCGCACGCGGAGGAACAGGCCGACATGTCCGACCTTCGCGCGGAGCTGCGTACGCCTCCGCAGGCACCCGATCCGGACCCCACCGACGCGCCGCCCGCCTGGGCAGCCTACGACCTTCGCTTCCTACTCGGGGCCCTCGGACTGGCGTGTGTCTTGCTCGAGAGCCTCATCGGGCTGACGCTCCCCCGACTGGTGCCGGTTCGCGCGCGGGAGGCGACATGAGCACCCCGCGGGCATCGAGCCGGGTCGGCGCCAAGATCGGCGCCGTGGTGGTCATCGCCGCCGTCGCCGTCACGCTGTTGGTGCGGCAGCACCTCGATAGCGTGGAGCACGGAAACAGCCTCTACCGTAGCGGAGACCCTGACGGCGCGGCCTCGGTGTACGCACCGGCCGTGGAGCGGAGCCGACCGGAGGTCCTGTACAACCTCGGGACGGCCCTGCTCTTCCAGGACTTCGACTCGGCTGACGTCGTCCTGAGTCAGGCCGTCGAGACCGACGACGCCGAAGCGAAGCAGCGCGCCTACTACAACCTGGGGTACGCGCTCCTGGCGACCGGCATGGTGCCCAGACCCATCACGCCGGATTCCGCGCTGGCCGTGCTGCAGCGGGCTGTCGACAACGGGCGCATGGCGCTGCGGCTCGACCCCTCCGACGACGACGCCCGCTGGAACCTCGCCCTCGCGCAACGCGCCCTCGACGCGATGCAGCCGCCCGGGTCGAACCGCGGACGCGAGAGCTCGGGGGAGAGCGACGACGAGGTCCCCATGAACGACCCGGCCATGGCCCGCTCCGAGACCGCAGAGGCGGAGTCGGGTTCCGAGCCGGACGATCCGACCGAGGTCGAGAACAGCGGCCCCCGCCAGGGTCCGCTCCAGGGTGCCCGGGAGGCGTGGGCGACTCAGGACCCAGGCCCCCTCACGCCGGCCGACGCGCTCGGCTTGCTCGCCACCGTGGAGGACAGCCCCGAGGCGATGGTGCGCGGGCTACTCTGGGCCCACCGGCCCGACGTGGCCTGGTGGTCCGGACAGGCCTACCCCGGCGGCCGCTGGTAGAACGGAGAAGGGCCCGGCCGCGAGCGACCGGACCCTTTCCTCGAAGCCAGACAGCGCTGAGCGCCTCCCGGCCCTCTCTTAGCGCGTCAGCCGAGGCACGAACTTCGTCAGCCCCTGCACCGGTCCGACCTCGCCGGCGATGACGTTGCCGAAGGCGTCCACGGTCACGCCCTCGCCCATGGAGCCGATACCACCCATGCCCGAAGCCCGCTCGGACTTGTGCTCGGGCACGTAGTACCAGACCTCACCAGTGCGCGCGCTTCCTACGCGCAGGCCCTTGCGCCAACCCGGGTTGTAGTTGTCGTCCGACTCCGAGTCGATGGCGTACAGGACGTCGTTGCTGTCGATGAAGAGACCGCTGATGCGGCTGAACTGGTACCAGGTATCGAGATGGTTCAGGTCCTGGTCCAGGATCTGGATGCGGCGGTTGCCCCTGTCGGCGACGAAGACGCGACCCTGCGAGTCCATCGCCAGGGCGTGTCCACCACGGAACTGATTGTCTCCGTAGCCCCAGGTGCCCGAGGTCATGATGTGCTGGCCCGTCGGGGACCACTTGGAGATCCGGCCGGCGGCCGTCGGTCCGGACTCGTCCAGGAACTGGTCACCGTGCGCCTCGGTGATGAAGATGCTGCCGTCGGGCGTCACCAGGACGTCGCTCGGATCGGTCAGGTGCGTGGGCGGCGCGCCGGTCTCGCCCGGCGTCCCGATCGTGAGGAGAAGCCGGCCGTCGGGGCTGAACTTACGCACCACGCTGCCGAGGCCTGCCGAGGCCGGGTTCTGGGAACGCTCGTTTGCGTTGGCGATGCGCGCGTCTGCGATCCAGATATTGCCTTCGCTGTCCACCTCGATCCCGTGCGGCCACAGGATCTGTCCGGCACCCAACGACGCGACGGTGTTGCCGTACGGGTCGAGCTTCACGATGGGGTCGATGCCCGGCGTCGTGGCGCACGAGTTGGTACCGCAGCGGTCACCGGCCCAGATGTGGCGCCCGTCGATATCGACGTGCACGGCGCTCACCGATCCCCAGGTGCGGCCGTCGGGAAGGTGGCCCCAGTTGCGCTGGGTCTCGTAGGGATTCGGCAGCTGGTTGACGGGCTCGACCATGGCGTGCTCCGGCGGGCCGGAGGCGCCACGCTGGGCCTCGAGAGCGGCCGGAGCGGCCAACAGCACCGCCACCAAAGCGACGACGAAGGAATGGCGAATACGGTCTGGGAAGGTGCTCATGAAGTGCCTCGATTCTTGGGTCCAGGTCCCCGGATTTCCGGAAGCGGGTCGGCAAAGTGTGGTGCCCGCCCGGGTCATGCCAGAGCCGGAGCTGGCGAACTCACCTATTGGCCATCGCCCGCTCGGTGGAGATCGATCCCTCCTGACGGTATCATCTCGGGCCCATTCGAACCGAGGGGATACGATGTCGAGCACGGTGCTCTACGAGCAGGACGGCAGGGTCGCGACCATCACGCTCAACCGGCCCGAGCGCATGAACACCATGGGCGAGGACCTCAACGAGCGGATGATGGAGTCGCTCCAGCGCGCCGCGGACGACGAGGACGTGTGGGCGGTCGTCGTCACCGGCGCCGGACGGGCCTTCTGCGCGGGCGGGGACCTGGGTGCCATGAAGGAGCGGCACGGGACGGGCGAGGCGAGCCCCCGAGCCAAGGTCGAGCACCTGCGGCAGCGCATGCGCAGCTCCCAGCTGCTCCGGGACATGCCCAAGGTGACGATCGCCGCCATCAACGGGGCCTGCGCCGGAGCCGGCCTGTCGTGGGCCTGTGCGTGCGACCTCCGTTACGCAGCCGCTGGGGCGAAATTCAACGTGGCGTTCCGGGACGCGGGCCTCAGTGGCGACTTCGGCGGCACGTGGACGCTTTCACGCATCGTGGGACCCGCCAAGGCGCGTGAGCTGTACCTCCTCAGCCCCCGTTTCGACGCCGCGGAGGCCGAACGCATCGGGCTGGTGTCCAAGACGTTGCCCGACGTCGATTCCCTCATGGCCCACGTGCGCGACGTCGCCGACCAGCTCGTACGCGCGGCACCGATAGCCGTACGCAACATCAAGGCGAACCTGAACGACGCGCTGCGTTTGAGCTTCGGCGAGCTCCTCGACCGCGAGGCCGAGCGGCACGTCGCGGCGTCCCTCACAGAGGACCACCTCGAGGCCGCATCGGCATTCCTCGAGAAGCGTCAACCCGACTTCAAGAATCGATGACCAAGATCCTCGCCACGAAGAAGGCGGAGCAAAACCGCGCCGCCCTCGACCCCTGGACGGTCGTCCACTTCGCGTCGGGCCTCGCGCTCGGGCTCATGAACGCGCCGCTTCGCGTGTGGCTACCCGTGGCGACGGCGTACGAGGTCGCCGAGCACTACTTGGAGAAGTCCGAGACCGGCAAGGAGCTCTTCGATACCAGCGGGCCCGAGATCGTGCCGAACGCCATTCTCGATCTGGTTGTCTTCGCTGCGGGGCACCAGCTCGGGAAGCTCTGGAACAGCACCCGGTGACGCGCCGCGTCAGTCGTCCGCCTTCTGGAGCCGGCGGGCGAAGGTGCGGTGCCAGTGCCGATACCGGTCCGCCAAGCGGGGATGTGTGCGCTCTGCGACCGGGACCCAGGCCGCTTCGGCTTCGGCGAAGATCGCTCTCCACCAGACGGGATCCTGTCGCAGGTGTGCGTGGCGGAGCTGATCGAGGCGCTCGGCTAGGGCCGCCAGGAGGGCGGGCCGCTCGAGCGTGACGAGTCGCTCCAGGAGACCCTCGTCACCGGGCAGCGGTAGCACGGAAACGATGTCGGCGACCCCCGCGCCCAACGCCTCGCTGATTTCGTGGACGCTCACGCGCAGATCGGGTCGCTCGGTCTCGTGTACTGCCGCGGCGCACAGCGCCTCCACGGGCACGTCGCCAACATCCTGGAAGAGCAGCAGGATGGTTCGCCCCGGATGGAGGTAGGCCGGATCGTGATCGTCCTCGATGGTCGCGACACGTGGCTCCATCGCGAGCGCGTAGGACCGGCTGATGCGATGGACCGCCTCGGCCCCGAGCCCGCGTACCTGCGCCGCGCTCGCGACCGAGGCGGCCATCAGCTCGTGGCGCTCCATCAGCCGTCGCGTCTCATCGAACTGCTCGCATGCGTGAACCCCGCTTCACATTCCCCAGCTGGCCCTCACCCTGAGCTGACGGGGCTCGGCAGGATGGAAGTGCACGTCCCCTACTCCTCCCGCGGGCTCACCGCTCAGCCTCGACTCGTAGAAGTACTGGATGTCCGAGGTCTCCTGGTCGAAGGCGTTCAGGATCGAGATGGCGATGCGGGCGTTCCCGAGGCGGTATCCCAACTCGACGTTGACCAGTGAGCTGGCGCTCGCCCGCTCGGAGTCGTCTTCGATGAGTGGGTACGCGCCGAAGTGCCTCAACCGAAGCGCACCGAAGGGGCCGTCCCCGGCGGGCGCATAGCTGAGGCCGGCGGCGATCACGTTCTCGAGTGCGCCGGGGATGTGATCCTCTCCGGCCGGTACGTCCTCGAAGCGCGCGCTCGTGAACGAAACGTCGAGATCCACGCTCCACTCCTCCGTGACTCGTAGGAAGTTCGCCACCGTCACACCCACCCGACGACTGGGGTCGCTGGCCTCCGTAGTGCCGATGTCGCCCACGAAACGGAGCTCGCTGTCCAACTCCATCGTCCACAGTGCGAGCGTAGTGCGCAGCGTTTCGACGGCCGAAGTGCGCACACCGATCTCGGCCCCGCGCGACCGCACCAAGGTCGCGACCGGGTCGACCGGGTCACCACTTCCTGGGTCGACCGTGGAAACCGCACCCCGCGCATCGTTGCTGTGAAAACCCAACCCGCCACTCACGTAAAGCTCGGTCCGCGCCCATGGAGAGAAGGCGAGCGACGCCTTCGGGCTAAGGATCTCGTCACCGGCCGTGCCCGTGTTCTCCGGCCGATCACTGGTGACGTCGACTCTGTGCATGTCGCCACGAAGCCCCAGCACGGTCCGGAACCAGCCGGTCCAGGGAGAAACCAGCTCTGCATAGGCGCCGGCATTCCACTGTGCGACGTCGTCCCGGCGGACCTGCCCGAGTACGGCGCCGCCACTGGACTGGTCCAGAGACACGTCCGCGAGGTCGCGTCGGAACTGCGCGCCGACTGTCAGGGCGTGTGGCACCCCACCCATGTCGAGCGCCTGGAGGTGCGCAGCGTTGGCGCCCATCGTCCAGCGCCCACGATCCCGCTGCAGATGCTGGTCTCCATCGACAGGGTCGTCCAACGCGTAGGTGAAGTTCCCGAAGAGGTCGAGCATGTAGCGGATGCCGTACACGTCGATGCGCTGGCTCGAGCCCGCGGATGCGCGCGTCCATCGGCCCGAGAGACTGTAGCGATGGGTCTCGCCTGTCAGCGTCGGATCGATCTGACCAAAGCGACCGATGGTCCCGTCCTCGACGGCCCGCAGCGGGATCTGGTCGGAGGCGTGCCAGCTGTTGTGGTAGGCCAGACCCAGGAGGGAGAAACTCGTCGTCCGGCCCGAGAAGGTGTATCTGAGCAGGCCGGCGACCTTGTCGAGGTCCTCTTCGACGTCCCAAGGGCCGTCATTCAGCTTCGCCTCGCCGCCCGCGAGCAGCGTGTTCCCCGGAGCCAAATCGTACGAGGCCGCCGCCAGCACCCGACGGTATCCGTCCGACCCCCAACCGAGCTCGGCAATGGGTCGTTCCAATCGCTCCCGAAAGCGGAAGCTCGCCGCGCCGGCCGCGCTGAAATCACCGACTTCGGCATAGTAGTTCCCGAGTGAGTACTCGATGTGATCGACCAGCTCGGGAATGATGAAGTTGAGGTCCGTGTAGCCGTGGCCGTGCCCGTGGGTCACGATGTTCACGGGCATCCCCTCGACCCAGGTAGCGAAGTCGTTGCCGTGGTCGAGGTTGAAGCCTCGCACGAACATCTGATTCGCCTTTCCTCCCCCGCTGTGCTGGGTCAGGATCATCCCGGGCACGGTCTCCAGGAGCTCTCCCTCTCGTAGCAGCGGACGCTTCGCGAGGTCGAGGCGACCGACGTAGCCCACCGAGGCCGAGCTGACCTGCCCGGTGAGATCGTCCGCCCGTCCCTCCACCGTGATCGGGTCCAGCAAGAACACCGTTGCCGAATCTGCCTCGGTCGTCGGCACCTGACCATCGACCGGTGTGCGAGCTAGCAAGGCCATGACCGCGATGACCGCGGCTGCCGTGCTCGCTCGGGTATGCGCGAAGCGCACGTCTCCCCCTTCCATTCGTAGACACGAGGCTCACTCCTGCCGCATCGCATGACGAGGCGGCCCCCGAGCCACACGGGCGACTCGGGTTCGGGGAGTGCTGTAACTCCGAGGAGTTCAGACGCGCGGCGGAGGATGTGGGGGCGGGGTGGCGGCCAGCTGGCGAAACGACGCGGAGTCGCCCGCCCAGGTCCCGTCCTCCGGTGCTGCCAGCTCGAACAGCACGGTGTGTGCCGGCAGGTGGCCGACGAGCTCGAGGGCGGGAGCATGATGCTCTTCGTCGGGCTCGTCCCTGCGATCGGCCGCGCCCAGCAGCGCGTCGGTCGTAGCGCCATGGGAGTGCTCCGCGCCGCCGTGGGCGTGGGCGAAGTCACCCGGCTCCGGTTCGGCGAGGTCCGCTACCTCGACGCTCCCGTACTCCAGGAACTCGCGCAGGTGATACGCGTCGTGCACCGCGTTCGTCAGCAGGCTGGTCGACAGCGGCAGCACATACATCGCCGCTGCGACCACGCCCAGGCATCTCTTGATCGGTGACATCGGTGCTGGAGCCCAGACCTCACGCGGAGTACGACGGGCAGGAGCGGGCAAGCTAGCGCGCGCTCCCGCCCCCGCCAACGAAGCCGGCTACACCGGTTGGGAAGGGCTCTACCGGAGCTCGCCCGCGACCTCGGGATGCTCGTAGTCGTCCGGCAGCACGCGTTGCGGATCGGGGCGCACGCTCAGGTAGTGCACGTGGTCGTCGATCTGCGCCCAGCCGTGCGGCACCCCGGCCGGAATGATGATCACGTCGCCTTCCCTCACGTCGATGCGCTTCACGTCCCCCACGATGAAGCCGCTGCACGACGGCCCGTTCAGGATCGTCGTGACGGTGCTGGCGTCCGAGAACCCGTTCCCGTAGAGGATCTGGCCGCCGGTGACCAGCGTGCCCTCGCCCGACCAGATTACGTACGTCTCCGTCTGGTGGTCGTGCTCGATGCCCCGGGCGCCGCTCGGCGTACCTTCGGAGACGCCGCAAGGCCTCTCGCCGAACTGCTCGTTGCCCGTCGGCATCGCACCTGAGGTCGGACCCCGCTTGATGATACCGACCGAGAGGTTGAGCTCACCGATGTTGCGGCTGACGATCTGGCGGTCCACACCAGGCAGCTCGTTCACCTCATCGATCTGCTCCGCGGTGATGTACGTCGCCTCGTTCAAGGACCACGCCCGCTGTGCCTCGGCCTGGACCGGCAGGGTCAGCGCGAGACCGAGTAACAGGAACGGCAAAGACTTCCTCATGGGTGACTCCTCGTCCGGATCTGACTTCTCGACACCGGGGACGGTGCCGGGCGGCCAACGTACCGTGCGCCGCGAAAAGGCGTCAATCAGTCGAGCTCGGCGCTACCGCAGACCCGGCGTCGCGAGTCCGGCCCGTTGTAGCGCGTCGAGTGCCTCCTGTGCCAGGACCACCATACCGACCAAGCGGTCCGGATCCGTGGCCGCGCCCGGCTCCAGCACCTGCAACGTACGCGCGTATGGACCGCGCGTACGACGCGCGAACCACGATTCCGGACCGACCTGGAGTCGGTGGGCGTCCGTCTCCAAAATCGCATCGGCGAGCCCACCACTGATCACCGACCGCACGCGCGTCGCGGGACGGCCCTTCACGAAGTAGCGATCGAGCAGCTGCCTGCCGCCCGCCCCGAGTCCCTTGAAGCCCAACCTCGCCGCGAGTCGGTCCAATGCCGCACGCCTCCTCACGAGGAGCCTTACGTCCTCCCGCCCCTTGAACCGCGCGAGGACGCGCGTGTGGATCAGGCCCTCCGACGCGTTCTGCGCCGCGTGCAGTCCGAGGTGCAGCTTCCATCCTCCGTGCTCGAGCTGCACCTCGTAGCCGCCGGTCATCTTGCCCTCGACGACGACTCCCCCGACGCGCTCGGCCGCCGCCGTCAGCGCCGCGCGTCGGGCGTTCGGGGCCCGTGGGGGCCTCTTCGGCGAAGGTTCGACCATGCGCAACGATACCGCGCTTGCAGTGCTCTCCATACCCGCCGAGCTTGTCCCATCCCCTTCCCCCACCCGACCCATGCCGCACACCTCAAGGCCGTCACCGCTTCTGGCTTCGCTTGCCCTGGCCGCACTGGCCGGCTTCGTCCCAGCGGAAACGCATGCGCAGCAGCGCATCGGCGACGCCCTCGAGTGGCACGAGGCGCCTTGGTCGGGCGGCACGCTCGACGTGGCACTGGTGCGTCCTGCGGAGGGCACTTCGGCGCCTCACCCGGTGATCCTCGCGCTCCCCTGGGGCGCCGGAACGGCTCAGCTGGTCGAGGGGTTCGTGGGGTCGTATTGGCTCACCGAGCCGGCGCGACGAGGCTACTACGTGGTGGCTCCCGAGGTGCGTGGCTCGAACCTGTCGCGTACCGCCGACGAGGTGCTCTCGGCGCTCTTCTCCTGGATGGATGCCGAGCTCGATTACGACGCTCAGAGGGTGGCGCTCGTCGGGGCGTCGAACGGGGGCAGCGGGGCCTTCTTTGCCGCCCTCGCTCAGCCCGACCGTTTCGCCGCCATCATGACGCTGCCGGGGCAGTACTCGGGCCCCGCCGAGGACCTGGCGGTGCTTCGTGACAAGCCGATCTACTTCCTGGTGGGCCAACGGGACGAGAGCTGGCTCGGGATGACGGAGGAGACGCGGGCAGCCCTCGAGTCCCAGGGGATCGCGTCCGGGCTGCGAGTCCTGGGCGGACAGGGCCACGTGCTCCGCATCGATCCGTCGCTGCTCCTCGACTGGATCGACGTGTCGCTGAAGCGCTGAGGGTCAGGAAAGCCCGCGATAACGCGCCTGGAGTCTCCGCATCCCGGCCAACCAGCGTTCTCGGTCCTCCCCGCGGCGCCGGGCGTACTCCGCGACTTCCGGGTGCGGCAGCACGAGGAAGCGCTCCGCGGCCAGGGCGTCGACGACCGCGTCGGCCACCTGATCCGGCTCCATGACCCCGTCGACTGTGGCCACGCTCCCTTCCCCGGAAGTGAGCATCGGCGTGCGGACGGCTTGGGGGCACAGAACCGAGACTTTGATGCCTTCCTCTCCGTGCGTGATGGAGATCCACTCGGCGAAGGCGACCGCGGCGTGCTTCGTGACGGCGTACGTGACCGATCCGATCTGCGAGAGGAGCCCCGCCGCTGACGCGGTCACCAGCAGGTAGCCTCCGCCCCGACCGATCATGCGCGGGATCAGGTGGCGGGCGACGTATACCTGGGCCATGAAGTTGACGTCGAGCATGCGCTGCCACGTCGCCTGGGGCGTGTCGACACCGCCTGCCTCATAGATGCCGGCGTTGGAGCAGAAGAGGTCGATGGCGCCGTGACGGTCCTCTATAGACCCGATCAACTCGGCCATCGATGCCTCGTTCGCCACATCCACCTGGGCCGACTCCGCTGCGGCTCCAGCGTCGGAGGCCGCGGTCGCGGCCCGCTCTGCATCGATATCCGCCGCGACCACGACCCGCGCGCCCTCGAGCACGAAGCGGTGGACCAGCGACCGGCCGATGCCGCTCGCCCCGCCCGTCACTACGACCACCTTGTCCCGGACGTGCATGTACTCTCCCTTGCAGTAGCCCCGCAGCAGGGCGAAAACCCATCGCGGCAGCATACCGTAGGTGCCGCTGTCCCGTCACATCCTTTCACCAGGCCCATGCAAGCGACGGATCGAAGCAGTCGGTGGCTCATCGCGACGCTCTTCGTGGCCGGCTGCGGCGGTGGCGGCACCGGCAACGGCGGGGCGACGGTGGCCGACTCGGCCGGTGTCACGCTCGTCTCCAACGTCGAGCAAGGGCTCTGGGAGGAGGGCCAGGCGTGGAGCGTCGAACCAGACCTCCGCGTGGGTGCCGCCGAGGGGGCCCCCGAATACCGGTTCGGCCGGATCGGGTGGCTGACCGTAGCCGGGGACGGCTCGATCTACGTGTTGGACCAACGGGCGAGGCACATACGCCGCTTCGACGCGGACGGGCGGCATATCTCCACGTTCGGCGAGCTGGGCGACGCGGCCACGTTCATCGGGAGGACCCCAGGGGATACGCTCATTGTCGCCGACCTCGACAACCAGCGCCTTGCGCTCTACGGACCCGACGGTCGGAGCTTCGGCACGGTGCCGATCCTGCCCGGGGAGGGCCTGCCGGTCGCCTGGGAGAACACGCCGTCCGGCGCCATCGCGCGACAGGTACGCCGTCTACCGATGGAGGACCCCACCCTCCAGCCCGACTCATTGGACGCGATCATCGCGGTGGCAGCGGACGGGACCGACGCCGACACGCTGATGCGCGTCCCGTCTGGGGGATCGCTCAGCCTCAGCGGCGGAGCGCCGAACGTCGAGATCTTCGCGGCGGAGCCGATCTGGAGCCTCACCGACGATCTGGAGGTCCTCTACGGGGTCAACGACGACTACCGCATCGGGATCTACCAGGACGGGGAGCTCAGAAGGGTCTTCTCCAAACCCTTCACGCCCCAGCGGGTCACCGAGGCGGATCGCCGTGCGGTGCTGCAAGGGCTCCTCGGCCTTCTTGGTGACGTCGTACCCGAGGGCGCGATCGATCAGCTCTCGAGCCTGATCCGCTTCAACGAGACCTTCCCGGTCATCGCTGCCGTCGCCGTCGGGCCGGAGGCCACGGTCTGGGTTCAGCGCACCCGCTCTCCCAACGACATCCTCGACTCCATCGAGCCGAACATCCGTACCATCGAGCTCCTGCAGCGCATGGGGGGGCGGACGTGGGACGTCTTCGACCCGGACGGGCTCTATCTCGGCCCCGTCGAGCTGCCCGACCGCTTCACAGCGCGGTACTTCACGGGCGACTTCATCTACGGGGTGTGGCTGGACGAGCTCGAGGTCGAGTACGTGATGCGACTGAGGGTCGTCAGAACCTAGCCGGCCAGCCGCGGACCCCCGGTGTCCGCTACTGCTCGATCGGCTCGGCGTCGAAGGCCACCACCATCCCTTCCTCGATCTCGAAGCGAAGGGCGATGGGATTGCAACACACCTCGCAGTCTTCGACGTACTGCTGCATGCCCACGTCGGGCTCCAGAAGCATGGTGATCGGCTCCCCGCAGTAGGGGCATCCGAAACCGTGCTCCACGACGCGGGGGGCCGCCCGGTACTCGTTCACCGGACGGCCCCCCTGTGCATCGCCGGCATCGACCGATCTACAGCAGCTGCCAACCGAAGGTCAGCCCCATGTTGTGGATCGTTTCCGGCTCCATGAACGCGCCTGCGTACTCCACGCCGATCTGCAGGTTGTGGCGGCCCGAGTTGAAGATCACGAAGCCGAGTCCGGCCATGACCCCGAGCCCTGCCTCGTTCGTGTCCTCGATGGTCCAGAAGCCGACCCCGACTCCTCCTTCGATGTTGAACTTGTCGTTCACCCAGTACTGGAGCACCGGGGCACCCACACCGGACGTCTGCTGGAAGACGTCGTAGTCGGCCGTGGTGCCCGACGCGCGGAACCAAAGCGCGAGGTCGTCGGTCAGAAATGCGCCCAGCCCCAGGTTCAGGCCCGCGAGCGCCGTCTTGGCCTCGGGAAGCGCGAGGTCGTTCTGACGACCGACGCCGAGCGCAAGGAGCATGGTGAAACCGCCCCGGTCCGGGCTGGCCTCGGCCTGGGCCGAAGTCTGGACAGGGAAGATGCCCAGCGTGAGTACTGCCAGTGCGATGACGACCGCACGTGATGCCATGATGGCTCCTGGTTGGAAGGTTGCACCTTGATACTAGGTGGACCTCCCCGTCCGCAAGCTAAACGGACACGTAGGACGCGGCCGCCGGACGACTGCTCGCCGCGGCGGCCGCGATCGGTCAGTCGCGGAGCCCGAACGTCACCAGCGAGTTACCGGAGATGACCGAGATGTACTGTTGGCCGTCGACCAGATACGTCACGGGCGCCATCACGATCTGGCCGCCCAGGCTGGCCCTCCAAAGGAGCTCGCCGGTGCGTGCATCGAGGGCGTGGAAGTGCCCCTCTCGTCCGCCCGTGAACAGGAGGTCCGAGGCGGTCGTGAGCATGCCGCTGTCGCTGACGTCGAACTGCTCGTACTTCCACCGGGGCTGGCTCGTCAGCGGGTCCATGGCGATGACCGCCGCGTGCCCGACCTCGTCCGTCCAGTTGTTGATCGGGTTCGTCCGGCCGATGCCCACGCCGGGGGCTCCAGGCGCTGGAGTCAGCACATCGAAGCCACCGCCCAGAAACGCGCGACCCGGCTGGTACTCGGACTCCTCCGGCCGGTAGATCGTCGCGTAGTCCTCCCACGCGGCGAAATAGAAGAGGCCCGTGCGGGGGCTGAACGAGGGTGGGTACCAGTTGGTGCCGCCCTGATTGCCGGGCCAGGTCGGCATCCCCTCGGGCTGCGGCGTCGGGATGGGCCTGCCGTTCTGGTCGAGCCCGCTCGACCAGTTCACACGGACGTACGGCTCACCGGAGAGGAACTCCCCCGTCTCACGATCGAGGACGTAGAAGTAGCCGTTCCTGTTGGCCCACAGCATCAGGCGGCGCTGCTCCCCCTCCCACTGCATGTCGGCCAGCACCGGCACCTGCACCGCGTCGTAGTCGTAGCCGTCGTTAGGGGTGAACTGGAAGTGCCAGACCAGTTCGCCCGTATCGGCGTCGAGCGCGACGACCGCGTCGGAGTAGAGGTTGTCGCCCGGACGCTGCTCCGCGTTCCAGTCCGGACCCGGGTTCCCCACTCCCCAATAGGTCAGGTTGAGGTCGGGATCGAAGGAGCCGGTGATCCAGACCGGCGCGCCGCCGTGCTCCCAGTCGTCGCCCTCCCACGTGTCGTGACCGGGCTCGCCGGGCCCCGGGATCGTATAGAACCGCCAAGCCTCCTCTCCGGTATCCGCGTCATACGCGGCCACGTAGCCGCGGATGCCGAACTCACCGCCACCCACGCCCACCAGCACTTTGTCCTTCACCACGAGGGGCGCCATGGTGATCGAGTAGGCCAGGTTCACGTCCCCGACCTCGGTCTTCCACAGCGGCTGACCGTTGATCCGATCGATGGCGACCAGGTGGGCGTCGAGCGTGCCCATGAAGAGCTTGTCCTCCAGGATCGCCACGCCCCGGTTGTTGGCGCCACAGCACACCAGTGCATTGGGGGCGTTCGTATGTCTGTACAGCCAGAAGACACGACCCGTGGCCACGTCGACCGCCATCACGTCGTTCGGACGCTGGGTCACGTACATGATGCCGTCGACGACGATCGGGTTCGATTGCCACGCACCGAAGACCTGGTTGGGCAGCATCCACTTGAGCTCGAGGTCGTCGACGTTGGCGGGCGTGATCTGAGCCAGCTGGCTGTACCGCTGGCTGGAGTACGTCCCGTTGTACGTCAGCCAGTTTCCGGGATCGTCGGCGGCGTTGAGGATGCGCTCGTACGAGACCTGCGCGTCGACATTCGCCGGTGCGAGGGCAAGCCCGACGAGAAGGGCTGCCGACAGGAAGAGACGGGTCGTCTTCATTGGATGCCCCTCAGAGAAAGTAGATAGCCGACGACGTCCGCGACCTGGTCGCCGGACAGGGAGGTCGGCTCATGCGTCGGCGTGCGGCTGATCTCGAAGTCGACGAGGTCCTCTTTGACGAGTGAGCGAAGACGCCCGTTTGAATCGATGAGCTGAACCGAGTAGGTGTCCTCGTTCAATCTCCGGCCACGGATCATCTCGCCCTCCCGGGTCAACGCCATGACCGGTCTATTGATCGGCAGGAGCGCGGTGTAGGGGTCCAGGAGAGAGCGCTGCAAGGAGGCCGGCGTCCGGATGGCGCCGATGTCGCTCAGGTCGGGCGCCGTGCGGGGTCCGACTCCGTTCACGCGGTGGCAGGACGAGCAGTCGCCAGCCTCGTTGAACACTTCCGCCCCGCGCGCGGGGTCGCCGATCCGTACCGCGACACCCTCCGGATCGAACCCGGCACGGATGTAGGCGACCACGGCGTCGAGCTCGGCCGCCGAGAAGTCGAAGGCGGGCATGCGGGAGTCGTCCACACCCACCGTGATGATGCGACGGAGGTCGTCGTCGGACTGCACGGCCCGGAACTGGCCCCGCCGAAGGTCGACGCCGTCGACGCGGTCGCCCTGGGGTCCGTGGCAGAGCGCGCACTCGGACACGTACAGGCGGGATCCTGCCTCCACGGCAGCGCTCGTGTACTGGTGGTCCGCGAGTTGGGCCGACGCCTCGTCAGGGGCACCTTGCAACAGCGCGCAAGCAAAGGCCCCGCAGGCAGCGGAGCGAAGGAGTAATCGCATGAGTTCTCCGGCTCGATCGTCTTCGTGGCGAACGCCGGCGGGGCCGGCGCGGCCTCAAACTCCGCCCGACGTTAGGAGCCACGCAAGGTGTGACCGCGGAGACTACGTCTCAGCCCTCGCCCACCGCCTCCTCCACGATCGCCTCCTCGCGCACGGCTTCCACCAGCGCGGCGTCCTCGTCCACGACCCTGCGGATCCAACTTCCCCGGACGAACCACGCCACCGCGAGTCCCCCGGCCAGGACGTTGGAGATCGGGAACGACCAGAAGATGCCGTCCGGCCCCATGCCACCGGGGACGGAGAGCACCCACGCCACCGGGAAGCGGAGCACCCAGAACGCCAGTATGGACAGCGCCATCGCGGCCACGGTGTTGCCGCCACCGGCCAGCGCCCCGCTCATGACCATCTGGATGCCGAAGAACCCGAACGCGGGCGCCATGATGCGCATGAAGTGGGTCCCGAGCTGGATGACCTCGGGCTCGCCGGGAACGAACGCAGCCGTAATGGGCTCGGCGAAGAGCCACAAAACCGCCCCGGCCCCGGTGAGTCCCCAGAAGCCGGCCCACATGCCGATCTTGGCCGCGGCTCGCGCCCTGTCGTCCTGGACCGCACCGACGTTCTGGCCGACCACGGTGGACGTGGCCATCGACAGCCCCATCGCCGGAATGATCACGAACGACAGAATCCTCGCTCCGATGCCATACGAGGCGATGACCGTCGTACCGAACGAGGCGACCAACAGCATCATGACCGCGATGCCCAGTGCCCGCGTGGACTGCTCGACCGATGAGGGGATGCCGAGCTTGAGGATCTTGTTCACCATGGTCCGATCTGGGACCATGTCGGCCAACCGCAGGTGGATTCCGTAGCGGCCGCTGAAGAGGACGACCATGCCGACCACCCCGGCCAGCCCCTGCGACCCGATGGTCGCCCACGCGGCCCCCGCCACACCGAACGCGGGTACCGGCCCCCAGCCCAGAATCAGCAATGGGTCCAGGAAGAAGTTCAGCACCACCGTCCCGGCGACCACGATCATCGGCGTCTTGACGTCACCCACGCCCCGTAGCAGCGCCTGAAAGACGAAGTAGACGAACACGGCCACCAACCCGAGGAAGGACACCTGGAGGTAGCCCACGGCCAGCTGTTCGACATTCGCCTCGGGCCCGAAGAAGGCCACCAACGGAGCACTCAGCAGGTAACCGGCTACGGAAAGTACCACCGATACGACGCCCACGACCGCGAGGGTCTGAGCAGCCGCGTGGTCGACTGCCCGCTGGTCTCCCGAACCGAACATCTGAGCGACGAGCACCGCTCCGGCGATCGACATGCCGCCGCCGGCGGAGATCATGAAGAACAGGATGGGGAAGGACAGCGAGACCGCTGCGACCGCATCCGCACCGAGCCGTCCAACCCAGAAGGTGTCGATCAGCTGGTACAAGGACTGGAAGATGTTGGTCGCGACGATGGGGATCGCGAGTCGGACGAGGACCCCGAGGATGGGCCCGGAGGTGGTGTCGTGGCCCGACCCCGACCTGGGGCCGGCGCCGCGCCCGGCCGTACCGGGCATGCCCCTCTGGTCTGTCGGCTGGCTCAACGCGCCTTCGTCCTGCTCCAGTTGTCGCGATTCGCGCGAAGTCTAACAGCGAAGACGCGAATCGAGGCACGGCTTCTCACGGCCAAGGACTCGCGCTCAGAGCGAGGCGCCGTATTTTCTTCGCGACCTCTCGGAGACAAGCCTACATCTGGACCCTCGAGCGTCCCTGAAGGAGCACCGCATGCCGCATCGCCCGACCGTCGCTGGAGCCGCGTTCGCACTCGTCATGTGGAGCACGTCCGCGGGCACCACGTCCCTCCAGGCCCAGATCGATCCCTGGCAGAACGCACCCCAGCCCGACACGGGCCGGCAGGTCGTGCCTTTCATGGAGGGGTGGTACGACAACGGGGACGGCAGCTTCACGATCTCGTTCGGATACCTCAATCGGAATCCGAACCAGGTCGTCGAGATTCCCCACGGTGAGCGCAACTATATCGAACCGGAGCAGTTCAACGGCGCGCAGCCCACGACGTTCCACGGGAGCCGCCATCGTGGCACGTTCGCCGTGACGATCCCGGCCTCGGCCCGCGATGAGGACATCTGGTGGTACATCACGCCGGGGGACGGCCAAACGTATAAAGTGCCGGGCCGCACGACGGCGCCGGCCTACCAGCTCGACTGGCTTCCGCGCCCACACGGCAGCATGGCGCCGCGGGTCTGGTTCAGCTCCGAGAGCTCGGCCCGCCAGGGGCCCGAGGGCATCCGCGCCTCCGAAACGCTCAGGGGGTCGGTGGGGCAGCCGGTGACGCTCACGGTGAACGTGGACGATCCCTCGGTGCGGGATCCGAACGACCGTCGCTTCGACGAAGGCGTGCCGGTGCGGGTGTCTTGGTTCAAGTACAGCGGCCCGCCCGGCGAGGTCACGTACGAGCGCCACCCGTCGTCGCCCGAGCCGGCGGCCGGCGGCTCCGGCAGCCCACCCCCGGCCGACCAGGTGACGCTGGACGGCCTCAGGGGCACCGCGCAAGTCATCGCGCGCTTCCCCGCGCCCGGCGAGTACGTGATTCTGGTCCGCGCCGACAACTGGGGCGCCCCGGACAGCTCGGCCGGCGACCAGTGCTGCTGGACCAACGCCTATCAGACGGTCGTCGTCACTCAGTAGACAAGCGAGATCGAACTCGACCGGCTTGCGTGTCGTCCGGCTGAGCCATCATTAATTAAAGCGTTCCACCCGAGCATGACAGGAGAGGATCATGGTCACATCCGGAACGGCTACACGGACCTGGATCGCGGGCGCGGCGGCGCTGATCGCGGCCTTCGTCATCCAGTCCGACGTGCAGGCCCAGCAGTTCGCTTCGGCCGACGACGCGCGAGACGTCACCTTCAGTGGTGAAGTCGCGGACATCATCTATCAGAACTGCACCGTGTGCCACCGCGAAGGCGGCATCGGGCCCATGAACCTCACCAGCTACGAGGACGTGCGCCGGTACGCGCAGCGTATTCGGTATCAGGTCGGTAACGGCCTCATGCCGCCCTACGCATACGACCGGAACATCGGAATCCAGGAGCTCCAGGAGGATTGGCGCCTCTCGCTCGACGAGATCCAGACCGTCCTCGACTGGGTCGACCAGGGCGCGCCGCTCGGCGACGCCTCGGCGGTGCCTTCGGTGCCGGCGATGCCGAACCCCGAGGAGTGGTCGTTCACCGAGCTGTTCGGCTCGCCGGACCTGGTGGTCCCATCCGTGCCGATCGACGTCCCGGCCGACGGAAACGACATGTGGCACCGCCCGGTCGTTCCTTCGGGGCTCACTGTGGACCGCTGCATTCGCGCCGTCCAGGTGAAGCCCGGCCCTGGCTCGGCCACGGTCGTGCACCACGCGATCGCCAACCTGCAGACGCCCCGCGAGGACGGTACCGTGCAGCGCGAGTCGCGCGCCACCGAGTACGCCATGGGCAAGCTCGGCGAGATCATGCCCGAGGGCGTGTGCCGCCGGATCGGTGCGAACACCGAAGTCCTGTGGGACATCCATCTCTTCCCTGGTGGGCTAGGCGCAACCGCACCCAATGCGGTACTCGAGGACAACACGGTCGAGCTCGGCCTCTGGCTCTACCCCGAGGACTACGAGTACGAGTACGAGCAGGAGCTCGCGTACATGGGCTTCGAGGAAGGCCAGACCGAGATGCTGATCCCGCCGAACAGCAAGGTCATGACGCAGGGCTACGACGTCTTCGATCACCCGATTCGCATCGACAGCTGGCAGCCTCACGGGCACCTGCGCCTGCGCGCCGCCTCCGTCGAGGTCTTCTATCCGGAGACGAGCCGCACCGAGACGATCAGCATGATCTCCGATTGGAGCGCTACGTGGCACCTGAGCCACATCTACGAGGAGAACGTGGCTCCGCTGATTCCCGCGGGCGCGGTCATCATCCAGAAGAACTGGTACGACAACACGGCCGACAACCCGAACAACCCCGATCCGGACCAGTGGGTCAACTACGGCGCCCGCACCGCGGACGAGATGGGGCACGGATGGTTCGGCATCACGCACCTGGACGAGGAGGGCTATCAGCGGCTGCTCGCCGAGCGTGAGGCGAACGACCGCCCGGTCAGCGACGACTAGGGCACGGCGCCAACTGCGCCGCTGGAAGTGCTGCGGGGACCGGAGCGATCCGGTCCCCGTTTTCCTTTCCGGGATGCCCAAGGACCGGACAGCCCCTGGGGTGGGTTACCCGACGGCGGGGCGCCCGCGACTTCCCGAACGTGTAGGTACCGGCGGCGCGATCGCCGCCGGGCCCGATTCGGGAGGTACAACACGATGACCGGACACGGCGTGCTCGTCGCGCTCGCTCTGCTGCCGGCCGTGGTACTCGGCCAGGCCCCGAACGACCACGACGCGGACTGGCGCTTCCTCACCCGTGCGACACTCAGCGGCAACTCGGACGAGTCACCGACGGCGTACACGGTGTACAGCGGACTCTCCATCGAAGGCGCGGTGGCGCGGGATCTGAGGGACGACTTCGCGCTCGAGCTCTCGCTCCGCACCGAGTCGAGGGAGGTCACCGGACCCGAGACCCTGCCCGAGCCCCGCCTCGGCTCCCTCGAGGTCGTCGCCTCCGGTCTTACGCTGAAATGGCAACCGCGAAACGACACCGACCAGTTCTTCCAGCCCTTTGCCGGCGGCGGTGTCACCCTCACCTACGTCTGGGAAAAGAGCGGACTGCTGGACTCTTCCGATCCGCCCCTCCAGCTGGATCCGGCCATTCAGCTCGGCTCACACCTCGCGCTCTCGGACACCTTCCTTCTGACGCTCGACGTGAAGTGGCACCCGCTCGAGTTGCGGCTGGAGGGCTTCGCGGACCCGGCCCCCGCCGTCGACGTCGATCCGCTCATCTTCGGCGCGGGCATCGGCTTCGCGCTGTAGGACCGAGGCGCTAGCCCCTCTCCTCGCCGTAGACCTGCACGAGATTGAGAATCGTGCAGGCGACCTGACCCATCACCCGGGTCGAAACCCACTCGGCCGGCCCGTGCAGGTTGATGCCGCCCGCGAAGATGTTCGGCGTGGGCATGCCCATCGCGGTGAGTCGTGACCCGTCGGTCCCCCCGCGCACCGGTCGTAGCTGCGGCTCGATGCCCGCTGCCCGCACGGCCCGCTCGAGACGGTCCAAGATCTCCGGATGCCCCTGGAGCACGTCGAACATGTTCCGGTACTGCTCGGTGATCTCGACGCTCACATCCAGCCGGGTCTCCTCGGCCATCAGCGCGGACGCCATCGCCTTCAGTCGCAGCCCACGCTCCTCGACGACCCGGGTGTCGAAGTCTCGAATGATGAGCTGCACGCTGCACGACGCGGCGTCGCCCGACGCGACCACGGGGTGGTAGAAGCCCTCTCGTCCTTCCGTGCATTCCGGCGACTCCGCCATCGGCAGTCGGTCGAGCAGCTTCCCCATGTAGGTGAGCGCGTTGACCAGCTTGCCCTTGGCGGCGCCGGGGTGGACGGAAACGCCCTTGAACGTCACGACGGCCTTGTCGGCCGAGAACGTCTCGACGCTGATCTCTCCGGTGAAGCCGCCATCGATCGTAAAGGCCACCGGGCAATCGAAGCGCTCCAAGGGGAAGCGGTCGGCGCCGCGGCCGATCTCCTCGTCGGGGTTGAAGCAGACACGCACCGTGGGGTGGCTGAGGCCCGGTTCCCGCGTGAGGATCTCCAGTGCGCCCATGATCGTGGCGATGCCGGACTTGTCGTCCGCGCCCAGCAGGGTGCTCCCATCCGTGGTGATGAGCGTGTCGCCCACGCACTCGAGGAGCTCGGGTGTGTCGCCCGGGTCGATCACGACCCCGTGGCCGACTTCGATGGGACCACCCTGGTACGCCTCGACGATCTGCGGCTTCACCTCGCACCCGTCGAACGCGGGCGCGGTGTCGATGTGGGCGCAGAGCCCGACCACGCCGCCGGTCGTCCCTGGAAGCTCGGCCAGGACGTATCCGTTGTCGTCCATGGACGGGGTCGGCTCCCCGACGCCACGGAGTCCGAGCTCGGTCAGCTCGATGACGAGGCGCTCACCGAGCGCCAACTGCTTGGCCGTGCTGGGGCAGGTGTCGCTGTTGTCGTCGGACTGCGTATCGAAACGCACGTACTCGAGGAAGCGGTCGACCATCCGCGTCCGCTCGAGAATGTCAGAGGGCTTCGTGTAGGGTCGCATGGCGACGCCAGACTACATCCACACCCTCCCGAACACCATCACGGGCATCGTGCGGGCCATGATGGCGAGATCCTCGGTGGCCGAGCGCCGGTCTATATACTCCAGGTCGAGCTCCACCTTCCTCTTCACGTCGTCGAGGCTCGTGTCGTAGCCGAGGTTGACCTGCGCCCAGCCCGTGATGCCCGGCAGCACCTTCTGGCGTTCCTGGTACGTGCCGAGCTCGCGGCGGAGTTCCTGGAAGATGGTCGGCTGCTCCGGCCGAGGGCCGACGATGTTCATGTCTCCCCTCACCACGTTGAAGAGCTGGGGCAGCTCATCGATCCGGGTGGCGCGCAGGAAGCGGCCCATGCGGGTGATGCGCTGATCGTCGGGCGTCGCCCAGCACTCCTCGGAGCCTTGGGGCGCGCAGGTCATCGTCCTGAACTTGTACATCGTGAAGAGCCGGCCGCCCACGTCCGACCCCCGCCGACGGTTGTCTACCCGCTGATCGCGACCGCCTCTGCGATCGAGGCCCACTCGCTTCTGTTTATAGATGACCGGGCCCCTCGAGTCGAGCTTGACGAGAGCGGCAACCAGGAGCATGAGCGGGGCGGCCACGATCAGGCCCACGACGGCCACGGCCAGGTTCACGGCCCGGCGTAGGCGCTCGCCGGAACACCCGCCCCGGCGACGCCGTGCCGGCGCGGGACCAGACCTGGGCCTGAAGTCTGAAACCGTGCTCACTCGCTCCCCCTGGAAGAGGGCCTGCCGGGGCGCCAAGGGGCGTCTCGGGCCTCGCGGCTCGGTGTCGCACGCGAGGAAGAGGCCTTCATCGTTCCACCCTTCCGCATGGGCAAGTGCGAGACCTCGCTTGTCACCGAGACGTAAACGCTTGTGCGTCAACGTGATGGAGGCGTGGATGGCCGGCGGCAGGGGACGATCGACTGCGGACAGGGTGGCCGAACCGGACAGGGTGGTCGGACAGGGTGGCCGGGCGGCCGCCGAGAAGCAGGTGAACGCTAGCCAGGGAGGGGCTACGTCACGTTTTGCAGTCTGAATCGTTTACGTAACCAAGGAGGGACAGGGGCTGCTTGCCCTTTCTCCCTCTACGTAGTACTAGTGACCCGTGCGCTCAGGCGCATGCGGTTCTACTAGACGGTGGCTCTAAGTGCGGGTCACCGTCCGGTGGCTGTACACACTTCCATATGTGGGAGGGATCATGCACTCACGACCTTGTTCGTCATTCAATCGCGCGTTCGCGGTATTGGCGGCGGCATTGCTGCTTGCAGCGCCGAGCCTCAGCGCGCAGCAGGCCGGGACGGTGACCGGACGCGTCACCGACTCCCAGGGCGGCGCGCCGATCGCGTCCGTCCAGATCTTCATCGAGGGCTTGAACCTCGGTGCGCTCACCCAGCAGAACGGGCGTTACCTCCTCGTGAACGTCCCGGCCGGGACGCACACCGTCACGGCGGCCCGGATCGGGTACGGGACGGTCACGCGGGAAGTCACGGTCGGCGCAGGCGCCACGGTCGTGCAGGACATCGTCCTGACCGAGGAAGCTCTGCAGCTGCAGGAGGTCATCGTCACGGGTACCGTCGGGCAGACCCAGCGTCGCGCCCTCGGTAACTCGGTCGAGCGTCTCTCCGCGGCGAGCGTGACCGAGCAGGCTCCGATCACCAACATGCAGTCGCTCATGGCGGCTCGTACGCCGGGCCTCCGGTTCGGTCGTGTCGACGGTCAGGTCGGCGGTGGATCGGGTATCACGATCCGTGGCGTCTCCAGCGTGTCGCTGGGCAGCCAGCCCCTGATCTACGTCGACGGTGTGCGCGTGCAGAACGACGCCACGCTCGGGCCCAGCACGGGCGTCGCCTCGAATGCGAGCGCGCTCGGTGACATCAACCCCGACCAGATCGAGAGCATCGAGATCATCAAGGGCCCCTCCGCCGCCACGCTGTACGGCACGGAGGCATCGGCCGGCGTGATCCAGATCATCACGAAGAAGGGCTCGGTGGGTGCGCCCGAGTTCACCATCGAGACCTCGCAGGGCACGAACTTCAAGGTCGATCCTCAGGGCACACTCGGAACGCAGTACGCGTGCTCGATCGTCGCTTCGCAGTGCCCCGCAGCCAACATCGTCCCCGTTCAGCTGTACGACGAGGCCGGTCACTATCGTCGTCGTGACGGCCGCTTCGCCGGCCTGCCGGCGGGGGGCACGGGCGGCATCGCTTCGACCTTCGACCCGACCAACGCCCGTAGTGGCGACCTGTTCCAGAACGGTTGGGCGCAGCGCTACAACGCGAGCGTTCGCGGTGGTCTCGACCAGGTTCGGTACTACCTGGCCGGTACCTTCGGCGACGAGGTCGGCGTAGTCGACTACAACACCAACATCCAGACGAGCGTCCGTGCGAACGTGACGGTTCTCCTGACCGAGAACATCAACCTCGACGTCTCGACCGGTTACGTGCAGGGCGACACCCGCTTTGCGACGGTCGACGAAGAGGGTGGCGTTTGGCACCAGCTCGTTTGGGGCCGTCCCTACAACCTGCCGGGCGTGCGTCCCTCGCTCGGTGCGGACGGCGACGGCTTCCTCGGCTTCCAGGAGCGTTTCCCGGAGGCGTACGAGGCCACGGACATCACCCGTGAGTACAGTCGCTTCACGGCCAGCGCCACTGCGACGCACACGTACAGTGACTGGCTGACCCAGCGCCTCATCTTCGGCATCGACCGGGGCGCCGAGTCGAACAACAACTTCATTCCGGGCGTCTCCGACTTCCCGAACGCGCCTGCGGGCTCGGTCGTGTACGGCCGCCCGATCGACGAAAACCTCACGTTCGATTACTCGGTCAGCGCCGGCTACCAGGTCACGTCCGACCTGCGTGCCACGACGGCCTTCGGAGCGCAGTACTACACGCGCTTCCGTGAGAACGTCACCAACTCCGGTCGTGGTTTCCCGACGACGGTCCAGACCGTCATCTCGCAGACCGAGTTCGGCGACCGTCAGGTCAGCTTCAGCTCGACCGAGAACAAGTCCCTCGGCTTCTTCGCTCAGGAAGAGCTGAGCTGGCAGGACCGGCTCTACATCACCGGCGCCATCCGGGCGGACGACAACTCTGCGTTCGGTGGCGAGTTCGACCTGCAGTACTACCCGAAGGTCTCGGCCTCCTGGGTGCTCTCCGAGGAGTCCTTCTTCAACGTCGGCTTCATCAACAGCCTGCGTCTCCGCAGCGCCTGGGGTAAGGCCGGTCGTCAGCCTGGGACGTTCGCGTCGCAGACGCTGTTCGGGACGTTCATCGGCCCGCGCGGCAACGGTCTCATTCCGACCACCGCCGGGAACCCGGACATCGGTCCCGAGGTGAGCACGGAGTTCGAGGTCGGTATGGACATCGCGCTCTTCAGCGACAGGCTGTCCGCCGAGATCAGCTACTACAGCACCACCACGGCAGACCTGCTCGTGAGCCAGTCGCTCGCCCCGAGCACCGGTCTTACGGGTAGCCGTCAGGCCAATCTCGGTGAGATGTCGAACTGGGGCTGGGAGGCTGCACTCGACGCCCGCCTGTACCAGGGTGAGTCGGTCGCCTTCGACCTCGCAGTCGCGGGTGACTACACGACCAACGAGATCGAGTCGCTCGGTGAGGGCATCCTCGCCACCGGCAACTTCCAGATCGGTTGGCCGTTCCCGAACGTCGCTTCGGACTACATCCTGCGCGAAGCGCAGATGAACGCCGGCGGGACGAACTTCGACGCCGCGTCGCTCATGTGCGACGGCGGTGTCCCGGCCCGCGACGGTGGTCCGAACATCATGCAGGGCGGTCCCACGATCCCCTGCGCGAACTACAACGAGGCCGGCCTCCTCATGGGCCCCTCGTTCCCGAACTACAGCTTCTCCGTGGCGCCGACCGTCACCCTCTTCAACGACCTGCAGGTTTTCGCGGTCGCCGAGGGTCAGTATGGCCGCTTCCTGGCCAGCGTCGACGCGAACTATGCGTGCCGGTTCTACCGGAACTGCCTGAAGTCGATCGAGCGGACGGATCCGCTCTTCCTCGCGGGCACGAGCGGCAGTGGCGCGCTCGACGACCGGTACAACGGTCGCTTCGCGGCGGACTTCTGGCGTCTGCGTCAGGTCGGTGCGCGGTACAACCTGCCTCAGGACCTCGTGGGCCGCATCGGCGCGGACCGCGCCTCGGTCTCCGTGTCGGCGTCCAACATCTGGATGATCTGGCAGAAGACGAAGCAGGATCTGGCCGGCAACAACATCTATGATCCTGAGTACTCGGTGAACAGCAACAATCCGTCGGCCACGGCGCTGTGGGAGATGCCCGGAATCGCGGCGATGAACGCGATGGTCCGGATCTCGTTCTAACCCTCCCGATCTTGCGGAAGCTCGGCTCGGGTAGCTCAGGTCTACGGACCTGGGCTACCCGGTGCCGCCATCCAACTTCGAACAGGACGAATTCCGAATGAATGCAATTGGACGACAGACGAGGGCGGGCTCCGGTCGCTGGGCGATGACCGCCGCGCTGGTCCTTACCCTGGGGGTCGCCGGATGCGATGGCCTCCTCGAGGTGAACCTGCCCGCGGCGGTGACGTCTGAGGCGCTGGACGACCCGGCGGTCGCCGGTATCCTCGTCGGCTCGGTCATGGCGGTCGTGGAGTGTGCCTACTCCTCGATGGCGATCATGGCGGCCGGTGCGGAGGACAACTTCCAGGAGGTCACGGGCGTTGCCCAGGACTACTCCCAGTACGACCCAACGCCGGGCGGTGGCCAATGCGATGGGGACGCGTACAGCGGGGAGTGGCTGGACCCGTTGCTGACCGCTCGCGGTCAGGGCTACGCCATCTACGACCAGATGCAGGGGTGGGGTTCGAGCGCGCGGCTCATGGCTGAGCTCTCCATCTACAACGCGATCACCCTGAACGTCTTCGGTGACTTCTTCTGCGAGTTCACCATCTCGGACGAGGATACGTTCGGCACGCTGCTCACGCCCGACCAGGTGCTCGACGAGGCGCTCGTGTGGCTGGACCGCGCGGACACGCACCTCGCCACCGCTGGCGACGCGGCGATCAGCACCAACCAGGGTGACGTCGCGAGCAGCGCTCAGACCCTCGCGGACGCCCTGCGCGCTCGCATCCTCTGGTCGCAGGGCAACTACGCCGCAGCCGCCACGGTGGCGGCCACGGTACCGGACGGCTTCATGGGCTATGTCCTCCGCGAGGAGGGAGAGCGGCGGCGCAACATGATTGCCAGCACGCAGGGTAACGGCGGCGGCGTGCAGGCCGCCGGCTTCGTACAGGGGCCGGTCCGGCTCAAGGAAGCCACCAACAGCTACGGCTATACGGACCTCGGGGCGCACCCCGTTGCCGGCACGCCGAACGCCGGTGGCTGGCCCAATCCGGTACCCTACACGGGCTACCTCGACCTGGCCGTCGATTCCGAGGGTCGCGCGATCGACAACGGTGGGTTCCCCCTCACCACCGCCTCGACCACCGACGTCGTCGGTGCTCTCGCTGCCGACACCCGTATTCCGCTCGTGATTGGTAACACGGCAGGTGGCCCCGACTGGGTCGAGGCCAAGTACGGCGACCTCTCGGCGGACATTCCGCTGGTGAACTGGCGCGAGATGCGCATCATCCGGGCGCAGGCTGCTGGCCCGAGCGCTGCAGGTGTGGACCACATCAACGCGATCCGTGCGGCGGACGGTGTGACCCAGATCCAGGGCGCGTACCGCACGCTCGTCGAGGGTAGCGCGGATCGTTACCGCGACATGATCATCGAGGAAAAGCGCCGGGCCCTATGGCTCGAGGCGCGCTTCTACGCCACGAAGATCCAGCAGAACGAGATCCTGTGGTTCCCCCGCGCAGCGGGTGACCTCGTGAATGCCGGCGCTTCGTACAGCACGGGTGGTCAGGTGCGCTGGCTCATGGGCGACGACGAGTTCGAGATCAATCCGAACCTCACGCTCGCCGATCGCGCCACGGGCTGCCCGCCCGGAGAGGCGCCGGTGGGCTTCTAGAAGGAGCGGTAGCCGAAGGCCTTCGCGGCCTAGGCAGAAGAACACCGGGCCCGGGATCTTCCCCGGGCCCGGTTCTTTTTCGGCAGCTACTCCTCGAGCTCGAGGTTCCCGAGGCCGACCGCGCCGAGCAGCTTCAGGGCGTTGCGGGTG
>JAHEKM010000105.1 GCA_024638325.1 Gemmatimonadota bacterium | reverse complement strand
GCGACCCTCGATCAGACCGTTCTGGGTCGGCAGTTCAAGCGGGCGCAGGAGAAGTACGCGCAAGCGACGGAGAAGGAGCTGACCGAGGCGGAGACGGCGGCGTCGTCTCCAGCGGCGGGGCCATGGTGAGGTCGACCATGAAGTCCGGGGTACGGTAGCCACCAGGCGTATGGCCGAAACCCATCACCACTCAGCCTCGCTGTTCCTGGCGCTCTCCGTCGGGATCGGAGTTGCGGCGTGCCAGTCGGTGCCCCCCGACCCCGAGGCTACCGGAGATCCCGCGCTGGTCGTGCTGCTCGTGGTCGACCAGTTGGGCGAGGACCTCCTCGAGCGCTACGAGGACGTGTACACCGGAGGCTTCCGCCGTCTACTCGATGACGGCTATCGGTTCACGAGCGCGACGCACGACCACGCCAGCACGGAGACGGCGCCGGGGCACGCGACGCTCGCCACCGGGGTGTACCCGACGCGCCACGGCATCGTGGGCAACTCGTGGTCGGTACGCGACGGAGATGGCTGGCGGTCCGAGTACGCCCTCGAGGAGCTGGGGAGCCCAGTCCTCGGGCTCCCGGATCGCGAGGGGCGCGGCCCCGAGAACATCGAGCGCGAAGGGCTGGCGAACTGGGTCCTCGAGCGGAACGGGGACGGCAAGGTGGTCTCGGTGTCGGGCAAGGATCGCTCGGCGATCGCGATGGCGACGACGGCTCCCGGTCAGGTCTATTGGCTCGAGCGGGACGCGGGGCTCTTCGTCACGGCGGAGCACTACCGCAGCGAGGTCCCCGATTGGGTCGCCGACTTCAACGCGAACGATATCCCGGCCCTATACGGCGACACGCTCTGGACCAGCGAGGTGCCGGAAGCGCTGAAGGCTCGTTCGCGACCCGACACGTCGCGGTACGAGGAGCGACGCGACCCGGCCTTCCCGCACGCGCTGAGTGAACTCGCCGACCCCTCGATCCCGGACGAGGTCAACGACTGGCGCTGGACGTTTACCCCCTTCACCGACCGGGCCGTCACGTCGTTCGCCATCCGGGCGATCCGTGAAGAGCAGCTCGGCCGGCGCGGTCCCCAGGACTACCTCGGTGTGTCGCTCTCCGCCGTCGACCTGGTGGGGCACCGCTTCGGGCCTGGGAGTCGCGAGCAGCTCGACAACCTCCTTCGCCTCGACCGCGAGCTCGAACGCCTCTTCGACGCGCTGGACGACGAGGTCGGCTCCGGGCGCTGGGTGCTCGTGATGTCTTCGGACCACGGCGTGCTCGAGATCCCGGAGGAGCTCAGCGAGGCCGGTCAGGACGCCGGCAGGCTCGGTCGCGCAGAACGCGGGGACTTCATCGCCGCCTTGGAAGGTGCCCGCTTCGTCTCGGGCGACTCACAAGAGGCCGCGAAGGCGGCGGTGCTCGAGCTGCCTTTCGTGGCGGCGGCCTACACGTTCGACGAGATCGAGAGCGGGGCCGCGGTGGACTCCTTCGCGGTGCTCTACGCGAACGCGCATTCAGACACGCGCATCACCGAGCTGGGCGCTCGCTACGGCGTCTACGTGCGCTTTCTCCCGAGCTATCTGCAGTGGGGCGCGAACGCGGCGACGCACGGCTCACCCTACTACTACGACCGCCAGGTGCCCCTGATCTTCCTCGGCGCAGGCGTCGTGGCCGGCCTGTCCGGCGAGCCGGTCGCCACGCTCGACGCGGCACCGACGCTGGCGAGGCTCGCCGGCCTCGACACGCCGGACGATCTCGACGGACGCGTGCTGGAGGCCGTGCTCGGTCGGTGACACGGGGTGCCCCGGTCGAGCCTCGGTCCGGAGCGATCGATTCTGAGTCCGACTCCGGCACCCACCGAGTCGCGATTCGCGAGTGGGGCCCGGCGAACGCCGCGCGCTGCGTCGTCTGCGTGCATGGTCTGACCGGCTGTGCGCGCGACTTCGACGTGCTCGCCGCCGCGCTCGCGGGCGCCGGGTACCGGGTAGTCTGCCCCGACGTGGTGGGCCGCGGCGACAGCGACCGCTTGGCCGACCCCGACGGCTATCAGCTCAAGCAGTACGTGAGGGACATGCGCGCACTCCTCGCGCAGCTCGACCTGCGGGCGGTCGACTGGGTCGGCACCTCCATGGGCGGCCTCATCGGGATGGCGCTCTCCGGCCGGCCGGACACGCCAATCCGTCGCCTCGTCCTGAACGACATCGGCCCGTTCGTTCCGAGCGCCGCGCTCCTGCGACTCGGCGAGCACTTGGGGCAGGACCCCATCTTCCCCGACCTGGTGGCGGCGGAAGTCTACCTCCGCCGAACACGCGCTCCCTTCGGCCCCCTCACTGACGCCCAGTGGCGCGCCATGGCCGAGCGTACGACCCGGCGGGCCGAGACCGGTGGCTACCGGCTGCACTACGATCCGGCAGTCGCCCTGCGCTTCCGGGAGTCGATGCACGAGGACCTCGACCTCTGGCGAGTCTGGGACGCGATCGAGTGCCCGGTGGTGGTGCTGCGCGGCGGGCATTCGGACCTGCTCATCGACGAAACCGCCCGCCAGATGACGAAGCGAGGACCGGGCGCCACGCTCATCGAGTTCGAGGAATGCGGGCACCACCCGGCGCTGCTGGAGCGTCACCAGAACGATCCGATCGTCGATTGGCTCCTGGCCGACGGCGACCAGGGACGGTAGCCACGGCTTCCCTTGCCGCCGTTTCTGGTGCCCCCTACCCTCGGCGGTATCCACACCGACGCGGCGTCACCATCCGCACCACCACCGGAGATCCGTATGCGTGCTCTCACTCTCGTCCTGACGGTCGCTCTGGCCGCCGCCCCCGCCACGGTCTCCGCCCAGGAGAGCGACGCCGCCGAGGACATCCTCCGTGAGCAGATCGAAATGGTGCTGCGGGGCATGCCCGGGGTCTCCATCGACCGGCAGCTCAAGGTGGTCGGCCTCGGCGAGGGAGACGGCAACGTGGCGGTCGGCATCCTCCACCGGGGGGCCGATCGCGATAGTGACGGAGCCCATCGCGGCCTGGTCCACGTGGACATCTCCGAGGTGTACGTGATGCTGTCGGGGTGGGGTACGCTCCTGACCGCCAGTGAGATGACGAACGCAACGGAGCCTGGAGCCGGGGGCGACGTCGTCGGCCCGTCGTTCACCGCCGACGCTGTCGGGGGGACCCTACGCGACATCCACGAGGGCGACGTCGTCGTCATTCCGGCGGGCACCCTACACGTCTGGACGGAGATCCCGGACCACGTGACCTACCTGAGCATTCGCCCCGACCCGCACGCGGTGCTGCCGGAGGGCTACGTGCGGCCGGAGATCCGCTGAACCGAGCTAGGGCGAAGCCGGGACTTCGTCACTGACGGCCAGGAGGCTCCGCGGGTCGACGCTGGTGTGCCCGTATCGGACGACCCAATGGAGGTGTGGGCCGGTGACACGGCCCGTGGCCCCTACCCTACCGATCGGCATTCCCGCGACGACCGTGTCTCCCGCGGCGACGAGCTGCTCGCTGAGGTGGAAGTAGGCGCTCACCAGGCCCGCACCGTGGTTGATGTACACGTTGTTGCCGGCGAGCTCGAACTGCTCTGCGAGGGCCACCACGCCGCGTGTCGGGGCGAGTACCGTGTCCCCCGGCGCGCCCCGTAGGTCGAGACCGGTGTGGCGACTCGAGACCTGGCCGTTGAACACGCGCCCGTCCCCGAAGCCGCTCGTCACCGCCGAGCTGCGAGGCATCACGAGTCCCGGGGTCCAGAGCCTGGGTGTGCGGTGGGCGTCGGAGGACACTTCGGCCGCGAGGGCGGACTCCCGCGCCCGCCGGGCTCGCTGCTCGGGGCTCGGCGGTGAGCCGAGCTCGGGCGCCACGCGCAGCTGCCGGTGGTTGTACGTGCCGGGCGTCACCGGGACCCGCGTGTTGAGCTGCCGTTCCCGCCCATCGGTATAAAGAAGGGTGAGCCCCAACCACAGCTCTGACTGCTCCCCGAGCGGGACCGCGGCCAGGCTGGCGAAGCTCCCGTCCGAATCGAGCTCGAAGTGGAGTGCTTCGGGACCCGCCTGCCCCGCGATGAGCAGGACCGGGTCCCCATCGGCCGGCGTCACCCGGACGACAAAGAGCTCTCCCTCCGCCGGCTGATTCGGCGTCCAAGAAACCACCGGGGCGTCGGTCGACTGCGCCGACACCCCGGCGGGGAGCAGGGCCGCGACCGCGAGAACCGCGAGGCGGCGTGCTCCTGCTAACACCTTCGAGATCACCCTAACGCGGTGCCCTGTACTGGTCGTCCGTCACCGGGTCCATCCAGTCGACGGAGCCCTCGTAGAACGTCCACTGCACGACCGCCTCGTTCGGGTGAGCGCCATGCCAGTGCTCGACGCCAGCCGCGGTCCACCACGGCTCGCCGGGCCCACGCACTTCGATGGAGCCACCGCGGATCTGATGGAGGCCGCGACCGCTTTCGACCATCAAGAGCTGCCCGTCCGTGTGCGTGTGCCAGTTGGAGCGGACTCCGGCCGGGAACCGCAAGCGGAGCGCGGCGACCTCTCCCATCCTCGCGTTGTCGAGGACTTCGGGCGCTCCACCCATGAAGTTGCTCTGCTGCGCGTCGGCGCGGGTCACGGCCAACGTGGTGACGGCGCTGACGAACGCCAGTGCGCCCAGCACGCCGACGAGCTTCGTCCTGCTGAAGTCCAGATTCATCTGTGTCTCCTTTGAGGTACGCCGGACAATGTGGGGAGTGGGCGCTTCGCGCGCACCCGTCCCGTCACCGGCCGCCTTGCCGTGGGGAACCCCGGCCCCGTACGGTTCGCGACTCGCCCTACCCGAACTGCCGACGAGGAGGTCCGCGATGCGCACCTGTACGACCGAGACGAACCGTCAGCACTGGCCCGGCGTCGCCCTGGCTCTCTGCCTCCTCCTCGTGGCGCAGCCTCTCGCCGCTCAGGCCGGCCCGAGCCCCTACAGGCTCGTGGACGGCTGGCCCCAGCTTCCCGGCGGCCGCGAAATGGGAGCGGTCGGCAAGGTCACCATGGATCCGGACGGACGGCACCTGTGGGCCGTCGTCCGCTGCGACGCGCCCGGTGAGTTGTTCGGTTGGGAGTGTCTGGATTCCGACCTCGACCCGGTCCTGAAGTTCGACATGGACGGCAACGTGGTCGACAGCTTCGGCAGCGGTCTTTTCATCTGGCCGCACGGCATCGACGTGGACCAGTTCGGCAACGTCTGGGTCACGGACGCGGTCAGCTCGGCCCGCATTCCCCAGGGTGACACGCGCGGCCACCAGGTCATCAAGTTCAGCTCCACCGGCGAGGTGCTGCTCAGGCTCGGCACCCCGGGACGTCCGGGCAGCGGCCGGAACGCCTTCACCTCTCCGGCCGACGTGGCCGTGGCGGCCAACGGAGACGTCTTCATTGCCGACGGGCACAACAACGACGGCAACAACCGGGTGGTGAAGTTCACCCAGGACGGCCGCTACATGATGGAGTGGGGACGCACCGGATACGCCCCGGGGGAGTTCCGCGCACTCCACGCGATCGACATCTCGCCGGACGGCAGGGTCTTCGTCGGCGACCGGAGCAACAACCGCGTGCAGATCTTCGACCAGGACGGAACGCACCTGACGAGCTGGAACCAGTTCGGGCGTCCGAGCGGCATCGCCTTCGACAACAACGGTCAGATCTACGTGGCGGACTCGGAGTCGGACGACGTGCAGAATCCCGGGTTCGAGATGGGCATCCGCATCGGCGACGCGCAGACCGGCTGGATCAACGCCTTTGTCGTCTATCCCTGGGGAGACCCGCGTGACACGGCGGGCAACGGTGCCGAGTTCGTGGCGGTCGATCCGGACGGCAACATGTACGGCGGTGAGCCCCGACCGAGGAGGCTCCAGAAGTACGTGCGGGTCAGGCCCTGACGGCATCGGGCTCCCCCGCCCGTTCGACGGGGGAGCCCGAGTTGCATCCGCGAGCGTCGCCTACACGTCAGCGTCTCGCGAAGGACGGTGCCTCGACGTCGGCCGTCGCCCAGACCCGTCTGAACTCCTGGCCGGTGGCGTCCGCCTCGGCGTGACGCCCCTGCGCGCTCAAGGCCAGCTGCAGCCCCCGGAGGGACCAACCATTCTGCGGGAAGTGCGCCAGGTCGTCCTCGAAGACCTTTTCGGCCTCCGCGGGCCTGTCCGCCGCCAGCAGGAGAGCCCCGAGATCCTGGCGGGTGGGCACCGACCACTCGGGCGGCTCACCGTACAGCAGGGCGTCCTCGCGGAGCACGGCCTCCTGCATGGCATCGACTGCTTCGCTCCACCTGCCGGCGGCGGCGGCAACCCAGCCGGTCAGCACGCGCTCCGCGATACCCACCAGATCGGTGGAGGCGTTGAACTCCATGCGAAGCCCGGCGAGTCGCGGGTCTTCGGACACGGTCCGTAGGCTCGCCAACTCTTGTTCCGCCGCGCGCAGGTCGCCTTGCGCAGCGAAGGCGCGGCCACGCGCGTAGTGCCACACGGCCCGCGCGTGCGGGAAGGACTCCCTCGGCTCCGGGGTCGCAAGCACCTCGTCCCAGCGCGAGAAGCGCACCGCGATCTGCAGCGGGCGCACGGACCAGTGTTGCAGGAAGTCCATGCCCGGCGCCCCGAACAGCTCCTCGGGAAGCAGCGACGTCACGTTCTTGGCTGCCGACAGCGCCATCTCGCCGCGCCCGATCATCATCGCCGCAAAGGCCATGAAGTCGTAGTTGTGCGGATAATAGCCGGCCGTGTACATGCCGACGCCCGGCTGCTGGTCCTGGATGTACGTCTCGTCGGCATGCACGGCGTGGGTGTTCGCCTCGACGGCTTCCAGGTATCGCCCGACGCGGATGTAGATGTGTCCCGGCATGTGGACGATGTGTCCCGCACCGGGCATCAACGCGGCCAAACGCTCGGCGCACGGCACGGCGCGCTCCGGATAGACCTTCTCGACCGCGTGAATGAAGAAGTGGCACGCGCCGGGATGGTTCCGCTCTCGTTCCAACACGTACTCGAGTCGCGAGAGCGCGTCCGCGATACCCGGCTGAGGCTCGCCGGCCGCGGTCCAGTAGTCCCATGGCCGTAGGTCCATGAGCGACTCGGCATAGAGCGTCGCCACCTCCAGATCTGTGGAATAGCGACGGGCGACGTCGGCCATCGCCTCCGCATAGGCCTGGTCGAGGTGGGCACGGTCGGCCGGCGGGACAGCGACGTAACGCGTGGCGAGGGCGTCGATCAGGGCCCGCTCCTTCGCCGAGGCGTGTCGCTGGAGCGAGACCGCGCCTTGCAGCGCAGCGTGTGCTGCGACCCCCGATGCGGAGTCCATGGGCAGGTTGATGTTCGGGCCCCACGCGATCGCCTCACCCCACCAACACATCGCACAGGTCGGATCCAGCCGCTGGGCCTCCCGGAACGCGCGGATCGCCTCGGCGTGGTTGAAAGCGTAGTAGAGCCTCAGCCCCTGGTCGAAGTACTCCTGAGCCAAGGGCACTGACGTGCTGACCGCGTAATGGTAGTCCCCGAGATCGTCGTACAGCGGGACGTCTTGGGCGGTAGCCCGGGCCGAAGAGCTGGCGCCCAGAATCAGGGTCGCGCAGACGAGCCTCATGAAGGGCGGGAGCTTCATGATATCCTCCGTTGATTGGAAGGTTTATATACTGACCAGTCAGTCTATTTAAAACCACGATGGGGTCAAGGGGGCGGTTCAGCGGAACAAACCGGGCGCCTCCAGCATAGACCGTTTAGTACAAGTTCCCTTGCTCTCTCGCCCACGACCACCATGCCCAGAGACGGTTCGAAGACGCGCCAGCGCATTCTGGACGCAGCCCAACAGCAGGTCATGGAGCGAGGCTTCGCCGCCACTTCGGTCGACGCAATCCAGTCGGCGGCCGGGATCAGCCGCGGGACCTTCTTCTATCACTTCGCGTCGAAGGACGCCCTCGCGGTGGCCCTCATCGAGCGCTATGCAGAGCAGGACCACGCACTCGTGGACGCCCTCATGGAGCGTGCCGAGTCACTCTCGTCCGATCCCCTCCAGCAAGCGCTCCTCTTCGTGGGCCTCCACGAGGATCTCTTTGCGGAAACCACCGCGGACGAGGCTGGATGTCTCTTCGCCTCGTACACGTACGAGGCCGGGCTCTTCGACGACCACACGCACAACCTCATCACCGACTCCATCGAGCACTTCCGTCAGACGTTGGGCGGCAAGCTCGAAGCCGCGCTGCTCCGGCATCCGGCCAGACTTCCCGACACAGACCCGTACGTTCTCGCCGACATGGCCTACGGCGTCCTCCAGGGCGCCTTCATCCTCGGCCGGACGTTTTCCGACCCGTCCGTCATGGTGACGCACGTGCGTCAGTTCCGCGGATTCCTGGAGCTCCTATTCGGAGTGGTCGGCGATGAAGCCCTGTCGGAGGCCGTCGAGGCGAGCTGACGCCGGGAACGCTTCCCCTCATCGGTCGGCGGGCGCTTGCTCAGTCCCCTCCCCCGCGCCTACTGTGCCCGACGCTCCCGCAACCAGGAGGGAATCATGAGGCGTTCCGCGATCGTTGGGCTGATGGCCGTGCTGGCGCTGGTCGCCGTCGGCGGTCTGGGTTGGACCGCGGACGCCCCGCGCGACGTGCCGCTCATGGTCAACAGCGCGAACCGTTTCCTGGCTTCGCTCACGACCGAGCAGCGCCAGCGAGCAACGTTCGCCTTCGAGGACACCGAGGAGCGTCTCTACACGCACTTCATTCCGCCCGAGACCTTCGAGCGGCGCGGCGTCACCGTCAAGGAGATGTCGCAGGCGCAGCGTGACGCGGCCCACGACCTGCTCGCTTCGGGACTGAGCCAGCGCGGCTACATGACGGTCCGCGAGATCATGGAGGCCGAAGGCATTCTCGAGATGCTGGAGGGCCCGGACCGGCAGTTCGCTCGTGACCCGCTGGCGTATCACGTCACCGTGTTTGGCACCCCGTCGAACGACGGCAACTGGGGGTGGCGCTGGGAAGGCCACCACCTGTCGCTGCACTTCACGGTGGTGGGTGGCAACGTGACGGTCAGCACGCCGACGTTCCTCTCGGCGAGCCCGGCGGAGATCCCCGAGGGACCACGGCGAGGGATGCGCCCCCTGGGTCGGCAGGAGGACGCAGCGCGCGCGCTGCTGGGATCGCTCACGCCCGAGCAGCGGTCCGTCGCGATCATCAACGAGGTTGCACCGACGAACGTCGTCGCAGGTGTCGTGAGCGGCCTCGGCGCGCTGGCCCCCCAGGTGGAGCCGCTCTCGCCGGTCGGCATCGGCGCACGGGAGCTCAGCCTCGTACAGAAGGACCTCCTGTGGGAGATCGTCGAAGCGTACACGGCGGTCATGTCCCCGGACATCGAGGCGCTCCGGCTGGCGAAGATCCGCCAGGACGGCGTCGAGGACATCACCTTCGCTTGGGCAGGCGGGACGCTACGAGGCGAGGTCTCCTACTTCCGAGTGCAGGGCCCCAGCTTCCTCATCGAGTTCGATCACACCCAGCGCGACCCGAACCACGTCCACTCGCAGTGGCGCGACTTCGATGGCGACTTCGGACGCGACCTGCTCGGCGAACACCTGGCCTCGGTCGAGCACTAGGGAAGGGTCAGCGACCGACCTCGACGTCGACGAGCACGTTCGTCCAGCAGCAGAAGAACTCGAGGTCGCTGGGCTCGAGCCGGCGGCCGCTGTCGTTGTACGCCTGTAGCAGGAGCGTGTAGGACCCCGCTTCGGAGAAGTGGGCCTCCGTCACGGCGAGTGCCCACGCATCCGGGGACGTGTTCCAGCCGTCCGCATCCACGATGGATCGATTGCCGGCGGTGCCGAGCGACTCGGAAGGGCTGAACGATACCTCGCCCGGTCCCTGGTGCTTGTGCCAACGGATGCCGATCGGTTGGCGGTCCTCGTCGCGGAACGGCGTATCCCGCCGTACTTCCGCCAGCAGCGCGAGCGGCTCTCCGACGCGCGCCTCGAGCGGGCCGAACACCGTCGGCGTCCGACCGGAGGCCACCGTGCCGGACCGGTCCAGGCGCACTTTGGGAGCCACGCTCTCTCGGGAGTCCTGACGCCCTTCCTCGAGGTGATACATCTCGTAGCGGGTCCGGCCGGGAGCCGTGTACTCCTGACCGTACTGGTCCCGTAGCGTCCACACGACGTCCCGGTCGCCCCAGTCGGCCGGCACCGTCACGCTCAAGACGCAGTAGTGGCGACGACCGCCCGGCGGCACGGGCAGGAAGTGGGTCGGCTGCATCCCGTCGTACTCGGCGGGCTCGACGAAGTTGTCGGGCCCCATGGGGATGTCGATGACCTCTTCGGTGTTGGTGTTGAAGTAGCCGAAGCAGAGCTGCCTCGAGCCATCCTCGTTCACGTACCAACCCTCGAACATCGGCACGACCGGACCGCCCTCGGCACGCAGCAACTGCGGGTCGTTCTGGTGCCCGCCGGCCGGGGCCACACGACCCCAGCCCGGAACGCGCTGAGCGGCGAGCGGCGCGGCAACGAGGACGAAGCTCAGCGCGGCGACCGCGGCGGAGCCGTAGCGTCCGGCCTGGCTGGTCATGCGCGGCTCAGTCGAGGGTCGGACGCTGCCTGGCCAGGTCACGAGCCTCGAGCGGCACGAAGACCTCCAGGCGATCCGCCTCGGGCTTGGCGAGCTGTTCCTGGGCCAGCGCGATCCGTTCCTGTAGAAGAGTCTGATACTGCTCCTCGGTCAGGTAGGAGATCGCTGTGTGCATGTGCGACATGCCGTCGACGCTCCTGGCACCGAACGCCACCCACTGGTCCGGGTCGATGGCCAAGGGATTGTTCGCCGTGTTGTCGAAGTGGGTCCGGAACATCAACGCCGTCCCCTTCGGCAAGAGCGGTCGAGCCTGCGGCTCGTAGCTGTAGGACGTCTGCCAGTTGTGATCGTAGTTGTTGACCGCGCTGAGCATCTCGCCAGGACTGGCGGTATGGCCGAGATAGTCGCGTTGGCGCATCGGCCAGATCACCTCGACCGACTGGCCGATACCGTGCAGGTGCATGTGGGGCCGAATGCTGTTGATCATGATCGGCTCGTCGAGGACGACGACGCGGGTCATCGTCTGCGTACCGTGCGGAGGGATCAGGATGTCACGGCCACGCGGCTCGCCCGGCGTGTACTGGTCGATGAGGTAATGGTACTCCACCGTCGACTCG
>JAHEKM010000193.1 GCA_024638325.1 Gemmatimonadota bacterium | reverse complement strand
GGCCGCCGGGCCCGACCGGACGCGCTGCCCGATCCTGCCCCTCGTCCACCGGCCGACGGTCAGCCCTGGCTCCGTGGCGATGCGCTACGCCGCCGCAGTGATCTGTGCGAGTAGCATGGTGATTCGCCCCCTCACCTCCGTCTGCGTCCATAGGGAACGTGGTGAAGTTACTGGGCAGGGTCACCTGGGCCATCCCGGTCCCGAACCCAGCCCGCCCGTGGCGCCATGGAGACGTCCCCGAGGACCGGCGAGCCTTCACAGGGGACCGGCCTTTCTTATTTCTAGCTGAATCAGCTAGTTTAGTGAGATCTCTCGAGACCCCGGAGGGGCGGCATGGTCTGGAAACTCGAAGACGCCAAGAACCGCTTCAGCGAGCTCGTCCGCCGAGCGCGTGGAGAGGGCCCGCAGTTCGTCACACGGCACGGAAAGGAGGCCGCGGTCGTCCTCGGCATCGAAGAGTACCAGGCTCTGACTCGAGACGACGACCTCCTCGACTTCCTGCGCGAATCCCCGTTCGGTGAAGCGGTCCGGGCGGGTGAGCTCGTCCTGGACCGCTCGGACGACCTCGGCCGCGACATCGAGTTCTAGGGCATCGGGTTGGCCTACCTGCTCGACACCAACGTCCTGTCCGAGGCCGTGAAGGGGTCGCCCCACGCCGGGGTACGCCGATGGCTCCAAGACCTGCCCGGCAGCAGTGCCTTCCTCAGCGTGCTCACGATCGGAGAGATACGGAAGGGGGTGGAACTGCTGGCCGAGGGAAGTCGCCGGGACTCGCTCACCGCCTGGTTGCAGACCGATCTCCCGGTCCGGTTCCGCGGCCGAATCCTCGACGTGGACCACCTCGTAGCCGAGAGCTGGGGGCGGCTTTCGGCCGAGGGCCGGCGCGCTGGGAGGCCTCTCCAGGTCGTGGATGGGCTCCTGCTCGCGACGGCGGAGCGGCACCGGCTGACGCTCGTGACGCGCGACGTGGCGGGCTGTGCGGATCGAGGCGTTCCGGTGCTCGACCCCTGGAGCGGATAGCCACCGCGCGAGCCGACCCACCGCCCACAAAAACTTGGGGCCCCGCGCGTTCGACTTCTGCTCGGGACCCCCAGGCGGCTCGCATTTTGTTCTCCCAGCTGCAACCGCCTCGAATTGCTGGGGCGCCCTTTCGACGCACCATGAATCTACGCCCTGCCAGGTGAGCCGTCTGTCAGGTGTAGATCCACGGCGATGTAGGGTACTCCCCCCTAGGCCAGTTCCACCTCCGTGTGCGTCTCGACCGCACGGGCGAGCCGCTCATCTGCCGTGACCAGCTGCGCGGCCACCGCCTCGGCGAGCCCCACGTAGATGCCGTCGTAGGCCGAGAAGTTGGCGGCGAGCTCCAGAACCCGTGGGATCAGTGAGAGATGTCCGTGCCGGGTGAGCGGAAGATCGACGTAGTCGGAGACCGCCTCGTGCTGACGCTTCTCCGAGAGTGCCTCGGACCTGCGCAGCCGGCGTAGGGCGGACGCGACCTCGACGTCGCAGAGGGCCGGCACGTGGAGGTCTGCGTCGGCGTCCCCGAGAACCTCCTCGAACGCCTGGGCCCGCGGCGTCCGCAGCAGGAACTCGACGATGGCGGACGCATCCGAGACGACAATCCTCAGGGCGCCTCCCTCAGCTCTCGGTCCTCACGGATCAGCTCGGCCACCGGGCGCGTGAGCTCGACGGACGAGCGAGCGCTCACCCGCTGGAGGATCTCTTCGGCGAGCGGACGCTGCACCTCACGCTCGAGCACTCCCTCCAGGTACTGCGTGAGCGTCTCGCCGCGAGCACGGGCGCGGCGCACGAGCTCGGCGTGCAGCCGGTCGGGGACGTTCCGGACCTGGAGCATCTTCGTCATACCTGGAAGCTGGCGCATGCGTTTCACATGTGCAACGGACACGTGCCGTGATTACGCGAATCCTGGCTGTCCCTCCGAGACGCTGCCATGGCCCATGGGGGCGCGCGCCGCGTGAGCGTCTCCCCCACCGAATACGGTCCCGATCGCCAGCCAGTGCAGCGGCACCAGCATCAGCGCGTGGGCGACGTCCACGCGGGTCACCCAGGGATCGATGCGGACGCCGGCCGCGAACGCCACCCCCACGACGGCCATCCCCGCGAAAGCCACCGTCGCGGCACCGGCGCCCGGGCGGCCGGAACGCCACATCTGCAGCTCGGAGAAGGCCACGGGAGCGAACCCCACGACCAGGTTCACGAGCAGCACGGTGAAGTGAGGGCCGAGGATGAAGTTGGCGACCAGGAACAGGGCGAGCTGGGCGTCGACCAAACGGCTGGCCACGCCGGGCTCGGCATCACCCGAGCGGCGGCCGATCTCGGCGTGCTGCCCGAGCCAGGTCGCCCATCCTCCGGTGACGTTGGTGAGCGCCATGACGAAGGTGGCCCAATAGGGCGGCAGCAGCTCCACGAATCCATGCTTCGCCGCGCCGGCCAGGTTGGTGACCGCCATGGCGAGAAAGAACCAGGACCAGCGGCGGAAGCTCGCGTCCGCGCTCGACCGGCGCATCAGCCCGTACAGCAGGCACTGAACCGCGAGCAGCAGGTTGGTTCCCACGGTCATCCAGGGAATCACCGACATGTCCATAGCTCCATCGAGACACGACAAGAGAAGCGACAGATCCTGCACTCAAGCTCGTGACCCGGGCCGGCCGACACCCTACGTCAGGCGACGTATCCGCGCCCCCTGCATTGCCGATTCCTCCCCCGCCCCGCAAGATGTCTCCAGTGCCCTCACGCCAGGAGGACCCCATGGCCGCCAAGCAGCCCGATCGTCGTTCGTTCCTCAAACGCGGTGCC
>JAHEKM010000104.1 GCA_024638325.1 Gemmatimonadota bacterium | reverse complement strand
TCGGCTCCCAACAGCCCACAAAGGCCAGCCATCGCGACGAGCTCGTTGCCTGCTGCGCCTGGACCGGCGCGGCCAGAGCAGCAAGGATCAGCCCCAGGACCGCGACTCCGGCTCCGTGTCTGTGTGCGCTCATGGTCCCTCCTAGAACTGGAAGCCGAGGCCGAGCATCAGCTGCAGGCCGCCGACGTCGACATCGTTGAACAAGAGATACGAGCCCCGGACGTCTGCGCTAGAGTACGTGTACCGGGCCTCGGCTATGACGAGGGCGTTCTTGGCCACCGTGAAGTCGATACCGGCGTTGGCGTACAGGATCAGTCCCTCGTCCTTCGTCTGAAGCGCGTCCGGGAAGATCTCGAACGTCGAAGTATCGACGAAGTCCCCGACCTGCGTGAACTCGTACGACGAGATGCCCAGCCCGCCGCCGACCCAGGGCACGAAGCGGTTCGGCACCCACGCCAGCCGGCTGATCCGTCGACCGCGCTCGGCGAGGGCGTACTTGGCCCCGAGCGTGCCGTAGACGACCTGGAAGGTGGTCTCCTGCTCGATGGGGTTGTCGTCCGCGTCGATCCAGCGCCGGTACTCGGTCAAGGCCCGGCTGCGCGTCCAGCCGACGCCCAGCGCGATGTCCCAGCGCTCCCACGGCCGAATGGCGAGTTCACCGCCGAGGTAGGGCGCGTCGAAGTCGAGCGTGCTGAGCGTGTCGGCTCCGAGCGGGATGAACTCGTCCTGCGCGAACGAGAAGAGCTCGCCGCCGGTGCTCGGCAGCGCGTACCCGCCGCGCACGCTCAGCGAGATCTTGGGCCGATTGAACAGGAAGCCGGAGCCGCCCTGAGCGGACGCGGCCGCCGGCGCAACCGCCGGCGCGAGCAGCGACGCCGCAAACACCGCCACGATCAGGCTTGTTCTCATGTCCCGTCCCCCCGTTCCGGATGCGTTTCCCGGATGTGTCCTGCTACACGTAGGTGCAACGGACGTGCCAACGTGCGGGGCACCCGAAAATGGCTTCGATAGGGGGCTTTCGGGTCACTACGGAGGCCCGTCGGGCTCCTCGCCGGTGGACGGTCCTGTCTCCGACGTGGGACAGGGCGCGACTATTCCGCGCCGGCCTCCACCGGGACCTCGGCGCCGTAGGTGCGGCGGACGTAGTCGAGGAGAATGCCCTTGAATTCGTCGACGAGGCCCTCGCCCTTCAGCGTCATGGCGTGCTCGCCGTCGATGTAGACGGGAGCGACGGGCTCCTCGAAGGTGCCCGGCAGCGAGATGCCGATGTTGGCCTGCTTCGACTCACCCGGCCCGTTCACCACGCACCCCATCACTGCGACGTCCATCTCCTCGACGCCCGGGTATTCTGTTCGCCAAGACGGCATCATGTCCCGGATATAGGCCGTGATGTCCTCGGCCATCTCCTGAAAGAACGTGCTCGTCGTGCGTCCACAGCCGGGGCACGACGTGACCTGTGGCTCGAAGTTGCGGATCCCCAACGACTGGAGGATCTGCTGGGCGACCCTGACCTCTTCGGCGCGGTCGCCGCCGGGACGCGGCGTGAGCGAGACGCGAATGGTGTCGCCGATGCCGTCCAGGAGGAGCGGCGCGAGCGCCGCCGTGGTCGCCACGATGCCCTTGTTGCCGAGCCCGGCCTCGGTGAGGCCCAGATGGAGCGGGTAGTCGGAGCGCTCGGCGAGCATGCGATAGACCGTCAGGAGCTCGCGCACGGAGGAAACCTTGGTCGACAGCACGATGCGGTCGTGCGCGAGCCCCGTCTCCTCTGCCAGATGCGCCGAACGGATGGCGCTCTCCACGAGGGCGTCCATGAGTACCGCCTGAGCCTCTTTAGGCTCGTCGAGCTCGGCGTTCGCGTCCATCAGCTCGGTCAGGAGCCGTTGGTCGAGCGAGCCCCAGTTGACCCCGATCCGGACCGGCTTGTCGTGCTCGAGCGCCACCTCGATGATCTTCACGAAGTTCGAGTCCCGGTGCTTGGTGCCGACGTTGCCAGGATTGATCCGCAGCTTCGCCAGGGCCTGGGCCGCCGCCGGGTACTTCTTGAGCAGGATGTGGCCGTTGTAGTGGAAGTCGCCCACGATCGGGGTGTCGTAGCCCTCGTCTCGAAGGCGCGAGACGATCTCGGGCACGGCCTCCGCGGCAGCGTCGTGGTTGACCGTAACACGGACGATCTCGCTGCCGGCTTCAGCCAGGAGCTTGACCTGCTCGAGTGTCCCCGCCACGTCCGCCGTGTCCGTGTTCGTCATGGACTGCACCACCACTGGCGCGTCCCCGCCTACGGTCACGCCGCCGACATCTACGGGTACGGTCTTCCTGCGCTCTACGGAGTTCACACGCGGTCTCGGCGTCGCCTGGGTGCACAACGAATCGGAGGCACCGGGAATCTACCCGGCGCCTCCGATGCCACCAACCCGATCGGGTCCCAGGCCCGCGGCGTCCATGACAACGCCGCTGAATTCTGGCTTACCGCACCTGGAACTCGATCGGCAAGGAGACCCACACCGGCACTTCTCGGTCACGGTTCATCGCCGGTGAGAACCGGTAGACGTCCGCAACCGCCAGCGCGGCCTCGTCGAGCTCAGTGAAACCGGAGCTTTGGTGGATCCTGAAATCCTGGACCACGCCCTCTTGGTTGATGAAGAAGTAGACCCTCACCACTCCACCGATGCCCGACCGGCGCAGCACCTCCGGGTAGGACTCCACCATCGCCTCGGCGACCTGACTCCGGTTGAGGAGCGTGGGTCCGACCGTGTAGGGGGTGAACGTCGGTCCGGCGGTCAGGTCCTCGGCCGCTTCTACCGCGCTCTCGGTGGGAGGCGGTGGAAGGTTCTCCACCGTGTTGAAGTCGAACGTCGTCGGGGCAATGGTGATGTCCTCGTCGACCGCGACTTCGCTGATGACCGGCGTCGCGGGACGCTGGATCGCCTGCGGCGGCGGCGGAATCTCCACCTCCGGCGGCAGCTCGATGGCCATGAGGTCCTCAGCGACGAAGCTGACGTCCTCGGCGGTCATCTGCGGGGAGTACTGCAGAACCACGAAATGGACTCCGACGGCGATGATCATCGATCCCCAGAATCGCGCTCGGAAACCGGCTTTGATGCGGTCGTTCCGACTCGTTGTGGGATCGTGGGCTGGTACAGCGATGGCAGCGCTCATGGTACGCTCCTAGGCCAGAATTCACCTCTAAGGTCGGCGGCGCCTCGTTTTCCCACCGTCGGGACATCCCTGCGAAGTCCCGTCAGGAGCTTCCCTACAAGGGCATGAGCCCCGTCAGCGCTGGCCCCAGGGAGCTGGCGGACGACCGCCGGACTGGCCGTGGGTCCGGAAAAAAACATTTGTTTACGGCGGCCCCGGATTGTAGCTTGCCCAAAAACGTCTCCGGGAAAACCATGCCATGACGTCCAAGCACAGCCCATCGACGATGAGGGCGATGCGCCGCCTGTTCGGCGCGGGCGCCCTGGCGGTCCCCTTGGTCCTTCAGGCCGGGTGCTCCGAGCCGGAGGCCCTTCCTTTGAGCCAATTGGTGCGGGCCGGCAATGCCTACCTGCATCCGGTGACGCTGGAGCCCTACTCCGGCCCCGTGTTCGCGGCCTATCAACACGAGCCGGCGAACATCGAGCGTCGCGCGAGCCTCGTGGACGGCCACTACGATGGTCCCTTCGAACTCTACTTCGAGAACCGGAAGCTCAGCGTTCGCGAGGTCTACCGAGAAGGTCAAAAGGACGGCCCCTACGAGTGGTACTTCGAGAACGGAGAGCTCTACGAGCGGGGCACATACCAGAACGGTCTGCGGGAAGGCCCGTACGAAGCTTTCTTCGAGGACGGGCGACTTCACGAGAAGGGCTCGTACCGGTACGGCGACTTCCACGGAGCTCGGGAGTGGTTCCTGGACGGCCAGCTCATCGAGCGGGTCACGTACGAGTTCGGTCAGATCGACGGGCCCTACGAGCGATACGCCGAGGACGGCACCCCGCTGCTACGTGGCACGCTTCGCTGGGGCAACCCGTGCGGTGTGTGGACCGAGCACGGCGAGCGCGTCGTGTACTCCACCTGTGGATACGTGAGCGACTGACCCCAAGGGCCTCACGACCCGCGCGCCGCCGTCACATTCTCAGTAGACGCGTCACCTTCACGACGAGTCCACGGTTCGACAATTCCGAGAAGCGGTCGAAGACGTCCGTGTCCCGCTCCTCGGTGTAGACCACGAAGAGCTCGCTGCCCGGCGCGTACTCCCACCTGAGCCGGAAGTTGCCGCTCAGCGCGTCGTTCGCGGTGCTGTACTGCACCAGGCCGCTCAGGTAGAGCCTGGGCGAGAACGAGTAGCTCAACCGGGTCGACGCGACGTGCTGGGTGAAGTCGCCGCCATCGAGGTCCACCCAGTTGAAGGCGAGGCTGGGCTCGAGCGAGAGCTGCGGCGTGAGCTCGATGCGGCCGCGCTGGAAGCCGACCGAGGTCCGCGTGCCGTCGTAGAAGGTGCCGTAGGACGCCGACAGCGTACCCGAATAGGGCCGCTGCAGCCCGAAACCGTAGCTGATGCTCCCGCTGCGGAAGTCGTAACGTCCATCCGGAATCGCGACGCCGGACGCGATGTTGAACGTGTCCTGCAGGGCCTCGTACGACTCCGTGAAGTCCAGGCTGAACGAGTCGCTGTTCTCGAGCTCGATCGAGTAGCTGCCCTGGATCTCGCGGGTCTCTACGAAGCCGCCCGGGTGGTTCTCGATGTAATCGGCGCTCACCTCGAACGTCATCTGCCGGATCCAATCGATCGACGCCGGCCGGGGGCTCAGGCGGGCCGACGCGAACGTCTCGCGGATGCCCCGGCGCCGCAGGAATCCGATCTCGGGGTTGAAGTCCTCACCCACGAAGAGGTGGTCGATGCGGCCTCCGACGAGGTCGCCGGACCACTCCGCTCGCGCTCTGTAGCTGTCATCGGACCCGACCAGACCCTCCGACTTCGTGGTCGCGTAATATCCCAGAAAGCTGAGGTCCTCCATGAAGGCGAAGTTCGCGTCGACGCCGTACGCCTGGTTCGAGCCCGTGGAGGTGGCCGACCTCGAGCGGTTCGAGAAGATGCCGCCGATCGCGCTGCGTCCGAGGATGTCGCGGCGTAGACGAACGACCGAGAAGTTTGTCGATTGGGCTCCGAGCGGGTCGTAGTCGTCGGTCTGAATACTCAGGGCGCCGACATCGAAGGCTCCCACCTTCCCGGTGACCCGACCGCCTCCGATGATGGGCACCGGCGCCGCGCTCGCCCCCCTGCCCTCGAGTCCGATGCGCCGGCTGAAGAACATCGTGGGCGCGCTCACCCCGCCGCCTCCAAAGCCTCCCCCACTTGTGGTGGCGAAGTTGAAGATGCCCTGCCCTTCCAGGAAGAACTCTCGCTTTTCCGGGAAGAAGAGGTTGAAGCGTGTGAGATTGACCTGCTGTTCATCGACCTCGACCTGCGCGAAGTCCGTGTTGTAGGTGAAGTCGGCCGTGAGGTTGTCCGTGATGCCGATCTTGAGGTCGGCGCCGCCGTCGGCCTCCAGGTCGTTCTCGACGACGGGGATGACGGTCTTGTTCGTGCTCAAGCCTGCGATCCCGTAGGGCTTGAGCTCTACGACGCGGCTCGAGGGCGGCGCCTCCAGGCCGACCAGCGTTCCGGCGCGCGACACCCGGAACGAGGCCGCCGCGCCGCTTCCGGCGACCGAGAGTGGGATGTACGTCAGGTGGTTCCACTCGTTCTTGCGGCGCACCGCTCGGCGAAGCTGGAGGCCCCACGTCTGCTGGCGACCGGGGCGGTAGCGGAGCGACTTGAACGGGATGCGCATCTCCACCGTCCAGCCGCCGTCGAACCGCCCGGTCCGGACCTCCCAGATCGGGTTCCAGTCCGTGTTCGGGTTGCCCTCGTTCGTGATCGCGAACTCCGCCAGGGCGCCCAAGGGATTCGTGTAGAACATCACGCCGTTCCGGCGGTCGTAAAACGTGTCGAACATCACGCCGAACGAGTCGTTGTTGCGGAGCTGGTTCGTGTCTCGCCGCATCTCGTTGGCGACCCACTCGCTCTCCGGCGCCGAGTCCCAGTTGCGGGCCGACACGTAGATGTCCGTGTCGTCGAACGCGATCCAGGCCTCCGTCGCCTCGGTGGGGGCCGCCCCGTTGTCGGGAACCGCCTGAACGAAGTCCGCGATGGCCGGCACCTGGGTGTAGAAGGCCTCGTCCAGCACGCCGTCCACGCGCATGGGCTCGGTCAGGCGCACGGCCCGCACGGTCGCGTTGCCCGCATCGTCTCGACTCACGACCGCCGGAGCCACGGGCGGAGGGGGACCGTCGATGCGGGCGCCCTCCGCGGCGGCCTGCTGGGCGGATGCCGGAACGGCTGAGAAGATCGCCAGACAGAGCAGCGCGCCGGACGCGAGCGCGTTCGACAGTCGAACAGCTGGTCTCATTCGTGCTCCAAAACGGTGGTTCATGCCTCCAAGAAGGACCGCTTCGCCCGCCGAAATGTTGGGTGACGCCCGAGCCGCTGGCTCAGCCGCAGGGCGCGAATCAGCGCGGGAAGGAGAGGCGCAGGGTGGCCGTTCCCGAGCGGACCGGCCAACGGGGGGTGACGGACGTCCCTTGGACCGTCTCCTCGTACCCGGACTCCTTCTTGCTGACCGTGACGATGTCGTGTGTCCACACCTCGGCTGGCGTCGGATCCGACGCCAGCTCCATGTCGGACGCCAGCGACAGCTCGGGCGCGAACCAGGCATCCGCAGGCAGGTCGGACGGGTCCCAGCTGTAGCGCAGCGTCACCACCCCCTCCACATCGATCTCGACGGTCTTCTCCAACCGTCCGATACCGGGCGAGCGCATGGCCACCCTCACCACGTCGTCGAGCTGCTCGACTTCGAACTCCAAGGCCTCGTTCGCCCAACTGCACACCGGTTCGTAGTCGGCTGCCTCGTACGCCGCGGGAGTGAGGTCCCGGGACAACACGCGCTCCACCCCGAGGGCGCGCGCGTCGAGGTCGACCGGTGGCAGGGCGGTCAGGGTCAGGCCCTCTTCCAGGTCGTGGATGGACGGCATCGCTTCGGGGTCGGCGGCCCCGTGCGAGCTCTCGTCGGCGGGCGACTCGCCGCCGCTCGTACCGGCGGCGGGCTTCCGATGGTAGCTCTCCCTACGCCGCGTCAGCACATCGACCAGGTTCACGCCTGCCTCGAGGTCCGTGAGCTCTACGAGGCGACCGCCGCGGGAAGGCTGAAGCAGCGCCGAAAAGCGACCCGAGTGGATGCGGATGTCGTCACGGCCGTCCGCGTCTGCGTCCCCGAGCTCGACCGCGAGCCCCTGCCCGACGCGCAGGAGTCGCTCCGCCTCGGCCAGGTTGGACCAGGTGGCGTTGCGGAGGTGCCGGAGGTAGAGCCCACCGAAGACCCCGTGCCAATAAGGGTCGTTGCACTGCGCCCTCCCGATCGCTCGTCGCGCATCCTCGGGATCGCCGGACGCCCGGCACAGCTCCGAGAGGTACTGCGCCTTCTTGTGCATCCGGTTGGACTCTTCGTAGCGCGAGAGGAAGTTCCTCCAGTGCCCACCGCGTAGCACGTGCATCGCGCGCGGCTCCGCCTCGAGCTCGGCGCCCGCCCACTCCAGCGTCTCCGCCGCCCTGGCCGGGAGCGACCAGAGCTCCATTTCGCGGTACGAGGCCGAGGGCAGGTAGGCGGGACCGCTTCCCGACACGCTCCGACACACGCCTGAGGGCGTGTCCAGCTGGACGACGCCCTGGTCGGTGAGGTGCTCCATCTCGTCCAGGAAGTGGTCGAGCCAACCCCGCTCCCACACCCACTCCGCGGTCCCCGGCCAACCTCCGAACTTCTCGCCGTCGTCGGCGAGCACCGCCACCTCATGGCCTGCGGAAGCCAGGCGCCGGAAGTACGACCCCAGCTCGGTCGGACTCCGAAACGGTACGAGGTAGCGGAGCCGCTCGTCGATGGGGAGCAGCGAGAGCGTTCGTCCCTCCGCTTCCGTCGTCCAAGGCTGGTGCAGCTGGTGACGCTCGTACCCGGCCACGAGGAAGTGCCGGTCGTCGACCAGGACCTGTCGTACGCCCGCGTCGGCGAGGTCCCGCACCAGCCCGGGCTCCCACACACGCTCGGTCAGCCACAGCGCACTCGCGTCCGCTCCGAACCGCGACTGGAGCCACTCCCGCATCCATCCGATCTGTTGCAACCGGTCCTCGCGCGTGAGCACCGGGAGCACGGGCTCGTAGAAGCCCGAGAGGAGCATTTCGACCCCGCCGTCCGCCACCAGCCCGCCGACCAGGTCCAGGAAGCGGTGTCCGCGTCGGTCCAGCCAATCGAGTAGGGGACCGGAGACGTGCAGGGTCAGCGGGCCGAGGCCCCGCTCGGAGCAGCGCTCGAGGAACGGGAGGTAGACGTCCTCCGTGTGGCTCTCGAAGACGTGGTCGAAGTTGCCCACCGGTTGGTGCAGGTGGAGGCCGAAGACGAACCTCAGCGGCCCACCGGCCGGAAGCCCCGACCCGACGACGTCGGACGCGACCCCGAGCGCCCCTGCCAGACGGGCCAGGTGTTCGTCGGGGTCTGCGTCCCGTACGAGCGTGGCGCCCACCGCGCTCCGGGCCTTTGCCAACTCCTCGTCCGAGACGCCCTCCACCACGTCGAGCGCCTCCGCCACGGAGTCCGCCGATGGGTGCTCGAGGGCCCGTCGGACCTCGAGCACGGCAGCCGGCTCGTCGACTCGACGAACCGCATCGACGTCGATCACCCGGAGCTTGGGCCCCTCTCCACCACCGCGGATCTCGCGGTCCCAGAGGTCGGCGCCCGTCCCCTCGTCGGGGTCGTTGCACGCGATCTCTGCGAGGCGGGCCACGAGCCGCTCCTCCACGTCGCCCGCCGCCGCCCCGGCGAGCTCGAGGGCGTGCGCGGCGTACAGCAGGTTTTGGAGCGGCTCGAGACGGGCAATGTCGTCGAAAAACCACCCGCACGACGTGTCCATCCGCAGCAGATCCCGCTCCATCTCCAGGAGCTCGAGCACCCGGGCCGACTGCGTGCCTGACAGGTCGGCGGCCGCGTGCGCCTCCACGAACCGGCGTCGTGCCGCGTCCGATTCGTCGAGCACCGCGCCGTACGCGTCCCGTGCGGCCCAGGGATCGCGAAGAAGGCTCGCGCCTTCTTGCTCGAACACCCCGTGGAGGCTCGCCCTGAGCTCCGCCAACGCCTCACGGAGGACGCCCCGCCACTCCTGCGAGGTTTCGCGCGAGGGATCGATCTTGCAGCCGCAGTGGCTCCGCCAGCGCTCGACGCCGTGGTCGCACGACCAGGCGCTCGGCTCGACGATGTCGACCGCTTCGACCGGGGGGTAGCGCTCCAGCGCCGCGCCGTATCCCTCGACGGCGAGGTCCCCGCGCCGCGCGGCACCGACCAGCGCCGCGGCCAGCCCCAGGTCACCCCAGCGCTGGTGATGGCCGAACGTCTCGCCGTCAGTCGCCATGGACACCACGGCCCGCTCCCGGGCGGTGGCGGCCAGCCGCTCGACCCACAGGTCGGCGTCCCGCACCAGGGAGCCGAAGGCGACGTCGTGGGAGAGCGGCCCGTCGTAGACGAAGACGGCCACGCTCCGCCCACCCGGGAGGTCGACCCGCCCCGGCAGCCCCCCCGCGGGTGCCTCGGCCACCTGCTTCGGACCCAGCACGGTGAAGTGGATACCCTCCTGGGCGAGGATTTCGAGCGTCTCCATGTCGACTGCGGCCTCGGGAAGCCACATCCCGTCCGGACGGCGGCGGAAGCGTCGCTCGAAGTCGGTGATGCCCCAGCGCACCTCCGTCACCTTCTCGCGCCGCGTCGCGAGCGGAAGAATGACGTGATGGTAGGGCTGTGCGATCGCGCTTCCATGACCCGTCCGGTCGCGGGCGCGCGCGTCGGCTTCCAGGAACGCGCGATACGTCGCGGGCCGCTCACGGGCCAGCCATCGCAACAGGGTCGGGCCCGCGTCCCAGCTCATCCACTCGAGCGTGTTCAGCACGCCTGTCACCCGACCCTCGGCGTCCTTGAGCGGGGCCGCGACGACGGACCGGTAACACTCGTCGTGGATGCGAGCATTCCAGTCGTGGTGTGGCGCCGCAGACTGCTGACGCGGGACGCGGTCCGTCCACGGATCTTCGCGCGGTGGCTGGTAGAAGTGGCCGTGGACCACCACCGAGGAGCGCGTCATCGAGCGGCTTCGCTCAGCTTCCGCTCAGGGCAGAGCGTCGGATCTCTGCCGCTCTCTGGTAGACGTCCTGGTAGGCCTGCACCCCGGCTCGCCACGAGAAGTCACGCCCCATGGCCGTGCGCACCCGCTCCTCCCATCGGTCCCGCTTCTTGTACAGGTCCACGGCCCAGGTCACCGCCTCCTGGAGCGCCCATGGCTCATAGTCGTCGAACAGGAACCCGGTGAGCCGGTCGTCGACGGTGTCCGCGAGCCCACCGACTCGCCGCACCACCGGAAGCGCTCCGTAGCGTTGGGCTCGCATCTGGGTGAGCCCGCACGGCTCGTACTGCGAGGGCATGAGCAGGAAGTCCGCCCCCGCCAGAAGTCGGTGCTCCCGGTCCTCGGAGAAGGTGAACCGCGCGGAGACCCGCGTCGGATGTTCCTCCGCGAGCAGGCGAAGCGCGTCCTCGTATCGCTTCTCGCCCTCGCCCAGAAAGACCCACTGCGCGTCGAGCTCGTCGAACATGTCCGTCTTCAAGATGATGTCGTAGCCCTTCTGTTCGGCCAGGCGCGCGGTCATCCCGAACAGCGGCACATCGGGGGCGACGGGCAGGCCGACCTCCTCCTGCAGGAGGGCCTTGCAGCGCGCCTTACCGGACAGGTCCTCCGCGTCGAAGCTCGCGCCGACCACGGAGTCGCGAGAGGGGTTCCAGACCTCGTAGTCGATTCCGTTCAGAATGCCCACGAAGCGGTCTTGCAGCGACGAGAACGTGTCGTGCAGCCCGAACCCACCGCCACGTGTGCGCAGCTCATGGCCGTGCGTGGGCGACACCGTCGTGACCATGTCCGAGAAGACGAGACCGCCCTTGAGCAGGTTCACCTTCCCGTACCACTCGAGCCGGTCGTAGGTGAACAGATCCCAGTCGAGGCCGAGGTCGTCCATGATCTCGGGAGGGTAGTGTCCCTGGTACCCCGCGTTGTGGACAGTCAGGACCGACGAGACCTGGTCGTAGTAGGGATCGCCGGCGAACTCCGTGCGAAGAAAGAGCGATG
>JAHEKM010000103.1 GCA_024638325.1 Gemmatimonadota bacterium | reverse complement strand
CCGGGTCAGTCCATTCGAGGCCGTCGCTGCAATCTGGCTCAGGCCCCCGCACGGAGCGCGGCGCAATGAGCGCGCATCACCGCTGCGGCGTCCGTTGCGATCAGCAGCTGCTCAGGGTCCTAGGCTTGGCGGACTCGTAGGCTAGGCGGGGGAGGCCACTACGTTATTCTTGTCGGTCTCCCCTGCCGCCCGGTGGTGCACGATGCCCGACAAGGAGATCGCCAACCGCAGGTTCCTGCACTGCGCCAGCAAGCGCACGGATGGGACCACGCTCACCGGGCTCCCGCCGGACCTGATCCGGAAGGCGGGACGGCGCCTGGAGATCGTGGCGCTCACGTACGCGGCCGCGTATCCGCTCGCGTACGGGTCCTTCCGAATCGCGGACGTGGGGGGCGGGCCCGGAGGCGCTTTTCCTCAGGGACCCGACCTGCTCGCCGCCGCCTTCATCGTAGCGTCGTTGGCGTTCTACCTCTTCGCGCGCAGCGGGCTGGTGTCGGACGCCCGCCTGTTGGACGTCGGCTTGATCTACGGTGTGGTCGCCGCAGCGGGAATCGATACGCACCTGCTCTGGGGGAGGTGGCCCGAGGCCTACGGCATCACCGGCATCTCCTGGGTCGCCGTCTGGATCGTCTTCTTTCCCTTGATCGTGCCCAGCACGACGGGAAAGGTGCTTCTGGCGTCGCTCATCGCTGCCACGACGACCCCCGCCTACTACGCCCTGGGACAGGCGATGGGCGCCTCGCCGCTCGGTAACATGACGCCGATGTACGTCGCCAACTACATGTGTGTGGCGATCGCGGTCGTGGGCTCGAGGGTGGTGTTCAGCATGGGCACCGACCTGGGCAAGGCCCTACAGATGGGGAGCTACCAGTTAGTGGAGAAGCTGGGAGCGGGCGGGATGGGTGAGGTCTGGAAGGCCGACCACGACATGCTCGCACGGCCCGCCGCCATCAAGCTCCTGAGCACCAGCTCGGGGTCGAGCCCAGGCGGGACCAGCCCGGAGCAGCAGCGCTTGGAGCGCGAGGTGCAGGCCACCGCGCAGCTCCGCTCTCCGCACACCGTGGAGGTCTACGACTACGGTCTCGCCGAGGACGGGCGCTTCTACTACGTGATGGAGCTGTTGGAGGGGCTGGACCTCGAGGAGCTGGTGGAGCGCCACGGACCGTTGCCTCCCGAACGGGTCGTCCATGTGCTGGAGCAGGTGTGCCACTCGCTGGCCGAAGCTCACGCGCAGGGCCTCGTGCACCGCGACATCAAACCCGCCAACATCTTCCTGTGCCGCTACGGGAGAGACCTGGACTTCGTAAAGGTTCTCGACTTCGGACTGGTCAAGCGGGCGGGCGAGCTGTCACGCGGCGACCCGAAGCTGACCGAAGCAGGCGGCTTCGCGGGAACGCCGGCGTACGGGTCACCTGAGAGCGCCGAAGGCGGTGACGCCGAGGCGGACCCACGAAGCGATCTCTACTCACTCGGCTGCGTCGCGTACTGGCTCCTCACCGGTCAGACGGTGTTCGAGGCCTCGTCACCGATGCTCATGCTCGTGCAGCATCTGCACACGGAGCCCGAGCCGCCCTCGAGTATCGCAGAGCTCGACGTCCCCCAGGAGCTGGACGAGCTGATCATGGCCTGCCTGCGGAAGAACCCTGCCGATCGACCCGCGTCGGCGGACGAGGTCTCCCGGCGACTGCGCGGGATCGAGTTCGCTACGCCCTGGTCATCCGACAGGGCTGGTCGGTGGTGGGGCGACGCACCGTCCGGAGCAACCACGCGCGCAACCGCTTGAGTCCCCGGGGGCGCCCTCAGAGCTCCGACACGATCAGGCTCTGCATGGAGCACCCGATCGGGCCCCGCTCGTCGCTGAGCCGGCTCTCCGCGAGCCCGATGCCTTCCCCATGGATCCGCGTGACCGCGTCCAGGCAGATCCACTCGCCTTCGGGATAGCGGTGCAGGTACACGGTCAGGTCCGGGTTGATGTAGGTGTGTGTGCCCGGAACGAGGCCGCTGATGCCGTTGCCGAAGTCGGCCACGGCGCATGCCCGGCACAGGGGACTGAGCGGTTCGCCCTCGAGTAGCGGGTACTTGACGCGGATCCAGTCCACTCCCGGACCCGGCCGGTCGAACCCGCCCTGAATGAAGCGGTGCTCCACACCCTCGGAGTGGAAGCCGGGCACGAAGGGACTCGAGCGATGCGTGGGCGCCGTCCCGTGCTCAGGCCCCGGCGGGGGCGGCGTGTCGTCCCTGACCGCGTCGGGTAGCGAGATGTCTCCGCGGCGGATGCGCAGACCCGTCGCGCGTGCCACGTCGTGATCCGGGCTGCGCAGCGTGGCCTCGATCAGCTGCACGTTCCGGCCCGGCCGGCGCAGGTAGGCCGAGACCTCCAGGCGCTCCAGCGGCACCGGTCGCAGGAGCTCGACGGTGATCCGCGCCACCCGGAACCGCTGGCCCCCCTCGAACCGCTCGACTTCACGGGCGAGCAGCGCCGCAGGCGGTCCGCCGTGAAGCGCGTCGACGCTCCACGGGCTTCCGCTCAGGCGCGTGGGGCGGTAGCCGCCGTTCTCGCGCTCGAAGAGCGCCGTCGGTTGCTCGCTCACGGCGCCGAAGATGGGGAGGCTTGGCCGGGAGGGCCACCGCATCTGATGGGGGGGGCGGCCCTCGAGACTGTTCTGAGCTTCTCTGTTAGAGCACCGGAGCGCGCACCAGCACCGTGACCTCGACGTCCGAGTACAGTCCACCGTCGTCCGCTCGACCCCGGAGCACGTAGGTCCCCGGCTCGGAAAACGTGACCTCGCTCACCCAGCGCCCGTCCTCTGGAGCGTCGGGGACCCGAAAGCCGAGAGCCCAGGGCGAGTTGGCGTAGGGCCGCGTATCCTCCCAGGGCTTGATCTGCGGGGGATTGAATTCCGTCGTCTCCCCAGGCCCCCGATAGACGAACCAGGTGAAGTGGAGGCCAAGCCGCTTGCTGACGGTCACGGTCGCCGTGGACCGACCGAGGGCCTGCTCCAGGAGCCGCCTCGGATCCGGCGCGGCCTCCTCCTCATCGTCCTCGTCCTCGGACGCTTCCTCTCCCTCCTCGTCGTCGTCGTCGGCATCTCCGCCGCCCCCGAACTGGAGGGAGTTCCTAGCGGGCTGGCCGTCGTCGGACACCAGGGCCTCGAGCGTCAGGGTCTCCCCAGCGGTGACTGTGCGCTCCGTATCCCCTAGGAGCTCGATCACGGGCGGGATGTTGGCACGGATCTCGGGGCTGCTGGTGCCTGCCCCCAACGTGCCCGTCTCGGACATGATGACGACGTTGTCGACGTACAAATCCGCTCGTAGGGTCCCGTACGCTCGGTGCTCCTCGCCGTTTGCTCGCAGCGTCCAGACCAACTCGTCTTCCGGCCCGAAACTCGACGGCACGGGCACGGCGAAGACGAAGCGGTTGCGTCGAGGCAAAAAGTGGGTCGGCTGGCCCCGATCCTGATCACCGGGCGAGAACCAATTCGCATCGCTGATTGGGATGTCCATCTCGTCTTCCCAGTTGTCGCTCATATAGCCGAACAGCATCTCCCTCGTGCCGTCGTCTGCCTCCGTCCATCCCTCGTACGCCGGATACAGCGGCCCACCCCCCGGATACGAATGGCGCTGGGCGTGGGCCCCCATCGGGGCCAACGCCATGGCGGCCCCCAGAATCAGCAGCGAGGCCGGGAGATAGAACCGTCTCATCGCCATCACTCCTTGGTCGCAGTTCCAGAGAAGCTCATGAGGCCGTCGAGATCGACCTCGGCGGACATCACGCCCGCACCGTCGGGCATGAGCGTGATGGTCGTCGCAACCGACTGCCCGAAAGCGGACAGCGTGAAGCCGAGGATGTAGCCATCGCCCGAACGGGTAATGCGGTCGGCGTTCTCCGGGGCTCCCACCGGCGTGCTGATCAATGCGTTGAGCTTTCCGTCGTCGCCTTCGGAAAACTCCATGTCGATGTTGAAGTCGCCCTGCGGGCTCTCCAGCGGCAGTACCCACGATCCGAGCAGGTCCACGGCCGCGCTGGCCTCGACCTCGAGGAGCGCGCCATCGGCTGCATCCTCATCCTCTTCGACCTCCGGAAGCAACGGAATCTGAGCCATGCACAGTGGGCACCCGACCACGTGGTCGTTCGCGTCGAGATCGAAGAACTCGCGACGGTGGGCCATCTCCGCGACGAATTGCTCGTCCGTCAGCCTCAGCTGGATGCCGAGATCGATGAACATGTTCGCCACCGACCGGTTCCCCGAGCCCTGCCAGTTCCGCGAATCCGGGATGTTGAAGTTGTCTTCGGTGTTGTTCATGTAGCCGGTGATGTGGAGCACCGTGCCCTTGGGCAGTAGCGGCTCGTGGTTCTCGGCGTACGAGTAGGTGCGCACCCAGTTGTGGTCGTAGCCCACGCAGGTCAGCGTCTCGATGTGCTGCTTCCAGATCGCCTCGAGGCACATGCGGTCGCCGGGGGCGTGCAGGTGCGGCTCGAACGCGATGATCTTCACGTGATCTTCGAGCACCGCATATGCGTGGAGCTCCTGTCCGCCCTGGTTCGGGGCGATGGAGATGTTGAGGCCGTCGCCGAGGCCGATGAGAGCCCTCTCGTACTCAGGCTCGTAGTCCTCGGGAAAGAACTCGAAGCCGAACTCCAACCGGCCCCTCGTATCGATGCCCGTCGAGTGGAGATGCACGGACTCGGACACGATCTGTGAGCCGGCCTTCAACAGCCGGCCGGACTCTTCGCTGAACAAATCCGGGTTGCGACCCACCTCGTGCACCGGCCAGCCCGTCGCCCCGAGGACGCTCTCGCCTTCGACCTGGGTGCGATAGATGAGGTGGTGATAGATCCAGCGACCGCCGACCGTCTGGCGTCCAGTACCCTCGGTCGGCACGTCGTTGATCTCGCGGATCTCGACCGCCTTCACGTACCGATCCTCCTCGAGCGGGATATCGATCGGCTCGATCTCGCCCCACCAGTCGGGGGCCCCGCCCTCCACGAGGATCTCCGACGAGCTCACGACGAGGTCCGGGTTGATCCTCCAGCCGTCCACCTGCTCCGGCGCCAGCTCGACGGTCAGGTGGGCCGGGTCGCCCTCGGGGGCTCCGTTGTCGGCCCAGGCCTGGATCATCGCCAACTCTTCGTTCGACAGGGACGGGTCCTGCTTGTACTGCTGGATGCCGATGTCCTTCTCGACGTACCACGGCGGCATCGCACCCATCCGGTCCCGGATGGCCGTCTTGTCCCTGATCCTGGCGGCGTATCGCCTCGCCTGCTGGTAGTTCCCGAACGCCATGGGCGCGGCGCCGCCAGCCCGGTGGCAGCCTACGCAGCTTCGCGCGAGAATCGGCGCGATGTCCCGGTTGAACGTCACCTCGGTCGGATCGATGCCGAAGTCGGCCGCGTCGTACAGGTGCGGCTGGTGCACCTCGTCCGGATCGTGCCGCTGAGCCGTCGCAGACGCGGGTACGGAGACAAGCGCGGCGATCGCCAGGAGCATGGTGATCGTGGCGAGCCGCGGGGGCGCAGCCGATACGGGGCGATAGGACGTCGTGGGGAGAGCCATGGTCGTCTTCCTTTGAGTTCCTCGACGGGAGGCGAAGCCCTAATCATGGGCACCCTATTGGTCAACAAAGTGCTCGTTTGAAGCGGGCTGCACCATCGTGATGCGAATGGCACGGCTGCGTGGCCCAACGCATGGATCAGCGCCCGAGATCACCCCCGAGGTGACACGCTCGCCGTCGTCTAGAGCAAGCCCCCTACCTCACCAGCGGCCGCACTTCGACGATCACGTCGACGTCGGTCCAGAGACCACCGTCGTCCGCTCTCCCGCGCAGGACGTACGTCCCAGGTGTAGCGAACCTCACTCGCGCGACCCAACGATCGTCGTCAGGAGGCTCGGGTGGCCGCCAGAAGTTGGACCACGGCGAGTTGGTCCACGGCCTGACATCCTCCCAGACCGAGGTCTGCGGCGGATCGAACGTCGGAGCCGCACCTGCGGGAGCCCTGTAGACGAACCAGGAGTGGTGGAGACCGTTGGTCTTGCCCACGGTGCCCCGGCTCGGCTTCCGAAGCGCCTCCTCGAGGTTGAGCGTCCCGTCTTCGTGGATGGGATCGGCGCTTCCTCCCCCTCCGATTAGCGCTCACGTCGGCGGCCGGAGCCCAGAGGCACAGGAAGGCGAGCAGCGACGTGCCGGTCGCGGGTGCGAGGGGGCGGGAACAGCGGGGAGCTCTGCCCATGCTTGGCACCTCCAAAGACGACGGGGACTGCCACCAAGCTGCGCTCACGGAAGGGGCCTCGCAACTTCGCGACGCGTACCCACCGAGTGCTACGTTCTCATGCACACGTCACAGGGAGCGTCGAGTTGTTCTTCAAGAAGCGACAGAAGCCCGAAGCCCCGGTTGTCCACGCCACGGACGAGGACTTCGCCGAGCTCGTCGAGCGGAGCGCGGGCGTCAGCATCGTGGACTTCTGGGCGCCGTGGTGTGCACCGTGCCGCATGATGTCGCCCATCCTCGACGAGATCGCGATCGAGTACGCGGATGCCGGCGTGAAGGTCGTGAAGGTCAACGCGGACGTGGCCCCAGACTCGTCCGAGCGATACGGAATTCGCTCGATACCGACGCTGATCTTCTTTCAGGACGGTGAGCCGCTCTTCGAGATGGTCGGCCCGGTGCCGAAGCCGGTGCTGGAGCGGGAGATCGACCAACTGATCTGAGCGGCGCGAGGGCTCGCCCGCGCCCTCGGTCGGCCCCGCTCAGTCCGCCATGTCGCAGATGGGACACATCTGCATGTCGGGGTCGGTCCCGAGCCGCACGGTCGCCGGTCCGAAGACGACGAGTCGGCCATTGATGGTGTCGTTGACCGCCACGGTCATCGTCAGATCCCTACCTTCGACCACCCCAGCGAGCTCGGCCGGCAGTGTGGGGCCGGTCGCCACGGGATAGGCATCGATCAGGTACTCGCCCGACACGCTGAAGCGGCCCTCGTCGTCCAGCTCGATGGGGGCCGGGAAGTCCCCGTACGTGCACCCGAAATGAACATGAGCGGTCGTCTCGTTGACGATGAGCCCCGCGTCGTCGCCGCCCCAGGTGCCCTCGCTCAGTGCGTCGCCCGGCCCGAGTGAGACACCGTCACACGTGGCGGTTCCCAGCAGTGAGACCAGGAGCAGGATGCCGAAAAGGACCGAGCGGGACGCGCGTGGCGGGTGCATGACGGATGGTTTGGAGTGGCTTGCCATGAGAACGCGCCAAACCGCGGAGCGTGACACGCCCGAGCTGAAGGACCCGCGCGTGGGCTAGTCCGCGACGGCCGGAAACCGCACCAGGACGTAGGTGATATGACCGCCCTCCGCCGGGAGATACTGGTGGGGCACGCGCGCAGGCACGTGCAGCACGTCGCCGGCCGCGATCTCGTGCCGTGTGCCGCCGCGGATCGACGCACCCTGGACGTTCGACTGGCCGAGCATCTCGCCGCCGACGAGCACCGCGCCCGACCCGCTGCGTACGAAGACGACGTCGATGATGTCGTCATGGAGCTCCGGCGGGCCGGCCTGCTCCCGGCGCAGGAAGCGGAAGCGATGTGAGCCGCCCCCTGCTCCGTAGTCGCCGAGCGTCTCGCGCGAAGAACCGTCGGCACGCACCGCGGTCGCGAGGGCCGCGTCGCGGTCGGCCAGCTCGGAGGCGCGCCAGAGCCCGAAGCCCGGTGGCTCCAACTGAGGCGCCTCCCCGTCCGGCTCGGTCACCACCGTGCCGCGATAGGCAGGCATGCGAACGAGCACGTAAGTGATGTGGCCTCCCTGTGCGGGCCTGTACGCGTGTGGCACGCCCGCAGGAATGCGCAGCACGTCTCCGGCGGCCACAGCGTACGTGGTGCCACCTTCGATTTCGGTGCCCAGGTCGCCCGTCCGCCCCAGCATGCGACCGCCGATGAGCAGCGTTCCGGCTCCGCTCTGTACGAACACCACGTCCTCGATGGCGTCGTGCTGCTCAGGCCGCCCGTCGGCGTCCCTCCGGATGAACCGGAAGCGGTGGGACCCGGCCGGGGTCACGTAGTCGGCCAGCGTTTCCCGCGCCGAGCCGTCCGGGCCGATGCGCGTGCCGAGCGCCGCGTTGCGCGTCTCCAGCTCGGAGGCGCGCCACACGATGAAGTCGAGTGGTGCGGCCGGCTCCACAGTGCCCTCCGGGGGGGAGCACGCCACACAGGCCAGCAGCACGGCCGCGCTCTTGAAGAGCGCGCGGCGACGTGAGGTCGGGTCGAGCATGTGCGGGGTCCTCCTCCTGAATCGAGTCGCGAACCTACGCGGCCGGGCCGCTCCTCACACCTCCACCACGCGACCAAGACCGCGTGCCTCGGCTTGGGCGAGCACCCGCACCGCGACGGCGACGTCCTGCGCCGCGTTGCCTACCGACTTGAAGAGCGTCACCTCGTCGTCGGATGTCCGGCCCGGGGCGCGGCCGAGCACGACGTCGCCGAGCTCCGCGGCGATGACCGACGCCTCCACGACGCCGTCCCGGATCGGCCCGATGAGGTCGCCCGCCTCGGCGAGCGCGGCCTCACGCTGATCCACGAGGACCCGAGCGCGGGCGACGAGCGCGGTGTCCACTTCGCGCATCTCGGGCGTGTACGAGCCGACCGCGGTCACGTGCGCACCCGGCTCCACGAGCGCGCCGTCGAAGACCGGGGTGCGGCTGTCGGTAGCCGCGATGACGAGGTCGGCGCCGCTGAGCGCGTCGGCTGCGTCGTGGGCCCGCCGCGCCTCGACTCCTTCGATTTCGGCCACCAGCGCATCGGCCGACTCGGCCCGGCGCGACAGCACCCGGACTTCCGTGACCGGCCGCACGCACCGAACAGCCTCGAGCTGGGTGCGCGCCTGCACGCCTGCCCCGAAGAGGGCGACCGTCGACGCGTCCGATCGGGCCAGCAGGTCGGCGGCGAGTCCTCCCGCCGCGCCGGTCCGGAGCGCCGTGAGCCATGTGCCGTCCATCATGGCGCGCACCTCACCCGTGCCGCCGTCCAGCACGAGGACGACGCCCTGGATCACCGGAAGGTCCCGCGCCGCGTTGCCCGGGGAGACCGAGACGACCTTCAACCCGACCGCGTTGTTTTCGTGTAGGTGCGCCGGCATGAGCAGCGTGAGGCCGGAGCGTCGTTCGAGCGAGCCACGGATCGGCACCGTCGCCCGGCCTCCCGACAGCGCCGCGAACGCTTCACGCATCGCCTCGATGGCCGTCGGCATGTCGATGGCCTGGCGCACGTCGTCCTTCGACAGAATCCTGATCTGCATGAGTGTTCCGGTGCGAACGGAGTAGCAGCGGCGGTCCGCTCGATTCTATCCCTACTCCCTTTGCACCGCCTCTCCCTTGCCCGCATCGCCCGGACACGTAGTCGTCGTCGGAGCCGGTGTCTTCGGCGCGGCCGCCGCGCTCGAGCTGCGCCGGCGTGGCTGGGACGTGACGCTCCTCGATCCCGGCCCGCTTCCCCACGAGCACGCATCCTCGACGGACGTGAGCAAGGTCGTCCGCATGGACTACGGCGCCGACGCCTTCTACCACGAGCTGGCCGAAGCCGCGCTCGAGGGTTGGGACCGCTGGAACCGGGAGTGGCCGCGCCCGCTCTATCACCAGGACGGCTTCCTCATTCTCTCGCGTGGCCCCATGGCTCCGGGAGGCTTCGAGCACGAGAGCTGGCGAGTCCTTCGCGAGCGGGGCTACCGGCCCGAGCGCGTCTCCGGCTCCGACCTCGGCGGTCGCTTCCCCGCCTGGCGGTCGGGCGCGCTGACGGACGGCTACTTCAACGAGCGCGCCGGCTGGGCCGAGAGCGCGGAGGCGGTGGCGCGCCTCGTCGAGCTCGGCCAGGCCGCAGGCGTCCGCTGGCGGGCGGCGGCGTTTCGCTCACTCCGGGAGGTGGGCTCGTCGGTGGGGGGTGTGATCACGACGGCGGGTGAGCACGTCGAGGCGGACCGTGTCGTCGTGTGCGCCGGGGCGTGGACGCCGACGCTTCTTCCGTGGCTTTCCGATCGCCTACGCGCGACGGCGCAGCCGGTCGTGTACCTGGGGGTCGATCAGGTCGACCACTTCGGCGCCCCAGCGTTCCCGCCCTGGGCGGCGGATATCGCGGGCAGTGGATGGTACGGGCTGCCCGCACTGGCCGACGGGCGTCTCAAGGTCGGCCACCACGGTCGGGGAATCGCGGTCCGCCCGGACCAGCGACCCGCTGTTTCCGACGGGCACGTCCAGGCGCTGCGTGCCTTTCTGCGCGAGACCATCCCTTCCCTGGCCGACGCTCCCGTCGTAGGCACGCGCTCGTGCCTCTACTGTGACGCCTTCGACGGAGACTTCCTCATCGACCACGATCCCGATCGCCCGGGGCTCGTGGTCGCCGGCGGCGGAAGCGGACACGGCTTCAAGTTCGCGCCCCTGCACGGTGTGCTCATCGCGGACGTGCTCGAGGGCCATCCGAACCGGTGGGCCGAGCGCTTCCGCTGGCGCAGCGCTTCCGCCGGCCGGAGCGAGGCGGCGCGGGCCAGGAAAGCCTGAGGCCGCTTCCGGGGCCCGGCGGCCCGGAGGACGTCGGGTGGGGGCCAGCAGCTCAGTCCTTCCCGCCCATCACCCGTGTCAGCTCCTCCTGTCCGATGTCCGCTCGCGGACGATCCGCTACGACCCGGCCGCGCCTGAGGACGACGAAGCGGTCTCCCACCGGGTGCGCGTGCGCCGGGTTGTGCGTCACCAGCACCACCGCCACGCCGCGGTCGGCGGCCCTGCGCACGATCTCGAGGACGCGCTCCGACTGCCGCACGCCGAGCGCGGCCGTCGGCTCGTCGAGGATGAGAACCCGCGCGCCGAAGTGGACCGCGCGCGCAATGGCGACGGCCTGGCGCTCCCCGCCGGACAGGGTGTGCACGGGCTGCTCGGGATCGCGCAGCTCGATACCCATGGCGCCGAGACCCTCCATGGCCGCGCTGCGGCAACGGGCCACGTCCAGCCGGCGCAGCGGCCCCCGCCCCACGGTCAGCTCGGACCCGAGGAAGAAATTCCGCCACACGCTCATGAGGGGCACCATGGCGAGGTCCTGATACACCGTCGCAATGCCCTGGCCGAGCGCCTCCCGGGGCGAGCCGAAGCGGACCACCTGTCCATCCAGGAGGTAGGTGCCGGAGGTGGGTGGGTGCACGCCGGCCAGCACCTTGATGAGCGTGCTCTTCCCGGCCCCGTTGTCCCCGAGGAGGCAGGTGACCTC
>JAHEKM010000102.1 GCA_024638325.1 Gemmatimonadota bacterium | reverse complement strand
GGGGCGCGTAATGAAGCTGCCGCTCGCCTTAGGCATCCATGTCCTGGCCGCTCTGTCGTTGGCCGCCGCTCCGGTCTTCGGTCAGGGGACGGAGGCAGAACGACGCCAGGCACAGGCTGTTGCCGAGGCCGCCCTAGAGGCCGTGACAGCCGAAGACGTGGTGGCATTGACTGATCTCATGGTCGATGAGGCACTCGTCTTCACCGTTTCGGGAACGGGCCAGGACGTCAGGCACTCGATTCGCACGCGGGCCGAACAACGTCGACGAGGCTTCTCCGGAGATATCGTGGAGCGCGGCTTTGATGCGGAGGTTCGGATAGCCGCAGGTCTGGCTACGGTCTGGCTACCGTACGATCTCTACGTCAACGGATCGTGGTCGCACTGCGGAGTCGACGTCTTCACGCTTCTTCGTGTCGAGGGGGAGTGGAGGATCCTTACCATGGGCTGGACAGTGGAGCAGCCTCCCGCCTGTAGGAGACATCCGAACGGGCCGCCAACGGGCTGACCCCGCGCCGCCGGCCCAGCAACGCCTCCCGGCAGGAATTGCTGCCCGCGCGTTGAGCGGATCGAGCGCGTTGCAGCCGCCGCTCAATGGGATGGCGTGTGGCCTGCCTGCCGAAGCAGTAGCACCAGTGCCGTCCCCGTCACCGCAGCGTGGATCGCCCAACCAGGCGGTCCGGCCATGTCCCCCACGGGTAGGGCCAGCACCCAGCCCACGGTACTCGCCAGGACCCACCAGCCAGCCCGGGCGACGTGTTGGCGCAGAACGAGCCACTGCAGTGCGCCGGCCAGTGTTCCGTACGCCACGACCCCCACCAACAAGCCCAGGCTTCCGTTCGAAGGCCCGACCGCGATGACTGGAACCAAGCCCATGGCGGCGGCCCCAAGGCTCGCCGGCACCCATAGCACAGCTCGGCGGACGTAGCGCCTCAGGATCAGCCACTGCAGGACCCCGACTACGGTCGCACCCGCGGCCACGCTCGCGTAGAGAGGAATGTTCAGCGCGGGTAAGGACGGCGAGATGGTGATGAAGGGCCCTTCGCCGAACGAGCCCACGTCCATCGGCCAGCCCCAACCGATTGAGCCAGCCATCAACCACAGGAACCACAGGCGCCATCCCGGCCGGCGTACCGGTGCCAGCGCCAGCCTCGCAACGATGACCATGAACCCGGCCAAGGCGTTGAAGAAGACGTCGTTCCAGTCGAATACGCGACTGGGCAAGACGGCCTGGATACCCTCGTCGAGCAGGCCCAGTAGTGCGGTGATTCCAACGGTGAGAGCGGCCGGCATGGGAACCGAGCGCCCTCCGCCATTGCGCTCCAGGAGCGCCTGGTGCAACAGCGCGGCCACGATCCCGTACTCGATCAGGTGCGTGCGCTCGGCCGGGTTCCCGATACGAAGGAACGTCCAGCCATAGGCCAGCGCGACGCCCAACCCCACGCCGATCTCGCTCCAGCCGGGGCGTGTTCTACGCCAGCGCCAGAGCACGGCAAGACCCACCAGAAGCGCGACCGCCGTAGAGAAGGCCTCTAATAGACCGCGTGCCCGGAGCGCGTCGACCACCGCACGGGCCGGCCCGAGAGACGAGTAGATCGCGACCATGACGGCCAGCGTCCAGAGCCAGAGGCGCCGTTCGCGATCGGAGGTGAAGAGGGTCACGGGAGGGGGTGGCAACGGGCCAGTCAGCGCGCCGGCCGCTAATCATGCTAAGCCAATCTGCGCGCGTGGTGCGCCGTGCGCGAACGCCTCGGCTCCTCAGCCGCGCGAGGCTACAAGTTCGAATCGTGGCGGCTTGTGGAACCCGTACTCGAGCTTCTCACGAAGGCCTCGGTTGGACGCGCACGACCGCCCTCGGCCGATGCGCCGGGCGCTCAGGCATTTGGCATCATGAGAGCCCGCGTCCTATCTTCGCAAAGTCGGCGGGGTTCCGGGCCTTGGCACCGCCCCTCCGAGCTTCGATACTGGAGCGTCGTGCACTGATCGGTGCCTCAATCACTGAAAGAGGAGGAAGGATGAACAAGGACGATTTCGCGGCAAAGCTGGCCAAGCAGGCGGACCTGACCAAAGCCAAGGCGCGCGAAGTGATCGATTGCATCTTCTCGACGGACCCGAGAGAGGGAATCATCGCTATCGAGCTCGACGCTGGCCGCGATTTCGCCGTGACGGGCTTCGGTACGTTCGGGACGCGACGCCGGAAGGCACGCGAGGGCCGCAATCCCCGCACGGGCGCGAAGATCCAGATTCCGGCGATGACCGTTCCGACCTTCAAGGCTGGAAAGGGCCTCAAGGACCGCGTTCGCTCGTAGCCACTAGGTCGTGGCACGCACAGGTGTGATCTGTGCACCTGTGTGACCGTCGAGACCGGCTGCACCGACAGGCTCTCGGCGAGCAGGAGCGGGCCCTGGACTAGGAGGTCCGGGCAACGAAGGGAGATACGCCGTCTGGGCGCAGGCGAGCACGAGATCGCGTCCAGGTTTGCGTTGCCGTCAGCTATAGGGCGGCATCCAGACAAGCAACTGCTGCTGCGGGTCGTGCGGCTCGGCTCGTCGCCGATCCGACAGATTCGCGCACAACGCTCGACGGGGCCCGCTTCTACGCCGGTCAGGTAACAAGGCTGGCGAGCTTCATCGACCCTACACACTTGGGTCTCGAGGGCCGCACCAGGTGCGGCCCGGCAGCACGACTTGCTAGCCCCGGGGTCGCGCCAGCACAATCACGGGTCCGTTGGACGGCCGCTCCGGCGGCGATCGATCCACACCCCGGGGGCTCCGATGAGAACGCTTTACCTGTGGCTGGCCGTCCTCGGCACGGTCGTCCCCTACACGTTCTTCTTCGCTCACTTCCGAGCCGAGGGTCTCGGCCTCGGAACGTTCGTGTCGGCGCTGTTCGTGAATGGTGCCGCCGGCGGCTTCTCGTCCGACGTACTCATCTCATCGATCGTCTTCTGGGTGTGGCTCGTTCAGAGTGAAGCGCGGAGGCCCTGGCTCTACATCCTACTCAATCTCTCCATCGGGCTCTCCTGTGCGTTTCCCGCGTACCTGTACGCCCGCGAGCGAGAGGGGCTCTCGTGAGTGCCCGACGCGCCAAGGCACGCGTCTGCGTCGCCCGACTCCGCGTGATCGTCGCGGCATCGCTCGGCATGTGCGGGGTTTTCGGGACCGACGCCTCGGCTCAAGTGGAGCGTTCCACCCAGTTGCGAGCCACCCTCACGGCGGCGCTCGAGGAGTATGTCTCGGCTTTCTCGGACGGGCGCGCCGACTTCATCGCGGATAGCGTGTACATGGCGCCCGCCTACTTCTTGGGCGGCGCGGGGGTGGACGTGCGGTCGACCCGCGACGAGGTCCAGACGCGCTTCGAAGACATGATGGCGCCGCTGCCCGCCCAGGGGTACGACCGTTCCGACATCCGCGGATCGGACGTCTGCGTGCTGAACGACCGCGCCGCGCTCGTGACCCTCGACTTCGCTCGCGTGAGGCGCGACGGCAGCGTAATCACCGAGGGCAGGGCGATCTACCTCTATGTGCGAACCCCCGAGGGGTGGAGGATCAATGCCTCGTTGGGCTCGGCACCCGCGATCGCCTGCGGATGACGACCCGGGGCGGCGAGAACGCGAGGACCGCCTGCCGATGAAGCGAAGGGAATTCCACGAGATCGCGGATCTTGCGGGCTGCCCCGCTTGGCTACGCGACGCGATGACCGGTTATCTACAGGTCATGATCGAGACAGCCCGGCCATACGAAGTGGCGATCCCGGTGGTCGAGAAGCTCTGCACGGATCTGGGTGCGTCCTCGGTGCTGGACCTCGCCTCGGGCGGGGGTGGCCCATGGGCGACCCTGGGCAAGGAGCTGCGTGAGCGGGGACTGGACCTCAGCATCGTCCTCTCCGACGTCGCGCCGTCGACGGACGCCCTCTCGAGGCTCTCGGGTGTCACAGGGGTGGAGTACCTCCGAGAACCGGTCTCGGCGCTCGACGTCCCCGCCTCGGACGCAGGTGTGTGGACAATGTTCACGGGCCTGCACCACTTTTCGCCCGACGAGGTGGCGTCGATCATGCGCAGCGCGCAGGAGCGGCGAGTGGGCTTCGCGGCGTTCGAGGCCACCGAGCGATCCCTGCCCGGGTTCCTCGTGGTCCTGTTCATCCCTCTGTTCGTGCTCGCACTGATGCCTTTCGTGCGGCCCCGGCGCGTGCTGCCCCTGCTCTTCACCTACCTCCCCCCGGTCCTTCCGCTGTTGATCGCGTGGGACGGGTTCGCGTCGACCTTGCGCACGTACACTCCAGCGGAGCTCGAGGAGATCGCAGGGTCGGTCCGGGTCCCGGACTACGAGTGGACCGTGTCCGAGTTCGTGGTGGCGAAGGCCCCCATTCCCGTGCTCGCGCTCGTGGGCCGACCTACGAGCTGACCTGACGACGAGCCCGTCCCGAAGGAGGCGACCATGCTGCTCGATTCTACGACGCTCTCCGACCTCGAGGTCTTCCAGGACTCCCAGCGCCGGGGCGGGCTTCTCGCGCTGATCGACGAGACTCAGACCCACGCGGGTCACGAGGCTCTGAAGCGGCGGGTGCGAACACCGCTCGTGAAGGTCGCCGCGATCCGCAGCGTGCAGGACGCCGTACGCTTCTTCGCCGATCATCCCCGAGCGTTCCGTCTGCGTTCGGGCAACATAGAGGCCCTGAAACGCTACAGCGTGTCCAACATCGTCGTGCAACGTCGAGGGGGCGCCGCGCGTGCCTTGTGGTTCTGGCTGCGCTACAGGGACCTGTACGACGAAATCAACCACGGCGTTCGCCTGACACGCTCCGCGCTCGTCGAGTTGGTCGATATCGCGAGAGGGGTTCTCGCGCTGGATCCACCGGAGCTGGTGCGCAGCGAGCTCGAAGCGCTGCTTGCCGCATGTGAGTCGTGTCGACCGACGACGCAAAGTGAATGGCCCCCCTCGGTGCTCCGAGCGGATGGTCTCCTCCGCGGCGTTCTGCGACCGGATATCGATGAGCTCGTCGCACGGGTCGGCGAAATCGACGCGTTGCGTTCAATGGGTTTGGCCACCGCACGGCTCGGGTGGGCTCTGCCCGAGGTGCTGGACGCTCACGACTTCGAGCTCGAGGCCGACGAGCTCCATCACCCGTTCGTGGCCGACTCCGTGGGCAATCCGATCGGCCTGAACGGAGGCGAGCCCATGGTGTTCCTCACCGGACCGAACATGGCGGGCAAGACGACCTACCTCCGCGCCGCGGCGCTCGCCCTCATCCTGGGCCAGGTGGGTATGGGTGTGCCCGCCACGTGGGCCCGGCTCACACCGGTCGAGGTGCTCCTGACCAGCCTCAATCCGGCGGACAACCTGCGTGCGGGGCTGAGCTTTTTCTTCTCCGAGGTGCTGCGTGTAAAGCAGGCGGCCGAGCACCTCGCGGGGGGTCGCCGGTGTTTCGTCCTGTTCGACGAGGTCTTCAAGGGGACCAATGTCCGCGACGCCCTAGAGGCGTCCACCGCGGTGATCCTGGGCTTCGCGAAGGCACGCCGAAGCGGCTTCGTGTTCTCGTCCCACCTCACGGAGCTCGTCGACGCCCTGGAGCCGGAGGCGCGTATCCGGTTCTATCACTTCGACGGACGAGTGGTGGACGGGAAGGCGGAGTACTCCTACCGGGTCCGGCCCGGAGTGTCCGACCAACGGCTCGGTATCCATCTTCTGGAGCAAGCGGACATCCCCGAGCTGATCGCGAAGATCGCGGCAGCGTAAGAGGAAGCCACATGACCGCACTCGCCCTCCTCGCCGCCGTCCTCGCCCCACAGGTCGCGCAGGTCGAGCCCGTCGTCGAGTTCGAGCTCGGCGGGGAAGACCGAGGGCTCGAGGAAGCCTTTGGCTACGTGTCCGACGTGGCCGTAGACGACGACGGCAACGTGTACGTGCTCGACCAGCGAGCCGATCGGGTGCGCGTCTTCTCCCGGGCCGGCCGGTACCTGAACACGTTCGGCCAGCGCGGAAACGCCGCCGGCGAGCTCAACAGACCCACGTACGTCGACGTGCATGGGGACGAGCTCACCGTGCTCAACCCGAGCGCGCTCGCGAACACGTACACCCTGGCCGGCCAGCTCCTCGCGTCCGAGCGGATGCCGTTCGGAGCGCAGGCGGCAACGAGAATGGGCGAAGGCCGGTACGCCGTGCTCGTGGAGGGCAGCATCTCTCGAGAAGATCCCGCCCCGGTCCTGTCCGTGCTCCTGGGCGGCATGTCGACCGGTGTGGACCCCGTGCTCGCCGTCGCGTCGAGCGACCTCCTCTTTCGCGGCCCGACGCTCACGGCGCAGATCGGCACTTCGCTCTGTCCGCTCGCCCACGTCGCGATCGATTCGGACAGCAGCGTGTGGGTCGCGTCGGGAGTCGACGGCATGCTGATCGAGTGGCGCACCGAAGGCCCGAGCCGTACACCCGGCCGCTCGCTCCGGGTTGCGCCTCCGGCCACTCCCCTGCCCGACTCGGTCCGGGCACTCGTGCACGCTCAGCTACCGCGTCAGATCGATCCCACGTCGGAGGACCTGTACACACCTTCGATGATGAGCCACGTCTGCGGCCTCGAGTGGGCCGGGGACGGGACGCTCTGGGTCCGACTCGACGACGTCGACGGTCGTGAGCTCTGGAGGGCGATCGACACCGAAGCGATGAGTACGGTCCGTGAGCTGACAGCTCCGGAAGGCGTGCGGCTCAGCGCATTTTCGGGTGATCGCGCGTACGGCGTGCGCGTCGATGCGGGGGTCATGCGCGTTCCGGTCTACCGGATCGAGTAGGGCACAGGGAACGTCGAAAACACAGGTACAGAGGCCCGGTTGCACGACCCCGATCTTCGGCTTATCTTCGGTGTCCGATTCGGCTTTTGTTCGGTATCGGGTCCCCGGTTTTCGAACCCACGGTGGGCGGACACGGATGTGGGGAGGTTTCGGGAGCCGGGGACTTTCGTCTCCATCATCCACGTCGTCCCAACGGGCTATGGGCATGGCCGCATCGAGCGCGCAGACTCAGGTTCCCACCCACCAAGGTCGAGGGTGGGCCCCGAACCAGAGCCCAGACTCCCCCGCCTGGACCCAAAGCTGGGCCACCGGCCCCGGTACGAACAGCGCCTTCCTCCCTGCCGCCCCCCGCGTCACGACCGGGAGCCGGCAGGCGCTCTGCCTCTGGCTCCCCACCTTCGAGCTCCGCCTGGAGTTGGTACGCTCCCCTGAGCTCGACAGCACCTCGGTCGCCCTACTCTCCCCGGGCGAGAGCACGCGCCGCACGATCTGGCAGGTGTCGGAGCGCGCGCACGATGCCGGTGTGCGCCCGGGCCAACTGGTCTCGCAGGCCGTATCGCTCTGCACTGCGCTCACGCTCCTCGAGCCCGACCCGGCGCACTACGACGCCGCGGTCGACACGATGCTCGAGGCCCTGGGCGACCTCACGCCGGTCGTCGAGCCCGCGGGCCGAGGACGCGTCTTCCTGGGGATGGACGGCCTGGGCCGGCTCTTCGGCTCGCCCGAGCGGCAGGTCCATCGGGCGCTCCGCTCGCTCTTCCGCGTCTTCCCCGCCCCACTGGTCGCGGCGACCCGCGCCGGCATGGCTCCGGGCAAATTCGGCGCCTGGGTCGCGGCCGCGGCCGCCCGGGCGGGCGAGCCGATCATACTTCCGGAAGAAAGGCTCGGTCGCTTCCTCGCCCGCTGCCCGGTGAGCGTGCTACCGGTCGATCCGCTCGTCGTGCAGCGCCTGGAACGGCTCGGCATCTGCACGCTCGGCGAGCTGCGCCGCTTCCCGGAGCCCTCGCTCGTCGCGCAGTTCGGGTCGGAGGGCAGAAGCGCGCTCGCCTGGTCGACAGGTCGCCGCATCGACCCGGTCCGGCCCTGGCACAGACCGCGCCCGATCCGCGCTTCGCTCGAGTTCCCGAACCCGGTGGGGCTCACCGATACCCTCCACGGGGCGTTGGACCGCCTCGTCGAGCGCGCGCTCTCACGACCCGCGCGGCGCGGGCGCAGCGTCACGGGCGTGCGCATGGGCGCCCACCTCGAGGGCGGCGGGTCCTGGTTCGTCGAAACGGTGCTCCGTGAACCGACCGCAGAGCGGGAGCGCATCGCCGCACCACTACGTGCGAAGATGGCGATCTCCCCCCCGCCGAAGGCCGTGGAGACGCTCCTGCTCGAGCTCACCCACTTCGGCGCGCCGAGCGCGCAGACCAGCCTCTTCGACCGGAAGGAGGGGAACGGTCGGGCAGCCGGGGGCCGTGACCTCGGCCAGGGGGAGGTACCGCCCTCACTGCGCGACGCGGTGAAGGAGCTCAAGCTCCGCCTCGGTCACTCCCCGCTCTACCGGGTCGTCGAAGTCGATCCATGGTCGCGCATCCCCGAGCGCAGGCACGCGCTGCTGAGCTTCGATCCATGAGCGGATCGCACGATCGCCTGGGAGACAAACCGGCCGCTCCGCGGTCGGGCGCGCATCGGCCGCGCCTGCGTCCGCTCGGTCAGCCCAAGCCCGTCGTGGTCCGCACTGACGAGCACGGTGAGCCGGTCCATGTGCGTCTGCCGGGCAAGACGGCCCGACGCGTCGCGGTCGTGCGCGAGCACTGGCGCATCGACGACGAGTGGTGGCGCGAGTCGATCTCCAGGGAATACCGGACCGTTGTGCTCGACGACGGCCGCGTGCTCACGCTCTATCACGACCTGGCCGAAGGAGCGTGGTACGCGCAGATGGGGTGACGGTCACCGCGATCGCTCGAGTCGATATCTTCCTGCATGCCCGCGCAGCGACCCCAGATCCGCCGCATCGAGCCGCTCCGTCCCCGAGGCCTGCGCGTGCTCATCCATCTCGACGATGACAGCGAGCCGTTCGAAGTCACCCTCGAGGCGCTCGAGCGCAGCCGGCTCGGAGTGGGAGATTCTCTGGCACCCGACGCACGCCGGAACCTCCTCGAAGCGGACGCCGATGTGCGCGTCCGTGACGCAGCGCTGAACCTGCTCTCCCATCGCGCGCGCACGCGCCACGAGCTGAGCACGAAGCTGCGCCAAAGGGCCTTCGCCAAGGAGCGTATCGACGCCTGTCTGGATCGGCTCGAGCAGCGCGGGCTTCTCGACGACGACGCCGTCGCGGCGGCCTTCGTACGCGACCGCCTGCGCCATCGCCCGCGAGGCAAGGCCCGACTCGTCTCGGAGCTCCGGGCGATGGGTGTCGACGGCGACTCGGCTTCCGAGACGATCGACCGCGTCTTCGCCGACGAGGGCGCCAACGACGTCGACCTCGCACGCGAGACCGCCGAGGCGTGGATCCGCAAGCAGGGTGCGCGGATGGTGATCGCCCTCTCGGGCGATCACGGTCCGGAGCGCGACAAGGCACGCCGCCGACTCCACGGCTACCTGGCCCGGCGAGGCTTCCGCGGAGACGCGCTCAGCACGGCGCTGGATCATGCCGCCCGGCTCGCAGAGGGGTCGCCGGACTGAGTCCGAATGAACCCTTGTGCTCGCGCGTGCGTAGTGCTCAGCAGGAGGGAGACCCGACGATGCCCAAGAAGTCCCCGAAGCCGAAGCGAACCAAGATCGAGGTCCCGAAGGGACCGTGCGAACCCGAGCCGCCCAAGCACCCGCCCCGTCCGAGCCCCACGCAGCCGTGGGACAAGTTAGGTGGGCCCGATCCCCTCAAGTGGCTCAAGATCGGCAAGAAGAAGAGCTGAACCGCGAGCGTCCGGCCTCCGGGCTACCCTACGCCGCTACCGGCTCCTCGCTCGCCGCTCTGGGCGCCCCGCGCGCGCCGGGCAGCACGTTGTAGCGGTAACCGATCCAAATCAGCACGATGCCGATGAACTCCATGACGTAGAGGACCTCGGTGTAGCCGAAGCGGGTCGCCATACCTCCGATGCCAGGAAGGAGCGCGCCCACGGCGATGAAGCAGTTGCCGATGAAGCGGTGCCGCGCGTCGGGGTCCTTCGAGTAACGCCAAGCAGACACGACCGCACCACCGATGAGGAAGATCGCCGCGTAGCTGTTGATGAACGGGCTGAAGAGCCTAGCCTGGCGCCATTCCATGACCGCGCCGGTCAGCCGGTGTGACTCGACGAGCGCGTAGTCGATCGGCGACATGAGGACCACAGTCGCGCCGGCCACGATGGCGACGCCCACAGCCGCCGCCATGAGGTTCGCGGTCCTGCGCGAATACATCAGGTAGACCGTACCCTGAGCGAGCGGCGCCCCACCGAGCAGGGCACCGGAGATGTACCAGCTGCGGAAGACGAACTCGTTCCAACCGAAGAGCGTCGTGAAGCCCTCGGTGAAGGTCCCGAGGCCGTACGCCGCGATCCCCATCGACCACCAGAAGAGATGCGGTGCCGGCTTCCGCTCGCGCCACCGCCGGAACACGATGGGCGCGAAGAAGATCGTGAGGACCGTCGTCGCGATCGGGATGTAGTGGACGAAGGTCGGCATGGGACTAGAACGCCACCTCGAGGCTCACGGTGACGTTGCGCTTCGGCTCGGGGCGGAAGAAGGACGCGTTCGACGTCTCGGCGTAGAGCTCGTTGAACAGGTTGTTTACGGCCACCGTCACCGACTGGCGGAACCCGCCGACCTCCGGGAGCCGCACGCCGCCGCGGACACCGAAGACCTTGAAGGACGGGAGCACCTCGCCGAGCGGGTTGCCGGCCGACAGGGCGACCTCCTTCTGCTCACCGCTGTAGCGGCCCTCGAACTGCGTCCAGAAGCGGCCGGCCGGATCCCGGAAGCCCACACGTCCCGTGAACTTGCGTGAGTAGCTCTGCCCGACCGGGTTGTCGCTGTCGAGCTCGTCCTGGGCGTCCAGCTGCGAGTACGTCCAACCCGCGCCCAGGCCCGAAGCGAGCCGGTAGTCCACGTTCACCTCGTAGCCCTGGATCCGGATCTCTTCGACGTTGATGTCCTGGTACGTATCGAAGCCGGCCGTCTGGACCGTGTCGCCGGCCGCGTCGGTGACGACCTCGCCACGGATGCCGTCGTAGATCTTGTTACGGAAGAGGAAGACCTCCGCGAAGAGGCCCTCGTTCTGGTAGCGGAGACCGACGTCGACGTTCAGGCTCGTCTCGGCCTTCAGGTCGGCGCTCGCCAGCTGGTAGGCGTCGCCCTCGGCGACCACGCCCTCGAAGAAGAGCTCGACCAGGTTGGGTGAACGGAACCCGCGGCCGACCGAGGCCACGAAGTCGACGTCTTCCGTCGCCTCCACCATGAGATTCAGTGCTCCGACGACGGTGCTGTTGTCCCGAGAGGTGGCGGTGTTGCCCACCGAGGGCGTCGCGAACGTCTCGGCGGAAACGCTCTGGAAGCGACCG
>JAHEKM010000192.1 GCA_024638325.1 Gemmatimonadota bacterium | reverse complement strand
ACGGCCTGGTCCAGGAGCCTTACGATGCCGTCGGCCTGCCCAAGATCACCTTCCACGAGTCGATGCGCTTCTATTACAACGGCGATCTCATCGACGTCTTGCATCACGGCCCAGGCCACACCGATGGGGACGCCATCGTCTACTTCCGTGACACCAACGTCGTGCATACGGGCGACATGTTCGTCCGCTACGGACTTCCCTTCATCGACAACCCGAACGGCGGGTCGATCGACGGGATGATCGACGCGACCTGGGCGATTGCCGGGCTGATCAACGACGACACGATCATCATCCCGGGGCACGGTCAGCTCTCTCGGCGGGCGGACCTCCTCGCGTACCGGGACATGCTGGTCACGATCCGGGAGCGCATCCGCTCGCAGATGGCGCAGGGGCGGACGGCCGACCAGATCGTCGCGTCGAACCCCACGCGTGGGTTCGCGGAGCCCGGTGCCGGCACGGAGCGGTGGATCCGCGCGGCGGTCGACGACCTCGGGCGGTGAATGAGGAACGCGTGAGCTACGTGTGTCGCCCCACGGGTTCGGGCGCGCGCATGCGCGCGCTGCTGCTAGCAGCTTGTCTGCCGCTCGCCGCCTCCGGGTGCGGAGAGGGCGGTGCCGGCGCCGACGGACTCGAGGTCGTACCGATCGGGTTCGTCGGTCCCTTGAGTGGGGGCGCCGCGTACTACGGGCGTAACGTGCAGCGGGGCATACAGATGGCGGCCGACGAGATCGCGGAGGCCGGGGGATTCGAGGTCGCCGGGCGTCGGGTCCGGTTCGAGATCGTGTCCATGGACGACCGCTACCTGCCCTACGAGACCGCGACGGCCGTGCGTCGACTGCTTCAGCAAAGACGTCCGTCAGTGATCTTCGTGCCCCACGCCGGTGGGATCCGCGCGGTCCAGGAGATCAACACCACCGAACCGAAGTTCCTCCTCGCGGCGTACAGCAGCGAGCCGAGCATCTTGGAGGCGGAGAACCCGCTCACTGTGATGCTGCCACCACGCTTCGACGGCTACCAAGAGCCGTTCGTGGACGTCATGATGGGTCGCTTCGGTGGACGCCTCGGGCTCATACCTACGACCACGGCGTACGGCCGTGCTTGGACGGAGCGCGTGACCGCCGAGTGGAGGCGTCGGGGCGGCACGGTGGGAGGTGACCACGGCGTCGACTACAACACCACCACCGACTTCACCGGCGCGGTGAGCCGCGCGCTCGCGGACCGGCCGGACGTGCTCTTCGTCGGCGGGCCATCGCAGCCGACCGCGCTGGTCGTCAGAGCGGCGCGCGAGCAGGGGTTCAGGGGAGGCTTCCTCGTCATGGACCAGGCCAAGTTCGAGGAGATGGTCACGATCGTGCCCATGGCCGCGTTGGAAGGGTCGATCGGGGTCTATCCCCAAGAGGACTATCCGACGGACGGGACCCCGTTCTTCGTGGAGCGCTACTACGCGCGCTACGGGGAAGACTTCCAGGTGCCCACGAGCGAGGTGGCGATCACGTATCAGGCCGTACACCTCCTCGCACGGGCGATGCAGCTCGCGGGAACCACGAGCGACCCGGAGGCGATCCGGGCCAGTGTCGGTGAGGCCGCGCGGGCGATGCCGGAAGAGATGCGCATCTTCGAGATGGACGGCGTCACGGACCAGGGGCACCTGGTGCGCGCCGTCTACGCTGCGCATATCCTGAACGGCGAGTTCAGGGTCGTCGAGATTCCCGTTCCGGCGGGCTCCGTCGTCCATTGAACGCGCTCGTCGTTTGACGCTCTTTTTCCAGCAGCTGGTCAACGGGATCGCGCTCGGGAGCGTCTACTCGCTCGTCGCGCTCGGGCTCACGCTGGTGTACGGCGTCCTCAAGGTGCCGAACTTCGCGCACGGGGCCCTCTACATGGCAGGCGCCTACGTAGCCTACGTCGTGCTCACCGGATGGGGCGCTCCGTACGCGGTGGCGCTCGTCGTCTCCGTCGTAGTCGTGGCGGTGTTGGGTGGGGTGATGGAGTGGGTGGTGTTTCGCCCGTTGGAGGGCAAGTCACCCGTTCACGCCATGATCGCGGCCCTAGGCGTCCTCTTCTTCCTCGAAGGGACCGCCGATGTCATCTGGGGTCCCGACTTCCGGCAGGTGCCGACGCCCTTCGACGGGGTCGTCAGCGTGGCGGGCCTGAACATCACGGAGCAGCGCGTGCTCGTAGTCGTCGCTGCGGTCGTGACGATGCTCGCTCTCTACTGGCTGCTCAAGCGGACGCTCGTGGGCATGAGCATCGAGGCGATGGCGCAGGACCGGGAGGGCGCGCTGCTCGTGGGAATCGACACCCGCCGCGTCGCCCTGATCACCTTCGCCCTGTCGGGTGTGCTCGCCGCGGTCGCCGGGTCCCTCATCGCGCCGCTGGTGCTCGTCTTCCCCACCATGGGCGCCGTCATCGTCCTGAAAGCTTTCGTGATCGTGATCCTCGGAGGCATGGGGAGCGTCCCGGGGGCGATCATCGGGGGGTATCTCCTCGCCTTGGCCGAGACGATGGCGGGCACGTACGTGGCGTTCGCGTTCTCCGAGCTGATCGCGTTCGCGCTGCTCGTCCTCGTGCTCGTGGTTCGCCCGACCGGCCTCTTCGCCAAAGGCGTGTAGCATGGGCCCGACGCTCGTCCGCCGGCTCGTGCCTGCTGGATTGCTCCTCGTCGCGATCGTCTTCCCGCTCGTCGTCGACAATCCCTATCTGGTGAGTGTGGCGGTGACGGCCTTTGTGATCGCGATCGCTGTCTACGGCCTGGATGTGCTGCTCGGCTACACGGGCCAGCTCTCGCTGGCGCACGCCGGGTTCTTCGGAGTCGGTGGCTACACGGTCGGCATCCTGACCGCGGAT
>JAHEKM010000012.1:38575-40514 GCA_024638325.1 Gemmatimonadota bacterium | reverse complement strand
CGTGGCCCAGAGGCGTTCGGCCCACGGTTTCGAGGGTAGGTCGGCCAGCTCGTCCCCGCCGAAGAGGACGCGCTCGCTGCCGAAGGCCCGCGCGGCGAACGCCAGCGCGGCAACTGCGTACAGCGTGGTCGACGCGACGACGAGCGCGCCCAGCCCGAGGACGGCATCGCCCGACATCAGGTCGCGGAAGAGGAAAGACACGCCCGCCACCGGCAGGACGGCCAAGAGCGGTCCGAAGTCGATGCCGGGAAAGACGGGGAGCATCGCCGGGAAGAGGGCGAGCACGTAGACCGGTGTGAGTGCGTTCTGTGCTTCCTTGAACGAGCTCGAGCGCACGGCGAGCCCCAGGAAGACCGCTCCGAACAGCACCGCCAGCGGGATCAGCGTCAGGAAGATCACCAGAACCGAGCGCAGGGGCAGCGACACCTCGAGCCCGATCGTCTGGGTGACCTGGAGGACTCCGGTCTGGAAGGTCAGCAGCATGCTGCCGAGGTTCAGCCCGGCGGCCACGATCCCGACCAGAGCCACCGTGACGAATTTGCCCGTGACCATTGCCCCGGCCGGTACCGGTGCCGTCAGGAGCGTCTCAAGCGTGCCACGCTCCTTTTCACCCGCGGCCAGGTCGATCGCTGGATAGAAGGCCCCCAGAACGGTCATCATCACGAGCAGGAGCGGGAGCACGCGGCCGAGCGTGTAGCCACCGACGTCCGCTGGAAGCGCGATGGACGAGTCCGCCACGGCTACCGGCGCTGCGAACGTCGCCGGCAGTCCCCGGTCCCGAAGTCGCTGCACCAGCACCGAATCGCGCCACTCCAGCACGGCCCCTCGCAGCTCCGTGTGGCCACGCTGCGACCGATCCGAAGCCGCGTCGAACAGGAGGGTGACGTCGCGCGTCCCGTCCGGCCCGACGTTCGCACCGACGACCGCGATGGCGCTGACCGCCTCCGACTTCAGGGCCTCGGCGGGGTCGCCCGCGACCTCCGTCGTCTCCAGAGTCTCACGCGCCCGCACGACTTCCAACAGCCCCGGGGCGTCACCCACGACGGCCACAACGGATGTCTCGGCTTCGAGGTTGCGTGCGCCGAACAGAAAGAGCTGCTCCGTGCCGATCAGGACCACGGGATAGAGCATGACCGGCACGACGATCATGACGAAGAGCGTGCGGCGGTCGCGGAGCGTCTCCAGCAGCTCCTTGCGGAAAACGACCCACCACGCGCTCACGACTGCCCTCCGCCCGCGGCGACCGTCCAGTCGGACAGGAGCGCCAGGAAGGCTCGCGCCAGGTTCGGCGCTCCCAGGGCGCGTACCAGCTCCGTGGGGGTACCCTCAGCCACCAGCTCCCCCTTCCGCAGGACGCCCACGCGGTCGGCCAGCAGCTCCACCTCCTCCATCTGGTGCGTTGAGAGGAGAACCGCCTTGCCGCGTTCCCGCTCCCGTACGATGAACTCGTGGATCGTGCGCCCGCTGAGGATATCGAGTCCGAGCGTCGGTTCATCCAGGATGAGCACCGGCGGATCGTGCACCAGCGCCCTGCCGAGGGACACGCGTTGGCGCTGACCGGTGGAGAGCTTGGCGCACAAACGGTCCGCGAAGGGCGCCATGTCGAAGAGGGCGACCATGTCCTCCACCCGGCCCTCGAGCTCGGCCCCCTCCAGGCCGTGCAGCCGACCGAAGTACGCGATGAGCTCGCGCGCCGAGAGGCGCTGATAGAGGCCCATGGACGAGCTCAGATAGGCAATGCGCCCGCGGGCCCCAAGCGGGTCCGTACGCACGTCGACTCCGCAGATCTCCGCCGAGCCCGAGGTCGGCTTCAGTAGCGTCGCCAGGCACCGAAGCGCGGTCGTCTTGCCCGCCCCGTTCGGGCCGAGCAGCGCGTAGACCTCACCCGGCTCCACGCGCAGGCTGAGGTCGTGTACCGCCGTGAGGGGCCCGTACCGTT